>CAJOMT010000027.1 GCA_905235815.1 uncultured Clostridia bacterium
TTAAATTCTTTTAACCTCTTTTCGGTTATCTTTCTGTTTTTCATTTTCTTCCTCCGTTTTAATGGTGTTTTTTCGTATATTATACCACGGAGATTGTTAGTCTATAAGGTCTTAAATAAAAAACGAGGCGGAAAGCGCAATGCTTTCCGCCTCAATTTTTATTTTAACCAAAGGTTAAGCCCCTAATTGCTGTTTCTCAAATTGCAACATATACAGTTCGTAATACTTGCCTTTCTTGTTTAATAACGAGAAATGCGTGCCTTCCTCTAATATCTCTCCGTGACTGAGTACTATTATCTTGTCCGCTTTCTGTATCGTCGAAAGCCTGTGCGCAACTATTAACATAGTTCCTTTATTCATCATCTTTTCGAGAGAATTCTGTATAAGCACTTCGGTTTCGGCATCAATGTTCGCAGTCGCCTCGTCTAATATCATAACGTTCGGTTTATGTATTATCATTCTCGCAAAAGATAAGAGTTGCCTCTGTCCGGCAGAGAAATTATTGCTCCGCTCTCTCACTTCTTCATCTAAACCATTCGGAAGTTTTTCAATGAATTTATCGGCGTTTACGTATCTGCACGCCTCCATTACTTCTTCATCGGTCATATCGTCGTGAAGAACTATATTGCTCCTCACCGTTCCCGCAAACAAGAACACGTCTTGCAGCATCTGACCGAAACATTTTCTCAGCGACGAAATCTTATAGTCTTTTATATCCCTGCCGTCGATTAAGATCTGCCCTCGCTGAATATCGTAGTTTCGACAAATAAGCGAAAGTATCGTCGATTTGCCGGAACCCGTCGCACCTACGAACGCCACGGTCTCCCCTGCGTTGACCTTGAACGACACGCCCTTTAATACCCACTCGTTCTCGATATAACTAAACCAGACGTCTTTGAATTCTATGTCGCCTCTTATGCCGTCGACCTCGATCGCATTTTCGCTGTCAACTACCGTCGGCTCTATATCCATTACGGTAAAAATCTTTTCTGCGGAAGCGAGAGCGGATTGCAACATATTGAACTGTTCGGCGAGATTTTGTATGGGCGTAAAGAACTTATTTATATATAAGTAGAAAGAAACTATCACGCCGCCGGTTATCGTCTGGCCCATAAAGGTGGCGCCGTCGAGATAGCCCTTGCCGCCGAGATAAAACAGGCAAAGCACGGACGTTATATATAACATATATACGACGGGTCTGAATATGCTGAATACTAATATTTCGCCGAGCATTGATTTTCCGAGTTTTGAGTTTTTCTCCGAAAACTGCTCGTATTTTTTGTCGGTTCGATTGAAAATCTGCGTTATCTTCATTCCGGAAAGATTTTCGGATAAGAAGATATTTATGTCGGTAGTAGCGCTCTTTACGCTTCTGTGCGCACGGCGTGAGAATTTACGGAAAATAGCCGTGAACAGCACTATAAACGGCGCAAAGCACAGTACCATAAGCGTCAGTTCGTAATTGAGTAAGAACATTGCGACCAGCACGCCGATAATTACGAAAAAGTTCTTCGCCAAGTTTACGACGACGTTAGTGAACATTCTCGATATGGCTTCCGAGTCGTTGGTAACTCTCGTTACGAGCGTTCCGACGGGAATTTGATTGAGTTGCTCGTGAGATAAACTCTCGATATGCTCGAACAGGTCTTTTCTTATCGCCGAAAGTATTTTTTGCCCCGTCTTTTGCAGCATTATGGACTGCAAGTACATACATACAACGGATACGATCAAAATCGAGGCGTAAACGCCTACCCTTATAAAGAGATATTTCAGTTCGAAGTCTAACCTTATAAGTTCTTCTATATTGCCGACCATAAGCGGTGCAAGTACGTCGTATAATATGGAGACAATCATCAGAAAAATTATAATGACAAACTGCGAACGATACGGTTTAGCATAATGCAAAAGTCGCCGTATAAGCTCTTTATCTTTCATTTTTCTGTCAAATCCGAACGCTTCTTTCTTGTCCTTTATGAGCAAGAAAGCGACGATGAATATAACCGAGAAAAGCCCGAGTATGCCGCCCGTTACGAGTAGGGGATAATATTCTCTCATACTATGCGCCCTCCCTTTCTTCGAGTCTTTGAAGTTCGACAGTCCTTGCATATTCCGGACAAATTTTAAGCAGTTCTTCGTGGCTGCCCGATGCGAGCAATCTGCCGCCGCTCATAAACAATATCTTGTTCATTCTCTTGACGGTGGAAATTCTGTGGGCAATCAAAATCGTGGTCTTACCCTTTCTCGTCGTATTTATAGCGTTTAATATACTCTCCTCGGTACTCGTATCGACGGCGGAAACCGAATCGTCCATAATCAATATGGGTGCGCCTTTCAAAAACGCCCTCGCAATGGATATACGCTGTTTCTGTCCGCCCGAAACCGTTACTCCCCTCTCGCCGAGAACGGTCTTATAACTATCTTTAAATCCCTCTATGTCGTCGGCAACGCAGGCGTATTCCGCCGCCACCTTAATGGCGCTCTCGTCGGCGTCGGAGGCAAACGATATATTGTTTTCTATAGTGTCTGAAAAAAGGAAATTATCTTGCGGAACGTAGGCGCAATTCCTTCTTACCGATTCAATCGTTAGTTCGTTTACGTCCTTGCCGTCGAGAAATACCGTTCCGTCCGGCACGTTGAACGCCCGAAGCAGTAAGTCGGCAACGGTCGTCTTGCCCGAACCTATCTGCCCGACTATGCCGACGTTTTCGCCCGCATTTATTTTAAACGATAAATCTTTAAGCACTTCTCTATCCGAATACGGATAAATGAAAGTCAAGTCGCGAAACTCTATCTCGCCCCTTAACGTACCTGCGTCTGCGGCGTTTTCTCTATCCTTTACGTCTACGGGAGCGGAAAGCAAATCGCTGATTCTGCCGAGTGAAGCCTTGCCCCTCGAATGCATATCTATAAGTTCGGAAACGGCGGCTATCGGCCAAACGATCGCCGTAAAATACCCGATAAATTCTATGAGCGATTCCGCCGTTATATTGCCTTTCCATACGAGATAACCGCCGAAACCGAGAATTACACAGATAACCGCCTCGACGAACAAAGATACCGAAACTCTCAGTATCGTCGAAAGCCTCGTATATTCTACGTTTACTTTCTCGTTATTCGAGTTCAGTTTTTTGAACTCCCAAAGTTCTTTCGCCTCTTTTACGAACGCCTTTATTACTGCGATACCCGAAAAACTCTCTTGCGCAAAGTCGGATATTTTCGAGAAAGACTCTTGCCTTTCGTCCCACTTTTTAGTCATATATTTATTCAGAATTATACCGATAACCATCAAAAATGCCATCGGTATAAGACAGAAAAGCGTGAGCAAAGGCTGAACGGCGATCATATTCGCCACCGCCAGACCGCCGAGAATAGACGCATCGAAGAACATCATCATTCCCCAACCGAAACACTCGTCCAAAGTTTCGAGGTCGTTGGTGAAAAGGGACATCATATTCCCCACTTTATTTACCTGATAATACTGCGGCGACAACGTTCTCGCCTTGTCGAACATCTTGCCCCTTAAATCGGTCGCCATTCTTGTGCCGGCCCCGAAAAAGCATATTCTCCAAACGAATCTGCCTATCATCATAACCACGACTATCACGAGTATGGGCGCACACACTTGGTCGAGTAGCACGTCGAGCGTAAACGGAATGGTCATCGCCTCGTCGATAAAGCCCGTATTTACGCCCGAAAGCAGAATATGATAAGCTTTGGGAATTTGCAGTTGGGCGTAGTCGACGGCGCCGAGCGCAAGCACTCCGAGCAGCAGCATCGGCAAATATTTCAGATAATATTTATTTATAAATTTTCCGAAAATCATAATTCGCTCCGTTGATAAAATATATTATACAAGACGGAACGAAATATTGCAACAAAAAAAAGGGCGTAAACGAAGAATTCTTCGCTTACGTCCGTTTTTTATTGCTGTTTTTTATTTTACTTGTTTTTAAGCGCCGCTTCTTTTACCGCTTTCGCAACTGCGTCCGCCACGCCCTCGTCGAACGCCTTCGGCAAAATGTTGGTAGCCGAAAGTTCGTCGTCCTTTATAAGCGAGGCAAGCGCCTTACAAGCCGCAACTTTCATTTCGTCGGTTATGTCCTTTGCCCTTGCGTCCAAAGCGCCTCTGAATATTCCCGGGAACGCCAAAACGTTGTTGACCTGATTCGGATAATCGCTCCTTCCCGAGCCTACCACCGCTGCGCCCGCCTTTAAAGCGAGTTCGGGCATAATTTCGGGAGTGGGGTTCGCCATCGGGAACACTATCGCCTTTTCGTTCATGGATTTTACCATTTCTTCCGAAACGATATTCGGTGCGGAAACGCCTATAAATACGTCGGCTTTTTTCATTGCGTCGGCAAGTTTGCCGTCGAGGAGTTCTTTATTCGTAACTTCCGCCATCGCCGCTTGCGCCGCATTCATTTCAGCCTTTCCCTTTTTAAGCGTTCCGAACTTGTCGCACATAATTATATCCGTTGCGCCGAGCGAAAGTAAAAACTTCGCTATCGCAATTCCGGCAGAACCTGCGCCGTTTATAACTATCTTGACTTTATCCAAGTCCTTATTTACTACCTTTAAAGCGTTTATGAGCGCTGCGCCGAGCACGATAGCCGTGCCGTGCTGGTCGTCGTGGAATACGGGGATATCGCAGAGTTCTTTCAGTCTCCTCTCGACTTCGAAACAACGGGGAGCGGAAATGTCCTCTAAGTTTATACCGCCGAAACTTCCGGAAATAAGATAAATAGTCCTTACCAACTCGTCTACGTCTTTACTCTTTATGCAGATGGGAATAGCGTCTATGCCCGCAAAAGTTCTGAACAATAAGCACTTTCCTTCCATAACCGGCATACCGGCGACAGGACCTATATCTCCGAGCCCCAAAACCGCCGTGCCGTCGGTGATGACGGCTACCGTGTTCCAACGCCTCGTAAGTTCGTAACTCTTGCTCTCGTCCTTTTGTATTTCGAGGCAAGGCTCGGCAACGCCCGGAGTGTACGCCAGCGATAAGTCCTCTCTGTTTTTGACGGGAACTCTCGGCGAAACCTCGATTTTACCTTTCCATTCGTAGTGCTTTTTTAAAGATTCTTCTCTGTAATTCATAATTACCTCTCTTATTTCTCCCACGGGAATACGTACTTAGAAAGTCCGAGTTCGTCACGAACCTTTATCATCTCTTGTTGAACGGATTCGTTGATCGGAACGCCCTTATCCTTTCTCTCTTGCCATACGAGATATTCTTTTTCGCCGGCAGTATAAATTCTGTCCGCTCCCGGCGCTTTTTTCGAAGCCCTGACCGCACGGAGTATATCTCCTGCCTTTTTGCGGAAAATTTCTTCGCCGAGGAAGTGATTGGTATCTATCGCTATAAAGAAATGTCCTAAATGATACGGTATCTTATTGCCGTTTTCGTCTTTGCCGTTGAGCGCTTTGCCGTATGCGCCGTCTTGAAGCGCCGCAGACAAAATTTCGACTACCATTGCGTATCCGTAGCCCTTATATCCGCCCAAAGCCTCGCCGATACCGCCGAGAGTGGTAAGCGCCGCCGTGCCGTTTCTTATCTTGGCAAGCGCTACTCCTGCGTCGCCCTCTACGGCGTTGCCGTCGATATCTATCATAGTTCCCGGGTGAACTTGTTCGCCCGTTCTCGCATAATACTCTATTTTACCGTTTTGAGTAATACTCGACGCACAGTCTATCAAAAAGTCGAATTCCTCGTCGGTGGGAAGTCCTATCGTAAGCGGATTAGTACCGAACATTCCCTCTACGCCGAAAGTGGGCGCAACGGACGGACGAGCGTTAGTTCCCGTTATACCTATCATTCCCTCTTTCGTGCACATCGAAGCGTAATATCCCGCTATGCCGTAATGGCAGGAATTTCTGACTACTACCATTCCCATACCGTGCTGTTTAGCCTTATCCATAGCAAGGCGCATTGCCTTATAGCCTATTACCTGTCCCATTCCGTTGTGGCCGTCGACTACTGCGGTCGTTTCGGTTTCCTCGATTATATCGAAGTTGGTTACGGGGTTTTGTATACCGTCGTTTATTCTGTCGATATAAATGGGCTTAAAGCGGTTGCAGCCGTGCGACTCTATACCGCGCTTATCGCTTTCGAGCAGTACGTCGGTACAAATCTTTGCGTCCTCGCGCGGAACTCCGACGCCCACGAAGGCGTCCTCAATAAAAGCGTAAGCGGTTTTCCAATCCAAATTCATTTTTGGCATTTTTTTTATCTCCTTTCGTTGACATTTTTCTACTGATAATATATAATTTATTTACCAAAATAATCAAGCATATACGCTTGTTTTGGGAAAATTGACAATAATATTTATTATTTATGTTATTTCACGGAGAATAAATACGCAAAATGAGCAATATTGTGAACGATTCGACTTCGCAGGAAATTTTAAACGTCTTGCAAAAAAATAAGGCGATGTCAATTGGCGACATCGCAAATGAAATTTATATAAGCCCGTCGAGCGTAAGGCGCAAATTGAGCGCCCTGCAAGAGCAAGGCTTGGTAATTCGCACGCACGGCGGCGCAAGAATTGACGAAAGCGGAAATATGTTTCCGAGTTTTTCATTCCGTTCGCAGCAGAACAGTTTTCAGAAAAAGAAAATCGCGATGTTTGCGACTAAATGCGTTAAAGACGGGGATTTCGTGTTCCTCGACGGCTCGACTTCTGCGTTTTTCCTATCCGAATACTTAAAAAATTTCAAGAATATTCGGGTTATGACGAACGGTATCGACACCATTTCCACCCTATCCAAATACAACGTCGAGGCGTATTCGACGGGAGGAAAAATTTCGGATACCAACCGAGCGGTCTTGGTAGGTCAAAACGCAATAAACACGATAGAACACTACCACGCCGACGTGTTTATATTTTCGGCGCAATCGGTTGACGCACACGGGAATATTTACGACTGCTTCGAAGAAGAAAATTTTTTGAGAATAGCGATGATGAAAAATGCGGATAAAAAAATCTTCCTCTGTGACAGTTCGAAACTCGGCAAGGCGTCAATGTTCAAACTTTGCCACGTCAAAGACGTAAACTATATAATCTCGGACGCCGACCTCTCGTCGTATTTCGAGCAAAACTACAAAAATAAAATTCTTACAACATAATTTTTAAGCGGGTATTATTCGCAAACGTGTGAATAATGCCCGCTTTTTTATATCAGTTCTTTAACCCGTTTTAAAAAGGCGTCTACTTCGCTCTCCTTACTTCCCCACGAAGTTACGAGGCGAACGGGTATCATTCCGTTCTCCTCCTTTGCCCATTCGTAAAAGAAGAAGTCCTTTTGGAGTTCTCTTACCGCTTTTGCCGGCAAAATCGGGAAAATCTGATTTGTCGGCGAGTCGCCGTAAAACTTTACGCCCAGATTTTTAAGCCCGTTTCTTAGTTTTTCCGCCATGGCGTTTTCGTGCGAAGCGATTTCGTAATATAAGCCGTTCTCGCCGCCTTTAAAAAGCGCCTCGAACTGCACGCCTATAAGTCTGCCCTTTGCAAGCAGTCCGCCCTGTCTCTTTATCATAAAGCGGAAATTTTCGTTCATCGCCTTATTGTTTATGACGAGCGCCTCTCCAAGCAGTGCGCCGTTCTTCGTTCCGCCGATATAGAATGCGTCGCAGAGTCTCGAAAGTTCGGCGATCGAAAGGTCGCTCTCCTTGCTCGTCAGCGCCGCACCCAGCCTTGCGCCGTCGACGTAAAGCAAAAGCCCTAACTCTTTACATTTCTCCGAAATAGCCGTCATCTCAGCTCTGCTATATAACGTGCCTATTTCGGTCGGCTCGGATATGTAGACCATTCTCGGCTTTACGGTATGTTCGTCGCTGTATTCTTCCCAAGCCTTGTCTATTAAATCGGGAGTCAGTTTTCCGTTTATTCCGTCAACCGTAACTATCCTATGCCCCGTCGCCTCTATCGCTCCCGTTTCGTGAACGTAAATGTGTCCGCTCCTCGCCGCTATCACCGACTCGTAAGGTCTCAGACTCGCCGCTATCACCGTGATATTGCAAGGAGTTCCGCCTATCATAAAATGTACGTCCGAATCCTCAGACTTTATCAGTTCTTTAATGAGCGCCTTTGCCCTTTCGCAATATTCGTCCTTGCCGTAACCGTCGGTAAATTCGTCGTTCGTTTTAACTATTGCGTCTAAAACTTTCGGGTGTGCGCCTTGACTGTAATCCGAATGAAAGTAAATCATATTTTCTCCTTTAAGTACTTTATTGCCTCCGTCGCCGCAACTGCGCCGTCAGCCGTTGCGGTAACGAGTTGACGAACGGTTTTAACTCTGTTGTCTCCCGCCGCAAATATGCCTCTTGCGCTCGTAACGCAGTCCTCGCCGGCAACGATATAACCGTTCTCGTCCAATTTGACCAACTCGCCGAATTCCTTGTTTTCGGGTATTCTCCCGACTGCAACGAACAGACCGCTTACTTCGAGAGTTCTCGTTTTTCCGCTATTATCCGTAACTTCAACGCTTTCGAGCGTATTTTGCGCATTCAGTTTCGTAACCGTTGAGTTCAAGACGAATTCGACGTTCCCTCGCCCCTTTAAGAGTTCGGCTGTCGCCTCATCGCCTCTGAAAGAATCACGCCTGTGTATAAGGTACACCTTTTCGACTATATCCGCAAGATATAGTGCGTCCTCTAACGCCGTGTTTCCGCCGCCCACGACCGCAACCGCTTTTTTTCTGTAAAACGCTCCGTCGCAAGTAGCGCAGTAGGATACGCCTCTGCCGATGAGTTCGTCCTCGCCCTCTAAGCCGAGTTTTCTGTTCTTTGAACCCGTGGCGATGATAACCGCCCTCGCTAAATGACTGCCCTCGTCCGTTATAACTTCCTTTTCGTCGCCGTTATCCTTTATCTCTGACGCTTTTTCGTATAATATCTCTGCGCCGAGCGCTTTCGCCTGCTCGTAAATTTTGCCGGCGAAATCGTAGCCGGAAACGTGCGCACATGCCGGATAGTTTTCTATATCCGGAGTATTGATTATCTGTCCGCCGTAAAATTTTGCTTCCAGTACCAAAACGCTTTTGGCGGCTCTACGGGCGTATATGGCGGCGGTAAGCCCGGCAGGGCCCGCCCCGATTATAATTATATCGTACATAATAACTGATATTATTCCCTTTATTTGATGAAATTAAAATCTTCTTATTGGAAATTATTATATCAAATATATTCGTAAAAGGCAATAAAAAAAGGGCGTTTCAGTAAAACTGAACGCCCAATATTTCTATTATTTTTATCTTCTACCCGGTCCGCCCGGTCCGCCGGGGCCGCCCGAGCCGCTTCCGCCAGAACCTATGGAAGTTATTATGCTCGAAACCGTAAAGGTCGCAAGCGATGACGAACCGCCGTATAAGGTATATGACGAGCCGCTTTGAAGTTCCGGACAACTTAGTATTATGCTCTGACAAGTTTTTTGCGTCGTTACCGCAAACAGCGTTTCGCCCGACGAGTCTTTAAGCGTCATCGCCGTGTTCGCCGCAACGGAACTCTGCGAAGCGAACGATACTACGTATTGCTTAGAATTTGTCGACGGAGTTTCTACCATTCCGAGACTTCCGGTCGCAAACAGATATCCGCCGTTGACTAAAATACCGCTGTCGGCGTCGAGCGCAGCGTCGCCGCCGCTCGTCGGCCCGTGCACGATAACCGTTCCGCCCTCTATTCTTATATTGCCGTTGGAATCAAGACCGTCGCCGTCCGATTTGACTACGACGCTGCCGCCCGTAATTATGATATGCTCGGTTACTTTACTGTCGTCGCTCGCAGCGTTTATTCCGTCGTCGGTTGCGTAAAGGTCAACGCTGCCGCCGTTTATCTCGACGTAAGCGCCCTCGATACCCTCGTAAGAAGTCGTAATAGTTACGCTGCCGCCGTCTATTCTCGTGAGTTCGTCCGCAGTTATGCCGTCGTCCAAAGTCGCAATAGTGAACGTTCCGTCCTTAATTATTACGTTACCGCTGTTGGCGTGAATGGCGTCGTCCGAAGAATTTATATTGAACGTGCCGCCCTTTATTAAAATATTGTAATCTCCGTCGGTTATAGTAACCGTGTTGCCGTCGGCGTCCTCGTATTCGAGTTCTCCGACCTTTATGCCTTTACAGCCCTGCGCCAAAGCGTAGAGTTTCGATACGCCGTAACGGCTTACTTCGTCAGATGCGACTTTACCGTAAGTCGAACCGCTCTTTGTCCAACGGAAATCGTCGGTTTCGAGTTCATAAGTCGATATGTTCGCAGAAGAATACGCTACCCATACGCCCGTAGTCGTTATGTTATACGTTCCGCCGTCGATAAGCACGAAAGTGTCCGCTTGAATTCCGTCGCCGTAGGTGTTAGCGGTATATGCTACGCTTTTTAAGGAAACGTAGCCGTCGGATACGACGTATTCCGCCGATACGACGTTGCCGTCCTCGTCCTCTTCGGTAATATAATCTTCGCTCTCCGCCTGAATACCGTCTTTACCGGCACTAACGGTTATAGCGCAGTCCTGCGCAATCACCGTTTGCGCAGTCAGACCGTGGCTTGCCGCCGTTACGTCTATCGCAGCGCCTACGACCTGCAAGACTTTCGAAGCCTTTATTCCCGACTTGCTTTCGCTTACTACCTTCAACTCGCCGCCGCCGTTTATCGAAAGGTTGCCCTTTATATGCAATGCGTTATAAGTGGAAGTATCGGACGTGTCCGAAACTTTATTCGAGATGAGGTTAGTCGTACCGCCAACAACGGTAATGGTAGCCTCTATCGCCTTTTCGCTGTAAAGCGCGCAAGCGCCGTCGGCGGTAACGCTTGCGCCGTTTAAGAAAATATGCACTTCGGAGTTCTTTTTAGCGGTTATTTTTACGCCGTAAGGATATTCGCCCGTCAAGACGTAATCGCCTGCCTCTGAAATTTCAAGTGCGCCGTCGCTTATAGCCTCGACTTCCGACGCAGACGAAGAATCCGTATCGCCGGACAATTCGCTCAAATCGCTGCTGCCTGCGCTCTCGGTAACGGACTCCTCGGCGGAAACGTCCACTTCGCTCGTAGCGGTACCCGTACCGCCGCCGCCCAAACTGTCGCCGGGGTTGACGAATGCGGAAGAATTTCCGCCACCGCATGCGACAAGTGAAATTGTCAATATTAAACTTATTAAAATTGCAGATAATTTTTTCATTTTAGCCTCCTATGCCAGCCGAGAATAATACGAAACAGCCTAACGCCGCTTGGAGCAGGTTCGTATTATTCTTGGCTAGCATAATCCGATTATAAACCCACAACCTAAAAATAACTTAAATTTTAAAAAAAAAGTTGCCGCTTTTGCGGCAACTTTCGCTTTTAAATTTTTCAGTTGTTATTACTCGATGAACTCGATTGCGCTTTCGCTACTATCTGCAAAATCTTCAATATGAGTTCCAAAAGTTCAATCAACATATCGTTTACGTATTCGATATTATAAAGCTTAAACAAATCTTTCATCATATCGATTTCTTCCGAGGTGGCGAGATTTTCTTTCGCCAAAATCTCACACGCCATTTTTTGCGCTTTTACTTCGGTTTTTAAAACCATCAGCGACATTACGAAAGCGAGTACGTAAAACAGTAAGCCGATACCGGCAAATATAAGCGTTACAACGCCTTGCGTATTAAATATAAGTAAGTCGAGCAAAACGCCGATAATAATAAGCGGTATAAATGCAATCGGCCCTAAGTAAATTATCGGAGTAAGGGCAACCCTCGTCCTCATATCCTTGTCGTTTTCTTTGTCCATTATCGCAAGAGACGCCTTTTCGGCACCCATAGCGAGCGAAGTAATACTCGCCTTTTTGTTGGTACGGCGGCGTAAACGCACCTTTTTAAAATAGTGCGAATAACTGTTTCCGAACGCCAGCGATCCGACGACCGAAACTTTTATATGTTGCAGTCCGTTATCGTCGAGTATCTTTCTCGCCGCCTCGCTGCCGGTTATGTTGGCGCTGTTTTGACGCTTGTTGTAAACTACGTATTTTATCGATAACCAAATAGATACCACGATAGATACCACCGCGAGTATGGCTATTAAAATACATACAATTAAAATTGCCCATTGGACTGTCGGCGAAGCGCCTTTAAGTTCTTCTACATTCTCAAATGGCATAATCTGCACTCCTTTTGAAATTTTATTACTTTCATATTATATAACTATACCGCAAATTTGTCAACCTTTTACCGATAAAGTGTTGACTACACACACAAAAGTTTGTATAATAACATATATAAAAATGCTTGCTTGCAAGGGCATTTTTATGATTGCTTTCAATAGAGCGTCCGAAGTTTTCGCAAGAAAAGTTCGGTAAAACCGCA
>CAJOMT010000028.1 GCA_905235815.1 uncultured Clostridia bacterium
CAAGAAAAATTCAAAAATATTCTCTCTATCGAGTGTTTTGGTATATAATACTTCAAATTTTCAACGCCGCAATTTAAAAACATACAGTTATCCGGATCGAGGATTTTTACTTTTTCAAGTCCTTCGATAAGAACGTTGCTGATTTTTTCCACTCCGATAACGTTTATGCCTTTCAATTTTTCCGCAAGATCGATTGCGAAGTTGCCTTTACCGCAACCGAGATCGAGCCAAACAGGATTGTCATTGCCGAATATTTCTTCATAGCTAATTATGCGGAATTTTTCATCTTCGCTCTTTTGATAAAAATCAGACGTTTCCACGTAAATCAAGTGTCTGTCGCAATCGGAAATTCTTTCCTCCAAGCGACTTTTTCTTCTCATTCTCATAGCGGTTTTCAGTTTTTAGTGGTGTTAGTATTTTCGGAAAATATGTACTGCTTTTCCTCTCCGTCCTCGCCGTCAGAAAAGAGCGAACCGTATGAAAAAATCGGCAGTTCCATCTTTATACTGTTTTCATCGAACGGAATTTCGGGTTCTTTTCCTTCTATTCCGAACGTTTCGTTCAGGAGCGACAACTCCTCGTTAAATTCGTCTAAACAACTTACAATATCGGTTTTTACCTTCTCAAACATATCTTCTTTCAGTTTTGCTAAAATGTCTTTGTTTTTGTTAAATTCACCCTCGAGATACGCATTGATTTCCGCAAGTTTTTCGTTTTTTTCTTTCAATCTGTTTTTTAAGGTTACGTTTAAAGTTGAAACTTTGTCGAGCGTATCTTTCATTTCGGACGTAATTTTATCAGCCTCGCTTTCTGATGCGGTTAAAAGGCTATCCTTTTGCTGTTTGAGTTTATTTTGCAAAGAAGTATACTGCTCCTCGGCGTAAAATTCCTTCTTAATTTTATCTATGTCTCCCTTTATACTCTCTGCTTCATCGATTTTTTCAATCAATTCTTCTCCGAAAATCTTAGACGCCTCGCTCAAAATTTCAGTCTTTATATTGTCTATTATTTCGTAGATATTCTCTGCGTATTTATCCTTTAAATCTTTTTTTAACAGATTATAACTGTCGCTTAAATTATCGGTTATATCAGGTTTTGTCATAAATCCGTCTCCTTTCGTAATTTCGTAATACGGCGAAACCGGTTAAACTCTCTTTAAATAGTCTATTTCTTCTTTGCTTAATTTCCGCACTTCTCCGCGGTTTAAACCGCTTACCGTGAGTTCGCCTATTTTTATCCTCTTTAAAAAATCCACGTGCTTACCTACCGCCTCGAACATCTTCCTGACTTCTCTGTTCTTGCCTTCGGTTATCGTAATATGTAATTTAGTAAAATCTTTATTTCGTGCCATAACTCGAATATGGCATTTTTTAGTTTGTCTGCCGTCTATTTCAACGCCGAGCCGAACCTTATCCAATAATTTGTCTTCTACAAATCCCTCAACTCTTACCAAATAAGTCTTTGGAACTTCATTGCTCGGGTGCATTATCCTATTGGCGAGTTCTCCGTCGTTCGTCAAAATTAGAAGACCTTCCGAGTCGTAATCCAAACGCCCCACCGGAAATACCCTTGCGGACATAGGCGGAAGAAAATCCATTACGGTCTTTCTCCCCTTGTCGTCTTTAACGGTACAAACGCAGCCCTTCGGTTTGTTCATTATATAATATTCGAATTTTTTGATCTTTCCGACGGATTTTCCGTCCACCGTTACGTTATCCTGAAACTCGTTTATTTCGTCGCCGAGTTTACATATTTTACCGTTTACTTTGACGCGCTTTTCTTCAATCAGTTTATCGCAAGCCCTTCTCGAACCCACTCCGCATTCAGCAAGAAATTTATTTATCCTCATAAATCTACCTATATATTATTATATAATAAGTGTATAGATTTTTTCGGAAAAAATCAAGCGTTTTTCGCAATAAATTTTAATCGAACCGATTTCTTCGTCATCATTTACAGGTAAAGTTATATTCTTTGGTATATCTATTTCTGCGCTGACGTTTTCGCCTTCTTTAACCGGATAATAGAAATCTTCTTTTATTCTTAAATTAACAAGCGACGTTTTATCCTCTGAAAATACGGTATAATCGAACTTTTCGCTATCGACAACTTTTATCAGTTTATAATTATTATATGCTGCGTCGAGTAATTCTGTGGATCTTTCGAACATTTGCGGACTGTTTAATACAACGCACACGACTTCCATTCCGTTTCTTTCCGCAGACGAAACGAGACATCTGCCCGCCTTGACCGTAAATCCCGTCTTTATTCCCGTCGCACCGTCGTAAGACCGCAATAATTTATTCTTATTTACCCACAAAGTTTTCGTTCCGGAATTTAGTTCTGTTGCCGTATAACTTTTAGAAGAAACTATTTCCTTGAATTTTGAATTTTGCATTGCCTTGCAAGCAATTTTGCATAAGTCGCGAGCCGTAGTATAATGATTTTCGTCGGGCAAACCGTGCGGATTGGTAAAATTCGAATTTTCTGCGCCGCAATAGGCGGCAAATTCATTCATTTTTGCGACAAAATTTTCCTTACTGCCGGACAATGTAACAGCCAAAGTTTCCGCACAATCATTTCCGGATCTCAACATTAACCCGTATAGCAAATCATTCACGGTATACCTGTCCCCCGCCTTTAAATAGACGCTACTGCCTTCGACTCCTACGGTTTCTTTGGGAACGGTTATTTCTTTTGACAAATCATAGTTTTCAATAACGGTAATTGCGGTAAGAATTTTTGTCGTGCTTGCCATAGGCATTTTTTCGTCCATATTATAGCCGTGCAATACTCGCAAAGAATCCCTCTCCATTACCGCCTCGGCGCCGGATAAAGTATATGCCTCTGCATTATCGTTTTCAGCAAAAACAAAGGTTGCGGAGAAAAATGTAAAAATCGCCAAAATTACATATTTAATCTTCATTTTTTAAACCTTTTACGAATTCTTCCGCCGTCTCGAATACCCTATCATACACGTCGCTTGCAACGTTTACAAGTTTAACGCCGTTGCCGTTATCGATTAAAAAGCCCGCAGGTTTTAATGATATGACCGCTCCGCTTCCGCCTGCAAACGGCAAACCTGTTTCCTTATAAGTTTTAACTTCTCCGTATTCTCCTCCGCCTGTTAAAAAGCCCATAGTAACCTTCGATATCGGTATTATCATATTTCCTTCCTCGGTAGTAAACGGCTTTCCGATTATAGTATTTACGTCTACAAGCGAATTAAGGTCTTTAATTGCCGCCGTCATCATATCTTTGATTTTATTTTCTGAATTGTCTTTTTGCATAATTCGATCACACTCCCTATCAATTTTTGTAAAAGCATTTCCGTTAAAATCAGTAAGTTAAACGCTATTTCCGATTCGTTTAATAAACCGTATCTGTCATCGTTTGATAAATAGACGTCGCTACGATAATCGAGATATGGTTTATTTTCTCTCAAAGCTGCATAAATGCCTGCGTTTAGCGAACTGATCGCTGCGGAAATAAATACGTCTTTTAATTCTGTTCCGCCCAATATGAAGATATTTTTTATCTGTAACAGTTCAAATCTCTTTAAGTCGGGATTTAAAAGTTGAGGTTTCAGCATTGATTTATAAGAAATTGCAAGCGCTTTTTTATCCGAATAATTTATTACTAAATATTTCTTTCTGAATGAAACGTACCCTGAATTCAGTCTGAACACGTTATATAAAAATACGCTGTAATATATTTTCTTATCCGAAACGCTTAAAAACAACCTCGCCTTGACAGAAATCGGGACGACAAATAAAAATACTCCCAGCGAAATAAAAGCGTATTTCATATCCGGAGTATTTGCAAAAACTTATTATATTATTCAAAAAAACTTATTATTTCATAATTGAAATTCTATCAACCAAAAATGCTATAAATTCACTATTGGAAGGCTTTTCGTAAACGTCGAAATTTCCGCCTACGGAATTTGCTATTTCATAAAATTTGCCCCTGTTGCAACTGATTTCTATTGCGTTGCGCATATTGCGCTCGATATTTCTATAATTTGTATTAAATTTTTCGGCAAGCATCGGATATAATTCTGTGGTTACAGAATTTATCAACTTCTTATTGTTATAGGACATCGATACCGCCTCCAATAAGTAGTCATAACCGAGTAAATTGGAATAAATTCCGATTTTAACAAAGAAATCTTTAATTGCACTCACGATTATGCCATTTGACAACTTCCTATATTTTTCAATAAAAAAATCCGTTAAGGCCGCCTCGTCGATCTCTTTGTAAAATATTCTTTCATCAAATATTTTATCTGCCTCGCCGCAGTATGATACGTAAAATTTAAATTTATTATGATTTTTTGACGCTATTTCCATTGTCCCCATCTTAAATACACGCCACGAACATTTAATTATAATTGAGGCAAATTCGTCAATTTTGATTTTTGCATCGTCGGCAATTATTACGTCCGGCGATAAAATTCCTATCGCTGTTTTAAACGATTCGAGCGATTCATAAACTTGCGCATTTGGGGCAATCCCGTAGTTTTCCAATTCCGAAACGTAAGATTTTACTTCTGCCGAATCGGTAAAAATAACTGCATTTTTCATTGTGTTCTCCTTTGTCGAAAATTGTCGAGACAATATTAAAGGGACAGTAGCCTTATGCACTCGTCCCCAAAATAATAATCGTATTATAATTTTTAAGCAATGACTTCAACGTCTTCATCTTTTAAAAAGTCCGGAATTTCTTCTTCATCGATAGGTTTCAAATCTTCTTCGCTTTCAGTAGTTTCTTCTTTTTGCTCATTATTTTCCGTTAAACTATCCGAATCGTTTATTTCCCCACCGAAATCCTCATCATCTTCGGCGATGTACTCGTCTTTTTTAAACAAGTAATTGTCGTCGCCTCCGTGGATTAAATTGATCTTTTCCATCAATTCGTCGTAATCGGGAAGTTCATCTAACGAAGATATCTGAAATCTCTTTAAAAAATTGTCGGTAGTGCCGAATAATACGGGTTTTCCGACGGCGTCCTTTCTTCCTACGACTTCTATTACTCCGAGTTTAAGTAGATTTTGTATTGCGTATTCGCTGTTACAACCTCTTAGTTCCTCTAAATCTATTCTCGTAACCGGCTGCTTATACGCCACTATTGCCGCAACCTCCAACATACTCTTTGAGAGTTCCCTTTCTTTTATCGGGTTTAAGACAGTCGCTACGCTTTCAGCGTATTTCGGGTTCGAGCAAAACTGCAATTTCTTATTGAAAATAAGCAGTTGTATGCCGCTCTCCTCATTATATTTTGCCTGCAATTCTTTTGCGGCATTCAAGACTTCTTTATCGGTTATTTCGAGTTTCTCGGAAATATCTTTTACGCTGACTTCTTTGCCCGAAACAAATAATATTGATTCAATTATATTCGCTAAGGTCTCCAATTTCTTCACTCCTGTCTTCTCTTATCGTTAAAATAATATCTCCGTAAATGCCCGTCTGCTCGACCGTAAGATATTGTAATTTCAAAAGTTCCAATAATGCTTGAAAAGTAGTTATTATTTCGGTTTTTGTGGCATACTCTCCGAACAATTCAAAGAAACTGCAACTTTCCCGTTCAAGCATAGTGTCTCGTATATAATTTACCTTATCCGCAACGGTAAATACTTCTTTGGGAATCTCCTTATGCTCTGTTTTTATACGTCTTTCGAGATCAGATCTCGCCAAAAGGTCCGTAAACGCCTTAATTAAACCATCGAAGTTAAAATCCTTATAGACAATCCTTACGTCTCCGGCGCTATCGTCCGGTTCCTTATAAAATCTATCCGTCGTTTCTATTTCTTTGAGTTTTTCGCTCGCCTCTTTAAAGAGTTTGTATTCTTCGAGTTTTTGATATAACTCTTGCTCGGGATCGACAAATTCTTCGTCAAATTCAATCTCGGGCGCAGGCAAAAGCGCCTTTGATTTTATTTCGAGTAAAGTCGCCGCCATACTTAAATACTCGCTTTCCTTTTCTATATCGAGATCGTCGGCGTGGTTTATGTAATCGAGGAATTGCTCGGTAACTTCTGATACGAAAATATCCCTTATTTCTATTTCCGCTTTATTTACCAAATACAGCAACAAGTCGAGCGGTCCTTCGAAAACGGACAATTTCGTAGTGTAATCTACTACAGATTCAAATTTTGAAACTTCGTTTTCGATACTCATATAAACAGACTCCAAAATTTTTCAATTGGCATTGCTACTAAATTTCTTGCAAGCCCTATAATATCGAGCCACGGCGCAGAAATATAACTCGCCACATAGCCCAGCAATAAAATTCCCAATAAAATGTATAAACTGTATCGTTTTAAAAAGAAATAAAACTTTCCGTGATGAGTCGTCAACGCATCGTAAAGTCTGAAACCGTCCAAAGGATAGAGCGGCAAGAGATTAAATACGAATAAGCCGACGTTAAGATAAAACAAACTCTGTGGCAAATAGTATAAAAAGCGTTTCATTGTATCCGGCAAACCGGTATTAAACACTCTGACTGAAAGCATTGCTAACGGGCAAAACAAAAATGCCAGAATAAGATTTGCGATAACTCCCGCAATCGAAACTTCAATGCAACCTTTTTTATAGTTGCGGAAATTATTCGGATTGACGGGAACGGGTTTCGCCCAGCCGAAGCGCACCAAAATCATCATTGCAAGCCCTAAAAGGTCAAAATGTGCAAAAGGATTAAGGGTGTATCTGCCCGCATACTTTGGAGTCATATCGCCGTTTTTCACGGCAGCAAAAGCGTGTGCAAACTCGTGACACGGAATCACGATAAGCACCGCTAAAAAGTTCGCCAAATATGAAATTATCCTACTGATAACAGCGCTCAAAATATTCTCCGATTAAAACGATAAATTTATTATACTATATTCAGAAAAATATTGCAACGATATTCAATTATCTTTATCCGAAATCGAATCAATTTTAATTGCGGCATAATCTTTCATATCTATAGCAGTTGTCGCAAATTTTAAGCGGGTCCAAATCGCACATCTCGCACTCGCCGCAATTTATACATTCCCTATCGTATAATACACAACTTTCTTTTGATTTGTTTTCCATGATTAAATTATATCCCTTTTTAAAAAAAATTTCAACCAAAATGAGAACAAACGTTTGATTTTTTTTGCAAAAAAATGATATAATGTAATTGAGGTAAAATATGTCAAACCAAACGGATAAAAAACTCGATAAAATGTTGTCCTTTTTAAAGGATTTCACAGCGGAAAACGGCTATTCGCCGTCGATTAGAGAGATATGTTCTTCTCTTTCTATAAAATCCACCGCAACTTGTCAGTACCACTTGAAAAAACTCCAAGAAAGGGGCGATATTGCGTTAGGCGGCGAAAATAAACGCCGTTCAATAACTATTTTATCCAAACGTGGCGTTGACAGCATATATGTACCTCTTATCGGCACGGTTACTGCCGGCGCACCGATTTTTGCATACGAAAATCTCGAAGACTTTTATCCCCTGCCGCCCGAGTTCGGCGATAAAGACGAACTCTTTATGTTAAGAGTAAGGGGCGAAAGTATGATAGAAGCCGGAATATATAACGGCGATAAAATAATAGTAAGAAAAACAGATACGGCCGATAACGGCGACATAGTAGTCGCTCTCTTAGGCGACAACGCAACGGTTAAAAGATTGTTGATTTCAGACGGTAAGATAGTTTTACACCCCGAAAATCAAACTATGGAAGATATTATTCCCGACGACGTTAAAATATTAGGCACGGCAGTTGGACTTGTAAGGAAATTTTAGTGGAATACCTGGTAATCGATACCGAAAGTTGCACGGGACAAACCGACGACGGAAGTCTGTGCAGTTTCGGTTATGCTATATGCGATGAAAATTTAAATATATTGACAAAAGAGGATATAATATTCAATCCTCTTCCAAAAAAATTCTTTGTCGGCGACAAGAAAAATTTTAAGCGCACGGGAGTTTCTTTTGCGTATACTAAAAAAGAATTCAGAAGCGCGAAAAAATTTTCCGAAAGTTACGAAAAAATAAAGGATTTATTTAGCGGCAGACTTGTTTTGGGCTTTTCAATGGTTAACGATATAAAATATATCAACGACGCATGCAGAAAGTTCGATCTACCGATTATCGAGTATGAATTTTTGGATATTCAGTTTATTTACAAACTGCTATTCCCTACCCAGACCTCGATCGGGCTTAAAACGCTTTGCGAAAAATACGGCGGAGAATTTGTAGCGCATCGCTCCGACGAGGATGCGGCGGCGTCATTAAACCTTTTGAACAGTTTTCTTAAAAGCGAGGGCTATACCTTAAACTCTGTAATAGAAAAATACGGAATAAAATGCGGAAAAAACGAAGCGGACGGATACTATCTCAACTACTCCGAGGCAGTAATAAAAAAGCAGTACGGATTAACCTTGACAAAAAAGGTTGCAAACGCAGTTTACTCTGATTTTTTGCATCAACTTCCTCAATACAGAAACAAAACGAAAGTCGCCTTTTCTCATAAAATCGAAAAGTCGGATATCGACTATTTAAGGACTTTAATCGAACTGATTTATAAAGAAAATATGACTTTTACTCACGATTTCGATATATGTAATATTTACGTTAAAGCAGATGACGAAACGGAAAATATACCGATTTTGCGTAAGAAAACAAAAATCTTAAATTTGTCCGAATTTGAGCGAACGGTCGGATACGAAAAAAACAATTATTACGATGACGAACTGTTTTTAAAAAACTATTTCACCGAAAAAGCAGATAAAAACTAATTATTTTGATAAAAAAATCAGAGTCGGGTTTGAGCCCGACTCTTTTTTGACTTTAACCAAAACACGTTTCTATTATTTTACGCTCCTCAATATATCGCCTTCGTATATTTCATAGTCGCAATAAATTTTCAATTTCTGCTGTACGAGTTTGGCGTCTTCGATTTCGTTACCGTCTGAATCGCACATCTTTCTTATTTCAAAACGCTTATTAAAGTTTTCGCTCGGCGATAAAATTTCAAGCGTATCGCCCTTTTTAAACCTGTTTCGCATTTCCGCCACGAAATACCCTTTGCCGTCGCTACTCTCCGTTACGAGAGCGCAAAATTTCGCATTGCCCTCCGACTGCGAATTTTCATAATTCACTGTCGAATCGTTATCCCCAAAGGCGTATGCCGTGGTAAAAGCCCTATGATTAGTCTTTAATAATTCTTCGTAAAACATTTTATTTTCGGCGTATTTATCGCCGATTTTTAAATATTCGTCGATAGCCCTTCTGTATGCGTTTATGACGGTTGCCAAGTAGTACTCGCTTTTCATTCTTCCCTCAATTTTAAACGATACTACACCTGAATCTGCTAGTTCCGCAATATGATCTATCATATTCAAATCTTTACTGTTTAAAATATACGTCCCTCGACCGTCTTCTTCTACGGGATAAAAATCTCCGTCTTTTGACCGCTCTTTGAGTTCGTAGTTCCACCTGCAAGCCTGAACGCATTCTCCCCTATTTGCGTCTCTGCCGTTAAAATAATTGGAAAGCAAACATCTGCCGCTATAAGATATACACATTGCGCCGTGAACGAACGCTTCGAGTTCCATATTCGGACAAAACTCGTGTATCTCCTTTATTTCAGCGACGGAAACTTCCCGAGCGAGAACCACTCTGCTTATTCCTTGTTTTTCCCAAAACTTTACGGCGTATTTATTTAGCGTGTTCGCCTGCGTGGAAAGATGAATACATAAATTCGGCGCTACTTGCTTGCACAAATCTATAAGTCCTACGTCGGTTATCAATACTGCGTCGACTTTCGCCTTTTCCAAAAATCTGAAATATTCCGCAACTTGGGCAAAATCTTGATTTTTAGCGAAAATATTTACCGTTACGTACACTTTTACGTTCCGCTCATGCGCATATAAAACGGCGCTCAATATCTCTTCATCGGTAAAATTATCCGATAGCGCCCTCAAAGAAAATTGCTTGCCGCCGATATAAACTGCGTCTGCGCCGTAATAAATAGCCGTCTTAAGTTTTAAAAAATTACCCGCAGGCGCGAGCAATTCCGGTTTTAACATAATCTATCCTTCGTAATTATTTTTTATAAGAAATACTTATCCCGTCGCCAATATCGGATATGGTCGTTATGAAATCCGGATCCGAAGTTATCATATCGAGAAAAGTTCTCATATTGTTTTTTATAGTGTTAAACCTATGAGGCGGCTTGACCTCTCCCGAAACGTACCCTCTGAACAATACGTTATCCGCAAAGAGTACTCCGCCGCTGTTCATAATTTTCTTGATTTTTCCAAGTAAATCCTTATATTTTGACTTATTACAGTCGAGAAATACCATATCAAATCCGCAAGGCAAATCATCTATTACGTCCTCTGCGTCTCCGAGGTATTGTCTTACCCTTTTTGAGTACCCGAACCGCTCGAAATTTTCTTTCGCCTTATTAAAAGAATTTTCTCTGCTCTCGATGGTATGTAATTCGGCGTCCGGCAAGGCGTTAAGTAGCGCTATTGCCGAACAACCCGTGGCTGTACCGAGTTCGAGAATTTTTTTGGGCTGTTTAATGGACGCTATCAAAATCAACTCGTTTAAGCCGTCGGTTAAAATTGTCGGAACGCCGACCTTTCGGTCTTCGTCTCTCAACTTCAAAATTTCCTCGGGTATCGTAAGCGAAACGTTATTTTTAAGCAGTTCGAGTATATAATCGTTCATTATAATTCTGTGATAACGGGAAGAATCATCGGGTTCTTCTTCGTCTTTTTAAAGACGTAATTCCTTAAATTTTTTCTGATTGCACCTTGAATTTCGCCCATATCGGCAACCGCTTTGACGTCATAGCCTTTTATCGTCGTGCATACTATATTTTTCATTTCTTGCAACTGTTTGTCATTGAGTATAGCACCCTTATTTATTATGTCCGGATCTTGCATTATTTCACCGCTATATCCGGAAATACAGCACACCGCAACGATAATTCCGTCTTCAGAAAGATGCTTTCTGTCTCGAACTATACTTTCGGAGTCGTCTATGGACAATCCGTCAATGTACCTTGCGCCCGCCTGGAATTTTTCTCCGCGTTTCATACTCTTGGACGTAATTTCGATAGTATCGCCGATTTCGGCAATAAGCATATTGCTATCTTTCATTCCGATAGACTTAGCAAGGTTGCAATGCTTTTTTAAGTGGCGATATTCGCCGTGTACCGGAATAAAGAATTTAGGCTTTAAAAGAGTATGCAAAATCTTCAATTCTTCTTGACAAGCGTGTCCGGAAACGTGAATTTTCGTTATCGATTTATATACTACTTCCGCACCTTTTTTATACAAATTGTTTATAACTTGATAAATACTCCTCTCGTTACCGGGTATAGGCGATGCGGAAATAATTATCGTATCGTTACTTCCAACTTGTACTTGGTTATAATCGCCTGCCGCCATTCTCGTAAGCGCACTCATAGGTTCGCCCTGACTGCCCGTGGAGACTATACACAAATCTTTATCGGCAATGTTTTTGATTTTACCGATATCAACTATCAAATCATCGGGAATTTTGATTTCGCCAACTTTGCTTGCGGCGTCGACGACGTTTAACATACTTCTGCCCGAAAATGCAATTTTACGCTTATGTTTCGCCGCTAAATCTATTATTTGCTGAAGTCTGTGAACGTTAGTGGCAAAGGTCGCCACAATAATTCGCCTCTTTACGTTTTCGGCAAAGAGTCTGTCAAGCGTTTCTCCGACGACGTGTTCGCTCATCGTATACCCTTCTTGCTCGACGTTTGTGGATTCGCAAAGAAGCAAAGTAACGCCTTTTTTGCCTATTGCAGATATTCTCGGAATATCTATCATCTGTCCGTTTATAGGCGTAAGATCTATTTTAAAATCTCCCGAATGGTACACTATACCTACCGGAGTGGTTATCGCCAGTGCGCAACTGCCCGGTATCGAATGGTTTACGTGAATAAATTCTACGCTGAAACAACCGAGTTTCACGACGCCCGTAGGATTTACGCAGTTTAACGAATAGTTTAAAACTCTCTGTTCTTTTAACTTATGCTCGGCAAGCATAAGCGTAAGTTTCGTGCCGTATACGGGAACGTTGATATCTTGCAAAATATATGCAAGGGCGCCTATGTGATCCTCGTGGCCGTGGGTTAAAACTATTCCTCTTATTTTCTCTTTATTTTGTATTAAATAGCTTATGTCCGGAATAAGTAAATCTATTCCGGGCATTTCCGTACTCGGGAACGTCAAACCGGCATCGATAATAATAATGTCCTTGCCGTATTCTAAGGCGGTCATATTCTTACCGATCTCGCCGACGCCTCCCAAAAATCGGACTTTTAATGAATTCTTATTTTTCAAAATTTGCTCCGTCAATTCGAATTTCGATATCCGAATAATATATTAAAGTAATTTTAATTTGATTTTAACGAGAATTTTGCCGTTTTTGCGCATTAAATGCCGAAAACGGTTTTCTATTATTGCATATTACTTAAACTTTCCAAAATCTTGCTTCTTATCTCGTTATACTTGGCAAGTTTGGCTTTCTCGCCCTCTATAAGCGCTTTCGGGGCTTTCTCTATAAACCCGCTGTTTGAAAGTTTACTCTCGGCTCTTTGTATTTCGTTTTCGGTCTTAACGAGTTCCGCTTTAAGTCTCTCTTTCTCCTTTTCAAAATCAACGAGTTCGCCGAGCGGTATATAAATTTCAACGCCCTCTAAAATGGAAGAAACCGTCTTTTCGCCTATTTCTTCTTTGGAATTTACGAATTTTATCTCGTTTACGTTTGCGAGTTTGCGAATATAGATGCTGCCTTGATTTATCGCCTTTTTATCTTCCGTAACGACGAACATATCCACTTTTGCCGACGCCGCCGCTCCGGTTTCTGCCCTGATATTTCTTATAGACTTGATAATCTCCATTATCTTTTCGGTGGCTAGTTTATCCTTTTTATACGTGAGATGAGAATCGTATTTCGGGAATTCGGAAACCATTATGCTGTCGTCTACTGTCGGTATATGCGAATAAATTTCTTCGGTAACAAAAGGTATAAACGGGTGCAAAAGTTTCAGAATATTCTTCAAAACGTAGCAAAGAACGCTGGCGGTATCGGTCTTTTTCTTCTCGTCGTCGCCGTAGAGCGTCGGCTTTGAAAATTCTATATACCAATCGCAGAAATCCGACCACACGAAGTCTTGCAGAGCGGCGCAAGCAAGCCCTATTTCGTATTTTTCCATATTTACGGTAACTTCACGAATTACGGAATTCAATTTGGAAATTATCCATTTATCGACAGACGTCAATTTGCATTCCGAAAGGTTTGCCTTGATATTCTTGCCCTCTGCATTTAAAAGGACGAATCTCGACGCATTCCAGATTTTGTTGATATAATTCCTGCAACCCTCTAATTTATCGGTAGAAAACCTTATATCGTTTCCCGCTGATATGCCGTTTAAAAGGCAATATCTCAAAGTATCTGCGCCGTACTCATCTATTATTTCTATCGGATCTATTCCGTTACCCAAGGATTTACTCATTTTTCTACCTTGAGAATCCCTTACTATTCCGTGGAAAAGTACGTCTTTAAACGGAATTCTGTCCGTATGCTCCAAGCCGCTGAAAATCATTCTCGCAACCCAGAAGAAAATTATGTCGTAACCGGTTACGAGTACGTCGGTAGGATAAAAATATTTCAAATCTTCGGTATCTTCCGGATATCCGAGCGTGGAAAACGGCCAAAGTGCGGAACTGAACCAAGTATCCAGAACGTTTTCGTCTTGAGTAAACTTCGTGCCGCCGCATTTCGGGCATACTGTCGGCTCTTCTTTTGCCACAACCGTCTCGCCGCAGTCTGCGCAATAATACGCCGGTATTCTGTGTCCCCACCAAAGTTGACGTGAAATACACCAATCTTTGATATTTTCCATCCAGTTGTAATACACCTTTGAAAAACGTGCCGGCGTAAATTTAATGCTCTTTCTCTTTACTGCGGAAATTGCCGGCTTCGCAAGGCTTTCCATCTTTACGAACCATTGTTTGGAAATTATCGGTTCTACCGTATTATGGCAACGGTAACAATGCCCTACGTTATGAACGTGAGGCTCGATTTTTTCGATATTACCGCTATTTTTTAATTCTTCAACGACAGCCTTTCTGCACTCGTATCTGTCCATACCGGCATATTTACCGGCGTTTTCGTTCATTATTCCGCCGTCGTCCATTACACGTATCGGCTCTAAATTATGGCGAAGTCCGACCTCGAAGTCGTTCGGATCGTGCGCCGGAGTTATCTTTACTGCGCCCGTTCCGAATTTCATATCTACGTAATCGTCGGCAATAACAGGTATTTCTCTGCCAACTACCGGCAACACCAAAGTTTTACCGACAAAATCGGTATAACGCTTGTCCTTCGGATTTACCGCAACGGCGGTATCGCCGAATAAAGTTTCCGGTCTGGTCGTGGCAACGGTAAGATATTTGTCGCTACCCTTAATATAATATCTCAAATACCAAAAAGACGACGGCTCCTCGGAATATTCTACCTCTGCGTCCGAAAGTGCGGTACGGCAACTCGGACACCAGTTTATTATTCTCTTGCCTTGATATATCAATCCCTTGTTATAGAGGTTTACGAAAACTTCTTTTACGGCTTTCGAGCATTTGTCGTCCATAGTAAAGGTCAACCTCGACCAGTCGCAGGACGAGCCTAATTTCTTTAACTGTTCGACTATTCTTCCGCCGTAATCATCTTTCCATTTCCATGCTCGCTTTAAAAACTCTTCTCTGCCGATTCCTTCTTTCGTAAGTCCTTCTTCTCGCAGCTTTTCGACGATTTTGACTTCCGTCGCAATCGAAGCATGATCTGTACCGGGAACCCAAAGCGCTTCGTAGCCTTGCATTCTCTTGAATCTGATGATACTGTCTTGAATAGATTCGTCCAGCGCATGGCCGATATGAAGTTTCCCCGTAATATTCGGTGGCGGCATTACTATTGTAAACGGAAGTTTATCCTTGTTCGGAGTCGCTTTAAAATACCCGCTTTCTTCCCAATATTTATAAATTCTCGCCTCAAATTCCTGGGGACAATACGTTTTCGACATTTCCATAATCTTTCTCCGCATATAAAAAACTTATAATTTTATAATTTATTATATTATAAATTGAAAATATTGTCAAATAAAACGCAACAGTCATACGATATAATATCAATAAATTTTAGGAGATTATTATGAAAAAATTTATTACAGCGATATTGATTTTCTGTATTTCGCTGGTTTCTTTCACCGCATGCGGAAATCAAGACAAAGACGGACTTAAAACCGTCAGACTAAACGAAGTAACTCATTCCATTTTTTATGCGCCACTCTACATAGCCATAGAAAACGGATTTTTCAAAGATGAAGGCTTACAAATAGAACTGACAAACGGCGGCGGAGCGGACAACGTTATGACTGCTCTTTTATCCGGCAACGCCGATATAGGTCTTATGGGAGTCGAAGCGACTGTTTACGTCTATCTGGAAGGCAAAAAGGACTGTCCTAAGGTGTTTGGTCAACTTACAAAGCGAGACGGTTCATTCCTCGTTTCGAGGTATAACGAGCCGAATTTCAAGTGGGAAGATCTTGAAAATAAGACGATAATAGCCGGAAGAACGGGAGGAGTACCCGCAATGACTTTCGAATACGTAGTAAACAAACACGGACTGTTTAACGGACAGAACGTAACTTTAAATAACGAAATTGCGTTCAATTTGATGGGCCCGTCTTTTGAAGCCGGAATCGGAGATTATACTACTCTGTTCGAACCTACCGCAAGCGAATACCAACTTGCCGGAAAGGGCTATATAGTGGCGAGCGTCGGCGAAGAAAGCGGCGAAATACCGTACACCGCATTTACCGCTTTGTCGAGTTATATCGAGAAAAACGAAGATACCGTTACGGCTTTTATGAGAGCTATATACAGGGCTATCAAGTACCTCGGCGAAACTACCGATTACGATGCGATAGCAAAAACTTTGGTAGGACAATTCCCCTCGACTTCCCTCTCCTCAATTTCGACCGCACTCGAAAGTTACCACAAAATCGACGCTTGGACTACGAATATGGCTATGACTGAATATGCGTTTAACAATTTACAAGACGTAATGGAAAATGCGGGAGAACTGACAAAAAGAGTAAATATGTCGGCGATAACCGACAATACGATAGCGGAAAAACTATATAAAGAAATTTACGGATAATAAATTTTACCGTAAAAATTAAATTTACGATTTTAACACTTACAAAGCGGTAAAAAGGGAGACGCAAAAGATGAATGAAATATTGAAACTCGACGGAATAGGTTTATCCTATCATACGTCGCAAGGTGAAATACATGCTCTCGAAAACATATCTTTCAACGTTGAAAAAGGCGAATTTATTGCAATTATCGGACCCTCCGGCTGCGGTAAAACGAGCGTTCTGTCAATAATTGCAGGACTGTTAAAAGCGAGTAGCGGAAAAGTTATCTTTAACGGCAAAGAACTTACCAAACCCGACAATTCAATCGGTTATATGCTGCAAAGAGACGAACTGTTCCCATGGCGCACAATAGAAAAAAACGCCGTTTTGCCACTCGTTATAAAGCGGGATAAAGAACCGATAAAAAGAAAAAACGTAGAAGAATTGCTGAAAAAATACGGGCTATGGGATTTCCGTAATTCATATCCCGACCAACTATCCGGAGGAATGAGACAGCGAGCGGCTCTTATCAGAACCCTCGCTTGCTCACCCGAACTCTTACTTTTGGACGAACCGTTTTCGGCACTCGATTATCAGACCAGACTATCGGTTTGCGACGACGTATATTCGATTATCAAAAACGAAAACAAAACCGCCGTATTGGTAACCCACGATATATCCGAGGCTATCGCTATGGCGGACAGAATAGTCGTACTCGGTAAAAGACCTTCAAAAGTAGTTAATATGCATATACTCGATACGGATAAATCTCTCTCGCCGCTTAAAAGAAGAGAGGGCCCTGAGTTCGGTAAATGGTTCGAGCATATCTGGAGGGAATTGAGCAATGAAAACCAATGAAAATATTTCGAGAGAACACCTTGAATACTTAAAAGGAAAAAAGAAAAACAAAGTTTTTATAACCATTGCGAGAATAATGGTAATCGTAGTATTTTTTGCATTATGGGAAATTCTCGCCGATTTGGAAGTTATAGACAGTTTTTTAATGAGCAGCCCGTCGAGAATAATAAAAACTACGGCTGACTTAATAAAGAGCGGCACGCTCTACACTCATATCCGAACTACGCTATACGAAACTATAATGGGCTTTTTGATTGCAACAGCCGTCGGCACGGTATTTGCCCTTATGATGTGGTGGTCGGAAACTTTCAGAAAGATATCCGAGCCGTATATCATAGTTTTAAACAGTTTACCGAAAATTGCGCTCGGGCCCATTATCATCGTATGGTTTGGCAGCGGTACGAAATCCATTATTTTTATGACGTTTTTAGTTACCGTAATAATAACGATTATAACGATGCTGAACGGGTTTATGGCATGCGACGAAAATAAAATAATGCTCCTCAAAAGCATGGGGGCAAACAAATTTCAGATTTTGGTAAGACTGGTTCTGCCCTCATCTATTCCGACTTTTATATCGTGTTTGAAAATAAACGTCGGAATGGCTTGGATAGGCTCGATAATGGGCGAATATCTGTCGTCAAAAGAAGGGATCGGCTATCTTATCGTCTATGGCGGGCAAGTATTTAAACTCGATCTCGTAATGGCTAGTACGGTTATTTTATGCATTTTAGCGGGCGTAATGTACGCTTTGGTCGCCTTGCTTGAAAAAATTCTTGTAAAAAAATAATTACGCAAACGATAAACCCCAGCACTCCGAAAACGGGATAAAGGTTATTGACGATATTTGCAAACCCGATATTCGAAAGAGAATATGCAAGCAATGCTAATATTATCTTTTCCGGCAAAGCATATTTACCCGACGTCAAAGTAAAAGCGGAATACAAAGCGCATATCAAAGTGGAAAAAATACCGATAAAACAGATTATTTCCATTAAAACGTAGGCTTTTAAATCGGACCTAAGAAAATACAAAAGCGGCATATCGAACGAATCAAGACCGTTACTTTTGATTATATACGATATTAAAGCGACGAAAAATATTAAAGTCAAGGCGGAAATTGCGGAAATAATACAAACAGACTTTTTAGTTTTTGATACGCATGCGTCTTTAATAACGCTGAAAGACATAAACACGTTCATTCCAACGTACAAAGGCGGCATAATTATACCGCTTCCGGTACTTGGAGAAATATTTATTCTATAATTTGAAAACTGAGTTTTTTTGACCAGTATAACGGTAAGCAAGATAAGTGCGACAGGAATTAACGCTGCGCTTATCTTGCTTATTCCGCCTATACCTTTGCAACATATAAAAAACGCAAAAATCATAGTAATTATCTTTAATATTTTAACAAATTCTGTCTGACGTAAAAATGAATGAAAAATATTTTCGACCGCACCTAACATACAAGAAGCTATCACTATATTTGACACTGCGACCGCCTTTTTTATGATATTATAAACTTTCCCGTTGCCGCTATAAGACATAATCAGATAAAAGCATATAAAAAACATTATCAAGCAAAGATATATACCCGAAACGGATAAATCAATGCAAAAAAAGGTCGCTATCTCGCGACCCGTTATAAAACCTGCGCCTATAATACTTCCTATTATAGCCGAGGCACCGGATATATAAGCGGATATTTTTTTCATATTAAATAATACGAGAAAAATATCCGCAAAATTACCCTTATATCAATTATTTTTAATTTTTTTATAGATTTCGTCCGACGAGAAGTCGGGACTTATATCGCACTCTCCACCGAAACTTTCGATAGCGAGTTTGAGTTCCTTAAAATCTGCGTAATCTACGCCGTCCTCTCTTATTGCTTTTTCAAGATAAGGCAAGGCACGCTCATCGCCGTATTTGACGAGATAAGAAGTATACAGAGAAATTTCCGATTTATGATCTAAAAATTCCCTGATTAAAATATCAAATACCCTCTCGTCTTGGCTCAT
>CAJOMT010000029.1 GCA_905235815.1 uncultured Clostridia bacterium
ATTTATAGCAAGCGCAATTTATCTCTCTGAAATCTTCCAATGCTTTTTCAACTATTACTTTGCCGTCGTATCTGAACGCATAGTCGAGAGCAGAAAGTAACTCGTCCTCTTTGTCGACTTTCGTTATACCTATACTGCTGCCTAAATTTGCAGGCTTTACGATAACGGGATAACCTATTCTCTCTCTTACGAATTTCAGCGCAAATTCCCTGCTTTTTTCATACGTTTGACGACAAATTCTTACGTAAGGCAAGAACGCAACGTCCAGCCCTGCCAATACGATTTTCGTATAATATTTATCCATACTTGCAGACGAAGCAAACATAGGCGGAGCGGCAAACGGTACGTTTGATAGTTGCAGTAAGCCTGCGAGAGAACCGTCTTCGCCGTTTAATCCGTGCATGCAATTGAGTCCTGCGTCGATTGCCGCTATCTCTTTTAATTTATTGTTCTTTACCGAGTATAAAACGGCACTTTGCGGCAGTAAAGTTACTCTTTGTAGCCGTTTCTTATCGAAATTGTTATAAAACGATATGTCAAAGAGTTTATCTCCGCTATACCACTCTCCGTCTTTTGTTATGTATATGGGTATAGGATTATACTTAGTTCCTTTAAGAGCGTTTAACGCCATAACGCCCGTTATTACGGATATGTCGTGTTCACAACTTACCCCACCGTAAAATACTAATACGTTTTTCATATAACCTCCTTTTAATTGCTTTCATAAATGTCCGGCAAATCGTTGATAAATATTACCACGTCACCACGCATAACTTTACTTTTAAGTATACTTTTTGCATCGTCTAAATTTTTAACCGCAACGGTTTCGCAATCGGTTTTGTTCGCTCCGCTTAAAATGTAATCCGAATTAACGCCTACCGCAATCAACATATCGACAGCCATACCTAAACACTCTCCTGCCTCGGCGTTTAATTTTTCCGCATACTCCCCACATTCTACAAGCCCGGCAACGACCGCAAATTTTTTACCGGAAAAACTTTTGATTGCCTCTGCGGCGCTTCTTATCCCCTCCGGATTTGCGTTATAACCGTCGTCAATGACCGTTACGCCCGAACTCGTTTCGATCACTTCCAAGCGGTGTTTAGGCGGTTTTAATCTTCGTACTGCGGAGACAATCCTGTCTCCGCTTACTCCAAGTTCTGAAGCGGCGGCAGCGGCGAGAGCAATGTTTAATAAATTATGCTTTCCGATAAGTCTCGTGGAAGCGGCGTAATTTTTCCCGTTAATTACCAAAAAAAATTCCGTATTGCCGCCATTTATAGAAATATCTTTGCAATGCACGTCGCCTTTATTTATCCCGACAGAAATCTTTCTGCATTTTGTTCTGTCGTAAAGTTCTTTAATTTCAGGAGTTTCTATGGAGAATATCGCAACTCCGTCACCTTGAAGCCCCTCTATAAGTTCGTATTTCGCATTTTTTACATTTTCAAGCGAGCCGAAAGTTTCAAGATGCTGACTTCCTATTGCCGTGATTATACCCATTTGCGGCTGTACTATATCCGCAAGTTCTTTCACGTCGCCAAGTCTTTTTGCACCCATTTCCGCAATAAATACTTCGCAATTTTCAGGCATATCTTTTACGGATAGACATATCCCGAGAGGTGTATTATACGACTTCGGCGTAGCGTAAACCTTATAATCGTATTTCAGCATTTCCGCCAAAAATTCTTTTACGGACGTCTTGCCGAAACTGCCCGTTACCCCTATCTTTATGAGGTTGCTATCCGAACATAATTTCTTCTTGCATCTACCTATATAATGGCTATACAACCACTTTTCATAAGGCGAAAATATAATATCGGATAATACTAAAAATGCGGGGAAAATAAATATGTAAAGGTAAGAATAACAAGCCGAATTATTTAGTATTAAGCGTAAAACATAATCGGTCAGACACCCTGAAATTGTAAAAAGTACAAGCGCAAGCGCAGATTCTCTTATAAGCCTTTTAGTAAATTTCGCCTTGACTTTTATTTTAAACGTCGATAAATGGACATATAAGCATATAATTATAATCAAATAGATAAAGACGAGATAACCTTTATCGTCAAATCTGAATATCTCTTTCTCTATCGATAGAAATATAAATGGCAAAATTGCTATTACGCTTCTGATTAAAAGTTTCTCTCTGTGTATTTTCAGCCATTCTAACCACTTTTTGCGCTTATATCCGAGTTGCTGAAACGCAGATACAGCGTCAAAATATAACGCATAAGCGTAAATGCCGTAACCTATAACCGCAAATAAAATAAGCATTATTTATTTCTCCATTAAAAAGGAAAAGACAGCAGAATTAAACGCAGCGGGATTCTCGGAAAAACAAAAATGCCCCTCTTTATTCAAAACGATAAGTTTACTTCCTTTGACGTATTTCCTCATTCGTTTTGCCATATAGAGTGGCGTTTCTTTATCTTTTTTGCCGAAAATTATCAGCGTTTTATTTTTAATTTTTTTATATTCTTCGTCTAAATGTTCGTTTACGATAAGTTTGAAACTCTCTTGCATTACGGGCGATAGCGCATTGTAATCGGAAGAATAAAACCGTTTAAGTCTGTCTTTCTGAAAAAACACGGATAGAACTTTAAAAGCGGTACGCTTGAAATAGTATTTTAAACTTCTTCTCGGTTTTAACCCTGCCGCACCCGTCAAAACTATTTTATCTATCCGTTTATCGGTCTGTAATAATTTTACGAGTACCCTCGCCCCGAACGAGTGGGCGACGACGTCTATTTTGTCAGATTTGAGTTCGTCGATAACTTCCCTCACTTCATTCGCATAATCGTTTAGATTGTAGGGAGTTTTCATATCAGAACTTTTTCCGAACCCGGTCATATCTATCGCAACGACTTTAAAGAATTTAGAGAAAAATTCGATTTGATATGCAAAACTTTCTTTAGAGGACAGATAACCGTGTAAAAATAAAACGGTCTTTCCGCTCCCTTTGACTGTGGCGCTAAGCCCGTTTAATGTTTCTATAATTTTTTCTCCATAATAAGCGCATCTTCTCCCCCCGAATAGTAGCCCTGTCTGATACTTAAAACCGAAAATCCGAATTTAACGTAACACTTCTGCGCGCCGAAATTACTCCTTCTTACTTCGAGCAGTACTCTCTCGACGCCGCAACCGCAGAAATATTTCTCCATTTCGCTTAAAAGTTCAGTAGCATATCCCTGCCGCCTTACGTCTTCGGCTACGGCAATAAGAATTATCTCCGCTTCGTTTAAACATACCGTGGCGCCGATATATCCCTTGACTTCGCCTCCGTCGTCTAATACGTAGCCGACAAAATTTTCGTTTAAAAACGACTCGGTCAACATTCTGAAATTCCACGGATCGGGAAAATATTTTTCTTCCATAACTTCTATTTGCTTATTATCCCGATATTCCCAGCGGCGAATTATCATAATTCTTCCTCCGCCTGACTCTTTTTTACGTAGAGCGGAATAAGGCTCTCTCTGTCGTCTGTTGCCGAGTTAAGTTTCGCCTGTACTGCCCTTAAAAACCCTTCTGATTTATCTTCAACGAATAAGCCGTTATCGATTTTTATATCGGATATAATATCGTAATTGCCGCAAATCTTCTCTATTTCGGATATCGGAGCAAAAAACGGATCTAAAATCACTTCGTTTTGCTTTGAAAAGCCGCAAGCGTAAAAATTATCGTGGCGAGCGTCTATCAGCGTGAGCTTATCTTTTTCACTACTTTTATTATACGCCAAGACCTCGAAAGAGGTTACCGGCAAAACTTTTTTATTTTCGGCGTAAGCAAATGCCTTAATAGTCGATATACCTATCCTTATTCCCGTAAAAGAACCCGGCCCGACGCAGCACGCAAGCACTTCTGCGTCCTTTAACGTCATTTCAGCCTCGCTTAATGCTTTTTCGATCTCATCCATCAAAACGACCGAGTGCGAAAGACGACAGTCCTCAATATATTTTACCGATAATTTTTCACCGTTTGCTATTACCGTTAAATGGCTTCCGCTCGTATCTATCGCTAAAAATTTCATAAAATAATTTTCCTCTTATTTTCTTCGGTCTTTTCTATTTTAACGACTTTACAGTCTTTGGGTAAAACTTCGGATATGTTTTCGCTCCATTCTATCAAACATATTCCGTCGCCATAAAAATAATCGGTTAAGCCGAGCGCTTCGGCGTCTTCTCCCGAAGAAAGTCTGTAACAGTCGTAATGATACAGCTTGCCGCCGTAGTCGTTCATATAAGCGTAAGTCGGACTCGTTATTTCATCTTCTATTCCAAGCCCTTTTGCAACGCCTTTTGCAAAAACGGTTTTACCCGCCCCCATTTCGCCTTCGAGCAAAACGACGTCCCCAGCCTTTAAAGTTTTAGCGTAATTCTCCGCAATTTTAAGCGTCTCATCTGCACTTTTTGAAAGCAGATATCCGTCATTTTTAACATTATTCCAATGCAAAAATTTAGATAGCGGTTTATATATTAAATAAGCTATAACAGACGAGATAATACACCTTAAAAGATTGAACGGAACGACTGCAAGCAATAAATAATAAACATAAAAACTCTCGACGGTTACGCCGGAATAAAGTTTTGAAACGGCTCCGACAAGGATACTCATTCCAACGTTATAATCGCCCTTGCCGTAAAACCAAGCATAGAACGGTATCAATATAAAACGGTTTGCAATAACGCCCATAAGTGTTGCCGCCAAAGTGCCGATTATCATTCCTAAAACGGCAGACTTTTTGCTCTTATACTTCTTATATATCAAAGAGGCCGGTAAAACGTATGCAATTCCTATCAGAATATCAGCAAGCTCGCCTATTCCCGAAGAACTCGTAAGCGGAAGTTTTAATAAGCACTTGACGACTATTATTATTACGGAAGCAAATGGCCCCAAAGCAAATCCGCCGAGAAGCGCAGGCAAATCAGATATCTGAATATCAAGCCACGACGGGAAAAACGGCAAATTGAAAATAGGAAGTAAACGTGGTAAAAGATAAAGTATGTATGATAGCGCCGTTAAAATCCCCATTACTGCCAGATTGCGAGCAGTAAACAAAGTATCTTTTTTCATTTTTCTCCGAAAGGGGCATTTGCGCAATAAAAAACCGCCGAACAATCGGCGGGGCGCGCAAAAAATCTTTTTTCATCCGGACTGTACCGTCGGTCGGAGAATTTCGCTCCGTCAAAGCAAAGCTTTCGCAGACTTTAACTGCCGGTGGAGAATCTCACTCCGCCCCAAAGATTTATTTGCATAGATTATATCATATACTGTTTTTTTTGTAAAGGATTTATCGGCAATTTAATTGCCCTTTTATTTCTTCTGCCATTTGAGTGGCATTTTTAGTCGCTATTCTATCCGCAACAGTCATCAGCCTTATCGCATTTTGTCCGTTCGTGCTGTCGGCGTATGCAGTTACAAGATTTCCCGTTTTAAACGCCGCACGCATACTTTTCAAATTTGCGAATTCATCGCCTGCATTTTTAAACCCCGTCGAAGAACGAAATGAAGTTATTCCTACTTGCGTCAATGCTTTTATTGTTCTGTCGACCTCATCAATGCCGAGCGAGCCACATTCTATCAATGCGCAAACATTGCATTTTACCTTTTTCTTGATTTTCTTAAAAGTCTGTCGGATAACATCGTATGCGCCCCTTTTGATAAGTGCAACACCGACGGGCACTAATAAAACGTCTGCGCCTTTGCTTGCCGCCTTTCTCGCCGATTTAACAGTCGTATACGGTATTTCTTCGCCGTATGGATAACTTATCGCACCTATTACCTCTACGTTTTTATTCCTTAATTTTTTCTTTGCGGTAATTATAAATTGCGGCAGCACTATTATGGCGCCGAAACCGTATTTATTACATTCTTCCGCCCTGTACTCGATATCTTCATCACCGTTTACGTTAGTTGCGTCAAGTTGTATTCTCTTAAACAGTTTCGCCGCTTTAAACTCCTTAAATTCCCTTTCGATCTCTTCTTCGCTCTGTCCGAAAACAGACGATACGCTTAAAAGGTCTTCGCTTATTGAGTCGATCGTATATTCCTTTTTCTCTTCGGATTTCTCCTCCACCGTTTCCTTTTCTTTTATTTCGTTATCTGTTGCCGTTTCCATATTTCACCTCTGAACGTTTTTTTATAATTATCTTTATTTGCGAAAATTTTATAACAACTATGACAAAACTTTTATTAAAACGGCAATAAATTTACTTTTACACTTTAATATTTTAACTATAATATAACCAATGAATAATTTTTTAATCGGATTGTTTTCCTTATCCTTAATATTCGGTATATCTTTTTTAATAGTATTTGGAATCAAATATCTGACATTTGCTATTAAAAATAAGAATTCAAAGAGCAAGACTGCTCCCGAGCCCAAAATTTATTACGTACAAAAAACGGTTACCGAAAATAAAAAGCGCAAGCGCTCGCCGAAAAAAGCAAGCATTGCGCTAAAAGGTATCGTTGTAACTAAAGAAGAACTCGAAAGGGAAAAAGAAAAAATTTAATTTCAATTATCTATCCAACCTAAACGTATTCAACTTTTTATTCAGATATTTTTTCTGTGTTATTTTCGTCTGACCACAGTCTCTCTAAATGATAAAAGAGTCGCATTTCGTCGTTAAAAATATGCAAAATAACGTCGCCAAAGTCAACGACTGCCCATCTGCCGTCGTCTAATCCTTCTTTTCTTATTACTTCGCCGCCCTCCTTTTCAATCGCTTCTATTGCGTATTCCGCAAGCGATTTGACTTGTATTGCGGAGCGACCGCTCGCAACGATAAAATAATCTGCTAAAACAGTTTTTTCTTTAACGTCTAATTTTACTATGTCGTGCGCCTTTTTAGCCGACAGCGTTTCGCAAATGATTTGCGCTTTTTTTATAGAATCCATATTAACCTCCGTATTTTTCATAGTATTGCAACGCATTGAGCGTTTCTTTGTAAATAGTCTTATTTTCCGCTTTTAAAAATTCAACGCTGCGCTTTAAACAAAGATAAAAACCTCTGTAAAAATCTTCAAAAACGGCAGTCCTTAATTCTTCGACTTCCGCATAGTGTCTGCTCGGTTCTATCATATCCGCAACGTACACTATTTTGGCGAGATCGCACATTCCCGCTTTTCCGCTCGTGTGATAGGTTATTGCCTCTAATATCTCCTCATCATCAATTCCCAGAACTTCTCGTGCCACGTAGCCGCCTAAAAATTGATGAATTACGCTTTCGGGAACGCCTTCCGGCAACACGAAATCGCCATAATCTCTATAATCGAGATATTTTGCCGAATCGTGCAAAAGAGCCGCCAAAACCGTCTTTTTTTTATCTACTTTAAGTTGTTTTGCAAGCTTTAACGACGTTAATATAACGCCTTTGGTATGAACTATCCTGCTGTGCTTTAAATTTGCTTTTACAAAATCAAAATATTTATCCGATTTATACAATTCGTGCGAGTCGATATATTCTTCGACTTTTTCATCGGTCATACCTGCCGTCGAAAGTCCTAACATCTTCGTGATTTTATATTCGGTACTCGATAAAGTACTGCCGACGTAATCGATAATCTTTACTTCTCCATCGAACCGTTTTTTGAACTTTTCAATCGCCATATCGGCGGTTCCCTCGCCGCTCCTCGTGTCTACGGCTAAAACGGCATATTTCAGTATCTCGTCAGGATTTTTCCACTCCGAAAAAGTTAATAACATATCCGTGCCCATAGGGAAAATTATTTCATAATCCGGATATTTTTCCTTTATCGCCTTTAAAGTGAGATATGAATAACTCTTTCCGCCACGCAAAATCTCGTAATCGCTCACCTCGACATTTTCGATCTCGGAAAACGCAAGTTTACACATTGCGATCCTATCATTTCCATCGGCAGGATATAGACTTTCTTTATGGGGCGGAATTGCCGTCGGCATTATTATGAACTTGTCCGGCTTAAACTGCTCGGCGCAAGCTTTTGCCAAAGCGATATGCTCGCTTTGCGGCGGATCGAAAGTTCCGCCGAAAAAAATCAATCTTTTCATTTACCGTTTGATTGCAGACCTTTTTGTCAATAATTTAAAGAGTACAAACTTTGTAGGTATCATTATTATGAGTAAAACTTTTATTTCTTACGTATTTGACGGCGTATCTACTGCATTTATGTCCTTTCTGATTGCTTACGCAATCTCATTTTTCTACTTAAAAAACAGACTTGCAGCAATAGCTATAAGTATTTGTTTAAGTGCGGCAACAGTCAGCATTTATATAATTTTTGCCATGCGAAAGCGAAAAAAATTTTTCATTAAAAAAACGGAAGAAAACAGTTTTTCATCGTGCAAGCGTGCGCTTTGTCTGATGGAAGAAACTAAAGCAATTTCGCTTATCATTTCGGCGCTAAATAAAAGCGGAAAGCAAGTCGTTGAAAACGACGGCAATTTTGTCATTAACGAATATGTTATTACTTGCCGTTTTACCGTCGAACCGATTTCCGCCGACGATATTTTAACAATTTATAAGTCGTTACCGAGTGGAAAAAAGCTACTATTTTTCGGGAATGAATTTTCCGAAAAAGCGCAAGCTTTGCCTGAATTTACAGACTCTCAAATATCGATCAAAGGAATCGACGAAGTCTACAAGCTACTTAAAGACACCGATAGTTTACCTGCCGAGTCTGCCCTTCCAAAACGCAAAAAGAATAAAATCAAAACACTTTTAAAAGGTACTTTCAATAAGAAAAAAGCAGGAGGATTTGCACTTTACGGATCTTCGCTTCTATTGCTCAGCAGATTCGTTTTTTATCCGCTATGGTATATATTAAGCGGTACGCTGTTTTTATTCTACGCAATCACCATTAAATTTTTTGCGGCAAGCGACAACGTTAAAGAATATGTTTGACGTTTTCTTTTGTGCTATATCTGTATAAAACGATTTTGCGCCCTATCGTACATACGACGTCGCCATTTAATTTTTCTGCCAACTCGTCGGCAATAGCACCAATATCGTCGTCTACGTTTTTCAATACGCTTAATTTTATTATTTCACGCTTATTTAAAGCGTCGCTTAAACCTTCTAACATACTTTCGCTTACTCCGCCTTTGCCTATCTGTCCGATAGGCTCTATTTTTTGCGCGTAAGATCTTAAAATACTTCTCTCTTTAGTCGTCATATTATCCTCTAATCAATAAAATCAAATTCAATATCGCCTATTACTACCGTATCGCCGTCGTGAACTCCTCTTTTTCGTAAAGCGTCGATTACGCCGTAATCCTTTAACGTCTTTTGCATATACGCAAGCGAATCCATATCGTTTATTACAACGTTTCTCGCAAGCATTTTTACGATTGGCCCGTCCACCACGTATACGCCGTCCTCTTCGTCAAAATAAATTTCAAATTCTGTCGAACTTGCCTTTTCATACTTAAATTCTTCGTGCGGGATCGGTTCGGGTTTCGGTAAGTCTTTTAAGACGGAAAACGTTTCTTTTATAACTTCTTCAAGCCCCTCTCCGTTTATTGCTGACACGCAAAATACTTTGCGCTTGCCCCTTAACTTCTTCTTAAAAGTTTTAACGTTCTCTTCAGCCCCGTAAATATCGCACTTGTTCAATACGACTATTTGCGGAAGTTCTGACAACACCTTTGAATAACTTTTAAGTTCCTTATTTATCTTTTTATAGTCCTCGTATGGATCTCTGCCTTCAATTCCCGAAATATCTACAACGTGAATGAGCATTCTCGTCCTTTCGATATGCCTTAAAAATTCAAGTCCGAGCCCTGCCCCGTCTGCCGCCCCCTCTATAATACCGGGAATATCGGCACAGACAAAACTGTCATCATAATATTTCACTACGCCGAGATTTGGCGAAAGCGTCGTAAAATGATAATCGGCTATTTTCGGCTTTGCCGCCGAAATTTTAGAAAGCAACGTTGACTTACCTACGTTCGGAAAACCCACAAGCCCAACGTCTGCAATAGTTTTAAGTTCGAGTATAACCTTTCGTGCCTCGATCTTTTCGCCCGTTTGAGAAAAATGCGGAGTGTGTCTGCGGCTCGTGCAGAACTTAACGTTTCCTTTGCCGCCTTTGCCGCCCTCTAAAACTAAATGTTTTTGCCCGTCGTAATAAATATCGCAAATAATATTTCCGCTCTCATAATCCCTTACGAGCGTTCCAAGCGGCAATGATATATATAGGTTCTCGCCGGTTTTGCCGTAACGATTGTTCGGTTCGCCTCTGCCACCGTTTTCGGCTACGTATTTATGCTTGAAATGGAAATCGATCAAACTGGTTTTATGTCTATCTCCGACAAAATAAATACTGCCGCCGTCGCCGCCGTCGCCGCCGTCCGGTCCGCCTCTGGCAACGCCTTTATAGCGTATAAACGACGTCATACCGTCGCCGCCGTCACCGGATTTTAAAGTTATAATTTCCTTATCTACAAACATTGTTAAATTTCCTTTTTATCGTATTCGCAGAATTCTTTTATCTGACAAATTTCGCATTTCGGCTTTCTGGATTCGCACACCTTTCTGCCGTGCCATATCAAGCAATGGTGCATTGTTGACCACTCGTTTTCATCAATCGCTTTCATCAGCCCGTTTTCAACTTCGAGCGGCGTCTTGCCTTTTGCTATACCTATTCGGTTCGAAACCCTGAAAACGTGCGTATCAACGGCTATCGCATTGCCGTTAAATCCAACAGCATAGACGACGTTTGCCGTCTTTCTGCCTACGCCAGCTAATGACCGTAAATTTTCTAAGTCTGACGGCACGTTGCCGTCAAATTTCTCAATAATATCCTTAGATGCGGACAAAATATGCTGCGCCTTGGTTTTATACAGTCCGCAAGAATATATATATTCTTCAAGCGTTTCAGCGCTTAAAGCGCACATTTTTTCGGGCGTATTTGCTACTCGGAATAATTTTTCGGTAACCTTATTTACTCTTTCGTCAGTGCATTGCGCAGAAAGAATTACCGCAACAAGCAATTCGTAAACGCTATCGAATTTTAATGCCGGCTTCGCATTCGGATATGCAGTCTCCAAAGTGCTAACGACCTTTGCTACTTTATCTTTATTCACATTTTTCTCCGAAGTATATCGCTTTATTCATTTTATCACAAAAAAGTTGAATAGACAAATGAAAAACGGCGTTTTCAAAATTTTTTGAGAAAACGCCGTCTATTTTATACTGTTTTTCCGCTAAATTGCGATAGTGTAACGTCTTTAAGCGAAATACTCGCAAAATAGCCGTCTATAAGCGCATAAAAATCTTGCCACAACTTCAAAGTTTTACAAAATGACGATCTATTACAAGGCTTGGAACATTCAGTCATACATTCAACGGGATATATATCGCCTTCGGCAATCTTTAAGATTTCTCCGACGTTATATTCTTCACTTGGCCTATTCAGTTTATACCCTCCGCCTTTACCGTGTTTTCCGTCTACCAATCCCGCTTTCGACAGATCTGACATAATACTCTCAATGTACTTTGGAGATATTTCTTGCCTTGCCGCAATACTTCCCAAAGGAATATAATCGTCACTATCTTGCTCTGCAAGATCGACCATTGCCCTTAATGCATATCTTCCCCTTGTGGATATTTTCATTTTTTAATCCTCGTAAAGCGCAGTTGAGAGATATCTGTCGCCACCGTCCGGAAGTAATACTACGATATTTTTACCTTTATTCTCATCTCTTTTCGCAAGTTGTATGGCTCCCCATATCGCAGCGCCGGAAGAAATACCTACCAAAAATCCTTCTTTTCTGCCTACCATTCTACCGGTCTTGAATGCGTCGTCATCGGCAACTGTTATTATCTCATCGTAAATACCGGTATTTAATACTTCGGGCACAAACCCTGCGCCTATTCCTTGAATTTTATGACTACCCTTTTCGCCTTTTGATAATACCGGCGAAGAAAGCGGCTCGACCGCTACGACTTTCACGTCCGGATTTTTACCTTTCAGATATTCTCCGACGCCCGTTATTGTTCCGCCCGTACCTACGCCGGCGACAAATATATCGACGTTTCCGTCAGTGCATATATTTCTTTGGCGGTCGTTTCTCTATGTATTTGCGGATTTGCAGGGTTTACGAATTGCCCGGCAATAAATGAATGCGGAATTGTAGCCGCAAGTTCGTTCGCCTTAGCAATTGCGCCGCTCATTCCTTTTGCGCCTTCAGTTAAAACGATTTCAGCGCCGTATGCTTTCATTAGTTTGCGGCGCTCTATCGACATCGTTTCCGGCATAACTATAATTATTTTATAGCCCTTTGCAGTCGCAACTGAAGCAAGACCGATACCCGTATTACCGGACGTAGCCTCGATTATTACCGAATCCGGTTTTAAAATGCCTTTCTTTTCCGCGTCTTCTATCATCGATTTAGCGATTCTGTCTTTAACAGAACCCGCCGGATTAAAGTATTCGAGTTTCGCAATGATTTTAGCGTCTAAATTAAACTCTTTTTCGATATGTTTGAGTTCGATAAGAGGGGTTTTGCCTATGAGTTCATCAATTGAATTATATACTTTCATTTAATTACCTACCTTTTTAGTATGTTATAATATTATATTATTCGAAATGAAATAAAATGTCAAGTAATTTTTCAAAATTTCAAAAAATATAATAAAATTACTTTACAAATAATATACAATTTGGTAAAATTATTAAGCAAGTTATGGGGACGTAGCTCAGTTGGTTAGAGCGCTACCTTGACATGGTAGAGGTCATAGGTTCGAGCCCTACCGCCCCCACCATTTACAAAAACCTGCCTTTGGGCAGGTTTTCTTTTTTAACGGGAGCGGTAGGATACTGAAATAACGTAGCGCTCCGTTACTCTTCGCTTACCTTGCTTCGCAAGGACGAGCCCTACCGCCCCCACCACGTCGGAGCAAGACTTTTTAGTCTTGCTTTTTTGCTTGCAAAAAAGCAAAGACTTTATAGCCTGCTCCTCCTTGTCCCACAAATCTTTTGCTTTTAGCAAAATCTTTGTAGGAGCCCTAATATAAAAACCTGCCTTTGGGCAGGTTTTCTTTTTTAACGGGAGCGGTAGGATACTGAAATAAC
>CAJOMT010000030.1 GCA_905235815.1 uncultured Clostridia bacterium
TTTATTTTCATAATCGTCCAACGCAATGGAAATTATGTGATCGGGGGCAACGCCGTTTTCTATCAGATGATTGCGAAATAGTTTAAACAGAAGGTAAGACTTTCCCGAGCGGCGAACGCCGGTAATAATCTTCACTAATCCGTTCTTTTTGTGTTGTATTAACTTATTCAAGTAAAAATCGCGTTTAATTTCCATATCTTAATCCCGTTATATTATTTACGTATATTATACCCTTATATAAAGTAAAAGTCAATGGCCTATTGAGAATTTTTGTAGAAAGTTACAATTTTTTGATTTATAAGCCATAAAAAATAGTCATTTCTGAAGATTTGGAAAGTTCAACCTTGTTTTCACACGATGCACCAAGAGGGCGGAGCCGAAATATCGGCTCCGCCCTCTTTGCATTTCCGACCATTGATAGGCTATATGTAAAGCGAGTTCGCTTCAAATGAAACGAACTCGCTTGCGCTTTTTAGTCTTATTTGGTTTTTGCTTTGCTACGCCCTTTTTACCGTAACCGCACCGCACATAACTTCGGAATACGAAAAACTCGTTTTCCCGTTAAATTCTCCGTACGGTAAAACCGTAAACAGCGCCGGATAGACGTTCGTAACCTTGCCTTTGTAACTTATAAATTTGTTTCTTCCTAAATTTACCTTTACGTTTACGTCGGCGTTTATGAAACTGCCTATCTCTTGTTTCACGGAAGTGATATTTTTCGAGGTCTTAATCATATCGGGATTATCGACCGAAAATCAGATTTTTATACCCTTAAATGTTAAAAATCTTCTTCGTCATCTTCCTCTTCTTCTTCGTCCTCGTCGTAGCCCTCTCCTGCATCTACGTACTCGAAATCGTCCTCATCGTCCGCACTCGGCTCGAAGAATTCTTCCTCTTCCTCGTTTTCGTCGTCGAAAAGTTCCTTCGCTTCCTCTTCTTCGAGTTCGGATAAGGACATCATCTCTTCTTCGTCGCCCTTGTTGCTTATTGCGTCCTTTTCATCTTCATCGAGGAAGTTTCTCCACTCTTCGTCGCTTTCGGGATCGACGTCGGCCTCGGGTTCCATCATCAGTTTCTCCCCTGCCTCCTCTTTACATTCCCTACACATACTTTCGCCGTAATCCATATAATTACGCTTGCATACGGGACAAAGTACTTGCTCCGGCTCTTGATCGTCATCGTCGAGCGCAACGAACTTTATCGGAGAATCGAGTTTCAGTTCTGCTTTACATACGTCGCAATATTTCTCGGTGTCCGACATATAGTTTAAATCACAACGTGGACATTTAATATATTTCATATTTCCTCCTTAGCGGTTTCGTAGTCAGCGGAATTATTATAGACATATTATATGAATTTGTAAACTGTTTTTACACGGTTTTTAAAAATTTTATAATTTTTTTTCTAAAACCGAAAATTGACTGCTATATATTTCATTATATAGCCCTTTTTTCGCCAAAAGTTCCTCGTGCGTGCCTTGCTCTACGACGTTCCCTTTGTTCATAACGAGAATTACGTCCGCATTCCTTATCGTCGAAAGCCTATGCGCCACCATAAACGAGGTTTTCCCTTTGGTTAAATAATTGAATGCAGATTGAATTTTCATTTCCGTTCTCGTATCGATGTTCGACGTCGCCTCGTCCAATATCAGCATCGGCGGCAAAGCGAGCATCACCCTCGCTATACATATAAGTTGCTTTTGCCCTTGCGATAGTCCGTCGTCGCTTATAACCGTATCGAGACCGTTTGACAGCCTTTCGATAAACCCGTCTAACATGACGTTTTTAAGAGCGGCCATTATCTCATCGTCGGTAGCGTCGGGTTTTCCCAACTTTACGTTATCCCTTATGCTGGCGTTTCTTATCCACGTTTCTTGTAAGACCATTCCGAAATTCTTTCTTAAATCCTTTCTCTTGACGTCTTTTATGGGCGTTTCGCCTATTATTATTTCTCCGCTGTTCACGTCGTAAAAACGCATCAATAGGTTTATAAGCGTCGATTTTCCCGCTCCCGTAGGGCCTACTATCGCTACCTTTTTGCCGCTCGGTACGTCGAGATTGAAATCCTTTATCAGCGGTTTGTCGCTGTAAGAAAAATCAACGCTTATAAAACGCACGGCGCCCAATTCTACGGCGCTCTCTCCGTCGTCTTGTTCTGTCGGTTCTTCTATAAGGTCGAAAAGTCTGTCCGCACTCGCTTTCGCACTCGAAAGTTCGGTCAAAATAGAAGATATATCGTTGAAAGGCTTGGTGTAGCGAGTTGCAAAACTCAGCAATGTGATTATAACCCCTGCGGTTATCGCCGCATTGCCGCTTAAAGCGAGCAGTGCGCCCACGAACGCTACCGAAGTATACACAACCGAATTTATAAATCTCGTAGTCGGATTAGTCAATGACGAGAAAAACGTCGCCTTGAACGCACTTACTTTAAGCCTGCCGTTCAATTCGTCAAATCTATCTTTAAAAACTCTCTCGCCGTTATTTACCTTTATCTCGTGTAAGGAAGATAAACTCTCCTCTATAAGCGAACTCTCCTCGCCGTAGTCTTTTGCTTGTTCTTTAAAATAACGGTAAGAGCGTTTAGTTATAAACCCTGCGGTAAATATCGAAAGAGGCGTTACCAATGCGACCACGAGCGCCACTAACGGGCTTATCACTATCATACAAACGAGCGTGCCTATTATCGTCAAAACACTGCTGAACAATTTGGAAAAGCCTAAAATCAGTCCGTCGGATACCCTGTCTGCATCGCCTATTTCCACGCTCATTATATCTCCGACGGGGCGACGGTCTATTTGTTTAAGCGGTACTCTTTGAAGATTGTTAAACGCTTTATCCCGAAGATTTTTGGTAACTCCGTTTGCTATCCTATTGCTTAAAATTTCGGTAAGCCACTCGCTTAACGCCCCTACCGCCAAAATCAAAGCGGCAATCCACAATAAATCGACAAGTTTGAGTTGGCCCGCTTTTCCGATTGCGATACAATCTATCGCCTTTCCGTAAATTATCGGCAAAGCGAGGTTCGCCGCAACGCTTAACGCAGAAAATATGAGCAAAACGATCAGTAGCGCTTTATATTGTTTCAAATACCTTTTAAGTCGAGAAAAGAAATTGCTTTTCATAGCGTTCCCTCTCTTTGTTGCGACAATTCTATTTCTCTGTATTCGCCGCAAGAACTCATAAGTTCTTCGTGCGTGCCTATCCCCACTATTCTGCCGTTTTCAAGCACGATTATCTTATCCGCACTTTTTACGGACGCCGTGCGCTGCGAAACGATAAATACCGTGGGCTTATAGTCAAGGTCTGCTATCGCCTTTCTGAGTTTCAAATCGGTGAGATAATCCAAAGCGGAAGAACTGTCGTCCAATATAAGTATTTCGGGCTTTTTTACGATCGCTCTTGCAATCTCTATCCTCTGCTTTTGTCCGCCCGAAAAATTTCTGCCGCCTTGTTCCACTTCGGCGTAAATTCCACCCTTTTCCGCTACTATATCGCCCGCTTGCGCTATATTTAAGGCAGAAATTATATCTTCGTCGGTGGCGTTTTTATTGCCCAATAAAACGTTGGATTTTATCGTACCTTTATATATAGTCGGCTTTTGCAAGGCTATCCCGATTTTTTCCCTTAAAACTTCGGGAGAATATTCTCTTAAATCTTTGCCGCAGAGCGAAACCGATCCGCCGCTTACATCGTACAGCCTCGGCAATAAATTCACGAGCGTGGATTTGCCGCTGCCCGTTCCGCCTATAATGCCTACCGTTTCGCCCTTTTCTACCGAAAACGTTACGCCGATAAGCGCTTCCGTTCCGCCGTAGCGCACGTCTACCGAGTCGTATTTTATGTAATCGCTGCTCTTAGCGCTTTCACAAGCACATTCTTCGTCTTTTTCGTTCAATACGCTTTGAATCCTCTTTCCGCAAGCCAGCGAACGGGTAATTACAACGGCAAGGTCCGCAAATTTTATAAGTTCGACCAAAATTTGCACCATATAATTGTACAAGGCAACTACACGGCCCTGCGTAAGCGCACCTTCCTCAACCCTTATTGCGCCCACATATATCAAGGCGATCACGCCTAAATTTACCAGCGCAAAGGTAAGAGGGTTCAAAAGCGACGATACTCTTGCCGCCGAATTTTGCAGTTTTCTTTGCGTCGCCGTTTTGCGTTCGAACTCTTTCGTTTCATTATCTTCGATACCGAACGCCCTTATCACCCTTACTCCCGTTAAATTTTCACGGGCTGTCAACGATACGGAATCGAGTTCTTTCTGCGCTTTGCCGTATTTCGGAATAGATATACGCATAATAACGGCTACGACTAAGGCGAGCAAAATTATTACAGCCACAAATATAAGTCCGACTTTGACGTCGATAAGAAGCGCCGCTATCAGCGAGCCGAATACTATACACGGCGATCGGAGTAGCAATCTCAAAGTTAAATTTATACCGTTTTGTATCTGGTTTATATCGCTCGTCATTCGGGTTATCATAGCCGCAACGCCTATTTTGTCCGTTACCTTTGACGGCGAATTCAAAAGTTTATCGTATAGGTCTCCCCTCAATTCCGATGCGAACCCCGTCGCCGCACGTGCGGAAAAATATTGTCCCGCTATCGAAAAGGCAAGCCCGACTACGCCCAATAAAAGCATTAACGATACGTCGATATATACAGCCGCTTTGTCTCCGCCGTTTACGCCTTTATCGATTATATTCGCCACGAGTACGGGAATAAGCAGTTCGAGTATCGCTTCCGAAAGTTTCAACAAGGGGGCTAACACTGCGTCTTTTTTGTACTTTGAAAAATATCTTAACATCTTCATCTTCCAAGTATTTCCTTAGCTCGTTTCTCTAAATCTTCACCTATCAATAATTCATCGTTTAATCTGTAAAATTCTTCCGAACCGAATTCGGCTAAAAACGCAACGAAGTCCTCGCTCGCTATCATTCCCGAAAGTGCCGAGGTGAGTTCCTGTTTTTTACCCAAAACCCGCTCGCCAAATAGCAAAACGTTATCCGTCTTCTTTGCGCCCTCTTTGCCGAAATTTTCATAATATTTTCTTTCTTCTTCCGCTTTTTTTATCGGGTTATCGTCGTTTAATACGCCGATAACCGACTTATAGACCGCTTTTTTGCGGCGACTCGCACTCATCGCCTTGTTTTCGTAATAAGTCGCTCTCGCCTTAAAATCTCCGCCGTTTTTCAAAGAGGCGATCTCGTCGTCTATAATTTTCAGCGCCTCGGATAATATCATCGTGCTTTCCGCAATCGCTATCACTTTCGACTTTAATATTTCGGAAATCGCATATCTTTCTTCGAACGAGGCACTGCTCAAATCGAGAGTTAAAGTTCCGTTTTCTATACCGTCGCCGCTATAAACTTCTTTGTACTTACCGAACATTTTGTAATAGGAATAAAATGCGGAAGAAATTTCTTCGCACTGCAAATACTCAAAGATAAACGGCGGAGTAACTTCTATTCCCGAATTTTCGTATTCTTTAAGCGCTAAGGATAAGTCCTCCCAGCCTCTCGGCGTAACGAACTCAAACCCGTCCAAAGTCTTTTCAGCCTTGAATAAATAATCTCTGTTCAGTGCCAAAAACGAACTTATAGCCTCATGTATGGCATTGTTTGCGGCGTACAGACTGAACGCCTCGTAGTCCGGTTCGACGACTATTTTTTTAACTCTGTCGAGCGTAACCATATCGAGTTCATTCACGGATTTATTGTATTCTCTCGGGTTTCCGGCAGAACAAAGTATCCAGCCGTCCGGAATCTTATGCGGGCCGAATTTTTTATTCTGCAACAGTTCGAGCATTGCCGGCGCTAACGTTTCGGATACGCAATTTATCTCGTCGATAAACAATATCCCCTCTTTTTTGCCCTGCTTTTCGATTGCGTCGTAAACGGATGCGACTATTTCGCTCATAGTGTATTCCGTTACGGAATACTCCTTGCCGCCGTACGTTTTTTTAGTAATGAACGGAAGTCCTATCGCCGATTGACGGGTGTGGTGAGTTATAGTATAGCCTACGTAGCCGATGTCGAGTTCTTCGGCAATCGCACTCATTATCGCCGTTTTACCTATTCCGGGCGCTCCTATCAATAGTATCGGGCGCTGTTTGCCGATAGGTATGACGTAATCTCCGTCTTGCTTTTTAAGATAAATTCTAACGGCGTTTTTTATTTCAGTTTTAGCCTCAGCTATGTTCATTTATATACCTCCGAGTTCAAGTCTATATGCAAAATACGGCGTTTTCACTTTATAAGAATATGCTCCGTACAAAACGAAACACGTCTTTATCCCCAAATCTTTCTCGGGAAAAATTCCGTAACCGTCCGTAAAATATATAAGTCCCTTTATCCGCCGCCCCGACTGCTTGTCGCTATAAAGCCTATCGAATACCGGCCGAAAATCAGTTCCGCCGCCGCCCTTAATCTCAAAATTCCGCATTTTATTTTCGAACTGCTCTCTATCTCTTATCAGAACGTCGTCTCTTATCTCGCTGTCACATTCGATTATTCTGAATCTGACTTTATCGCCGATAAGCGCCTGACTTACCAATGAGTACATTTCTTCCGCAAACCTCTTTACAGGCTCGCCTTGCGTACTGCCGGACGTATCTATCGCTATTACGACGTCCGAAAAATCTTTGTCGTCCTTATATTCGAGGTTTTCGATAAGCGGCATATTGCCGTAGTTTTTCAGTCCTAAACAATAATATATATAGTCAAATTCTTCATCGTTCGGCTCTATTCTCTCCTCGGCAGTCAAAAATCTCTTTAAAAAATTTCTATAATCGTACTTGCCGCCCACCGCCGCCTTGACCGCCGACGAAAATGCCTCGCCGACAACTCTTGCGCTCTCTATAAGCCCCGTCGAAACGTTTTTCCAAAAATTAAGGAGTTCTTCGTTTTTCTCGTCGGTTTTATCTCCGCCGCTTTGCCCCGTATTCGAGTTGTTTCTCCAATAAGAATGATCGCAAACTGTAAAAAGTTCTCGTAAGTTTTCCTTATAGCTTTCGCTTTTTTCGGACAAAAATTTGCCGATAGAATTCTCGTTGAACACGTTAAATTCATCGATAATCGACTTATAGACCGCTTTTCTTTGATTTAGCGCCTTGTCGGAATCATAGCGCAAATTCATATCGTCAACGATATTCGAAACGGAAATATCCGCTATTAAATCATAGTCCGATGCGCCCACCTTAAACGGGTGCAATAACAGATTATGCAAGAGCGTATGCATTAAAAGTGCGGAAGGCGACTTGCCGCCTATTATCCATTCGAGTAAAAACCTACCGTTTATAAGAATATTTTTACCGTTAGTCGCTATCGTGTCGATAGCGTCGTCTATTTGCGGTTCGAGGACGGATAGAGGGTACGAAAAATAGCCGTAATCCGCACAAAATGCGTTCACGCACTTAGATAAAATATCTTTTACCGCCTCTCTGTCCTCGTTCATCTCCGCCTCTTTAACAAAATTTTAGGATTGTTTTTTAATTCTTCGGGTAGACTTTCGTATAATTCGTTCTCAAACCTTACCGCTTCCGCCAAAACGTCTATATCAGAGCGCAATTCTTCGCTTAAATAATAATAGTTTCTGCCGTCTTTTTTGCAAGCGGTAATCGCTTGGTCCTTTGTAAATTCAACGCCGCTGAGTCTTTCGGCTATCGGCAAGTCGCTTGACTTGACCAGATAGTGTTCCAAACCCTCGTTCAATATTTCTTCGTCTTTTAAAAGCGAACTGCCCGAAAGGTCGACGAGCAGATTGCCGTCTACCTTTAAAGCGAGCAATATTACTTCACTGTCTTCCTTATATGCGTCTATATTTTCTCTCAACCTTTCAATTGCAGAAAAAGAGCCCCTCTTTAAACTCTTTATAAGTTTATCCCTCTCGCTCAATTCGGTGCGACTGATAGACTTATGCGAATAAGAAATAAGAATGGGCAATACCCTACGCTTTGAATTCTTTACGGCGTATTTGACTTCCGCTTGCGCCGCCGCAGGCGTAATTAACTTTAAATCTATAAATTTAGCGACTATTTCCTTGTCGTCGAGGTCGACGTATTTTCTGAACAGTTCGCCTCTCCGAACGATCACGCCGCTATAAATATCGAGTATAACCGACAGTTTATCCCTATCTATCTTTATAAGGTCGAAATTTTGAGAGGCGAGGTTTAACTTTTCGTTAAAAGTTCTCATGGCGACCAAAAAGCCGAGCGGAACGTCGTTTGACAGAGCGTTTGCGTTCGCCCCCAACTTATAAGCAGACTTTGCCGCCTCGTATACTTGCTTATTTAAAAATGCCTCGTCCGACAAATATTTTATTGCCGTTCTGTCCGCTTTTATGACTTCTTGGGCTACGGTTTCGTCCGCCCTTACCCTTTCGGAAAAAAATCTCACCGCTTTCGGATTCTTTCTGACTGCAAGCATTGCGACGGATATATCGTCCTTTTTGGTGTCCGGCAACAATTCTATTGTATCGCTGCCGCTCCTTGCGACCGTTTCGATTATTTTTTCGTCGTCTGTTGCCGGCGGCAACACGAACGCATAACTCCCCACGAAATCGGATACCGCCGCAAGCGCCACTTCGCTATCCGCTCTCAAATTCATAGAGGCGTATTGAAGCGCCGAACCGCCGCTTTTTACCGCTTTCAAAACCACTTCTCTGTCGTTTTTAAGACTTTCGCAAGAATACGCCAAAAGAGACGGACTGCGCTCTACCGCAATTAAAGTTATCTCTTTATCCTGCATATATTCCACGTTTTGAGAATATTCATTTATTATGGAATTGATATATTTGGGGGTTAAATTTTTTAACATTATATAATATTATAACAAATTATGAGTATAAAATTCAAGTACTTTTACTCAAATTTTTAAGTTTAAAAAATTTTTAATATTTTTTCGATTTTACCCCCGTCAATCGCTTGACATTAAATGTTAGTTATGGTAAACTTTATTGCGATACGACAAGATTCGCTTAATTTTTTTGTCATAAAGTTAACTAATACTAACATTTGGAGAAAATATGGTACCACTTACGTTTGCCGAAACCGGCGAAAAAATCATTATTAAGAAAATAGGCGGCAGCCCCGACGTTAAAAAGCATCTTGAAGATATGGGATTCGTCGTGGGGACGGAAATAAGCGTTATAACCGCAAACGGCGGAAACGTGATTATAAACGTTAAAAATACGAGAGTAGCGATAAGCAAGGAAATGGCGTTAAAGATAATGGTATAAATATTTATATTATATAATAAGAAAAGTAAAAGGAGAAATTATGACTTTAAAGGATGCAAAAGTTGGCGAAACCGTTCGGGTTACAAAACTCAACGGCGAAGGCGCTATAAAGCGCAGAATTATGGATATGGGCATAACTAAACAGACTACCGTTTACGTCCGCAAGGTGGCGCCGCTCGGCGACCCCATAGAACTTACGATAAGGGGCTATGAACTCTCTATTCGTAAAGCGGACGCAGACCTTATCGAGGTGGAATATGTCTGAAATTAAAATTGCTTTGGCAGGTAATCCGAACTGCGGTAAAACGACGCTTTTCAATGCGCTTACCGGTTCTAATCAATTCGTCGGCAACTGGCCGGGCGTTACGGTAGAAAAAAAAGAGGGTACGTTAAAGAAACACGAAGACGTTACTATCGTTGACCTACCCGGTATCTATTCGCTTTCGCCATATACGCTCGAGGAAGTAGTTGCGAGAAATTATCTCGTAAACGAGCGCCCCGACGCAATTTTGAATATTATCGACGCAACGAATCTGGAGAGGAATTTATATCTCACCACTCAACTTACCGAACTCGGTATTCCCGTCGTTATCGCCCTCAATATGATGGACGTAATCAAGAAAAACGGCGATAAAATCGATACGAAAGAACTTTCGAGAAGGCTCGGATGCAAGATAGTCGAAATCTCGGCGTTGAAAAATTCGGGGATATTGTCTGCTGCGGAAGCAGCGATCGAGGCGGCGCAAAACGGCAATACTATGCCGACGCACTCATTCTCGGGCGCAGTGGAGCATGCGATCGCTCATATCGAGGAGGCGGCAATACATAATCTCCCGGAAAACGAACAGCGCTGGTATGCGATAAAGATTTTCGAGCGAGACGAAAAAGTAATCGAAGCGCTTAAAATTCCGAAAGAAAAACTGGAACATATCGAAAAGGATATCGCTAACGCCGAAAAAGAATTAGACGACGACGCAGAAAGCATAATAACCAACGAAAGATATATCTACATAGCGGAACTCTTAAAGGGCTGCTACAAAAAACAGCAAGAGGGCAAATTATCCACGTCGGATAAAATAGATAAAGTCGTTACCAACCGTTGGCTCGCTCTGCCGATATTTGCGGTAATAATGTTCCTCGTATACTTCATTTCGATGATGACGGTCGGACAATATGCGACGGACTGGGCAAACGACGGACTGTTCGGCGACGGCTTCCATTTAATAGGTATCGGAGATAGAGCGTATTCGGACGCGGAAGACGCTTACGGCGACGCAGACGATATAATCGCAGCGTTTATCGAAGAATACGGCGACGACGATATTGCAGACGCAATCGACCTCGAATCCGAAGAATTCGACGAGGAAACCGCAAAAGCCGCTCTTGATCAACTGCTTGAAAAAGTTCCAGAAAATGCGGTCGTAACTTATACGACGTTCGACGAGGAAACCGCCGCTACCACGTATCACGAGGGCGCAACCAAAGAAGATTTGCAAGAGGCAATCGAAAATTATTTAAGTACGGACGACTATAAATCTTCTTACGGCGCACCAAGCCCCGAAGACTACGGAGTTTGGGTTCCCGGTATCCCCGTTTTACTCGAAAGACTTTTAGACTCAATGCACGCAGCCGACTGGCTGAAAGGTCTGATTTTGGACGGCGTCGTGGCGGGAGTCGGCGCAGTACTCGGATTCGTTCCGCAAATGCTCGTACTCTTTTTACTTCTCGCATTCTTGGAAGCTTGCGGATATATGTCCCGTATTGCGTTCGTATTGGACAGAATTTTCAGAAAATTCGGCTTGTCGGGTAAATCGTTTATACCTATGCTTATCGGCACGGGTTGCGGAGTTCCGGCGATAATGGCGTCGAGGACGATAGAAAACGAACGAGACAGGCGTATGACTATTATGACTACCACGTTTATCCCGTGCGGAGCAAAAGTTCCGTTTATAGCGATGATAGCCGGCGCAATATTCAACAATTCGCCTTGGGTAGCGACTTCGGCTTACTTTATAGGAATGCTCGCAATAATCGTTTCGGGAATTATCCTCAAAAAGACAAAATTATTCTCAGGAGAGCCTGCGCCGTTCGTAATGGAACTCCCCGCTTACCATCTCCCGACAGTTAAAAACTTATTGAAGTCTATGTGGGAAAGAGGCTGGGCGTTCATTAAAAAAGCGGGAACTATTATACTTCTTTCGAGTATAGTCGTATGGTTCTTGACTTTCTTCGGCGTAGTAGACGGCACGTTCAGATATTTGGCGGTTGAAGAAATCGACCACTCCATACTCGCCGCAATAGGTTCGGCAATAAAGTGGATATTCGCTCCGCTCGGTTTTGGAACTTGGCAAGCGACGGTAGCGTCCTTAACCGGACTCGTCGCGAAAGAAAACATCGTCGGCACTATGAGTATTTTGTACGGCGGAACGGAAACTTACGCAAATCTGAGAATGGTATTCAACGGAGTTTCGGCGTACTCATTCCTCGTATTCAATCTTCTCTGCGCTCCCTGCTTTGCGGCAATCGGCGCAATAAGAAAAGAAATGAACAGCGCAAAGTGGACTTGGTTCGCAATCGCTTATCAATGCTTATTCGCCTATATTGTAGCGCTTATGATAAATCAATTCGGAAAAATCTTTATGGGCAACATAAGCGTTATAGGCTTAATTGCGGCGATACTCATATTGGGACTATTGGTATATATGCTATTCTTTAAAAAGTATAAAGAACCG
>CAJOMT010000031.1 GCA_905235815.1 uncultured Clostridia bacterium
TGTTCCAGTAGGGCAATATACGATTCCTGTTATTACTCTTGATAGAGATACCCCTAAAGAAGCTGTTTGCCAAGTTTTTGAGAATGTTAATACAGGTGGGGTCCCGCTAACTGTGTTTGAACTTGTCACTGCAACATTTGCTACACACGAATTCGATTTACGCAAAGACTGGGAAGTTTGTAAGGATATTATTTGGGGTAAGGAAGATCCGCTTAATACAGATGTTATGTATGGGGTAGATGAAACGGCGTTTTTGACTGCAATAACCCTGTATACGACATATCACGCAAAAACAATGACGACTTGTAAAAAGAAAGATGTGCTTTCACTTGCCTTTGAAGACTATCAAGCAAATAAAAGGGCTTTGCTTGAAGGCTATAAGATGGCAAGAAAATTTCTATTTACTCAATATGTGTTCCGCATGCGCGATTTGCCGTACACTACACAGTTGATTCCGCTCGCAGCGATTTGTGCGGAGATTGGTGAGAACAAATTTAATCAACCGCAAACGCGGAATATTTTGAGCAAATGGTTTTGGTGTGGGATTATGGGAGAGATGTATGGCGGTGCTAACGAAACAAGATATGCTAACGATATGGAAGATATGGTTGCGGCGATACGAGGAGAAGAAAGTCAAAACCGGACAATTAATTCGGCGTTATTTTCGGCGACTCGTCTTATTTCTTTGCAAACAAGGAACAGTGCAGCATATAAAGGGATTATGGCATTGGTGTATCGAGAAAAGTGCAGAGATTTTGTACAGGGGACAACAATTGATATAGTAAAAAGTATGGATGAAGCGCCGGACATTCATCATATTTTTCCGGAAGCATATTGTATTGAGAAAGGTTACAGAAAAGAAAAATGGAATTCGATTATAAACAAGACGCCATTACTTCCGGAATCAAATCGTCAAATTGGAGGCGAAGCCCCTAGCGAATATAGTAAAAAGGTAATAAAAAAGGCTGAAATTGATGAGCAAGAATATCGCATGCGCATAGAATCGCATCTAGTCAATTACGATTACTTTATAGCTAATGATTTTGAAAACTATTTTATAGATAGGGCAAAAACTATCATGAAAGTCATCGAAAATGCAATGGGAAAAACCATTGCGGATAAAGGATCAGAACAAACAATTGCTTTATTTGGTGCTAGTTTGGAATAAATATTGAGGGAAAGGCAAAGACAAGCGATAAAAAAGAGTCAAAAGGGTAGCAGCTGTTTTATGAGTACAAGACAAAAAAAGACGACACAGAGGTCGTCTCTTTTTTTATCCGTGCAGGTTCAAACTTACCGTCAACAAGTTGACTGTAGGTGACGCGATCGACGGCAAAGCCGTAGCGATGCGCTAATCCGTCGCTTTGCTCCTTACGAACCTTACACGGGGAGCCACGTCGGAGCAAGGCTTTTTGGTCTTGCTCTTTTGTTTTGCAAAAGAGCAAAGACTGTGCAGCTAGCTCCTCCTTTTCCCACAAATCTTTTGTTTCACAAAATCTTTGCGGGAGCCCTATTTTTATAATAGTTATTTCGGTCAACAAAGCCACGATGAAGGACGACTATCGTCGTCCTTCATCGTGGCTCATAGTGGGTTTGATTTATGACACGGAGCAACGTTTTTACCGCAGTTAAAAGCGTGCGGAGGGTAGTGTAATTTGATAAAAAAAATAAAAAAATAAAAAATACTTGCAATCCGTTTATAATTGTGATATAATAAAAATGAATAATTTACTCGGGTAAAAATGGTTACAAGAAAAGACGTCGCAAAAGCAGCAGGTGTATCGGTTGCAACTGTTTCTAATGTTTTAAGTAAAAGATTAAACGTTTCAGACGAAAAAAAAGAGAAAGTGCTTGAAGCGGCAAAAAAATTAAATTATATACCTAACCATACCGCAAAGAGTCTTTCGTCGGGCAGGACAAAACATATCGGCGTTATTATTAACGATTACGATAATCCGTATCATACCGAACTTGCGCAATGTGTTGAAAATTATATAATCAATCACGGTTATATGATGACAGTTATTGATTTCAATGAAGATAAGACTAATATGGAAAAACTGATCGGGGAATGGCAATTTGATTCTTTGATTAATTTTTCAAGTAATATCTATTCAAAGAGACTTCTCGATATTTTTAAGAGCAAGGGAACGGTATTGGCAAATTTTTCGGAGGACTACGATATTAACGTTTCTTTTAGTCTGAAAAGCGCTCAAATGTTTTTTATGAAGAAATTACAGGAACTCGGTCATAAAAAAGTCGGTTACGTAAGCACGGTAGACAGGGCTTGGTGGGAACTCGACGATAGAGGGCAAGTCTTTTTAGCCGAATGGGACAAATGCGGATTCGACGTCAATAAAGATTATCTCATTTTTAACGAGAAGCATTGTAAGAATTCGAGTAATGTCGGATACGAAGAGGCTAAAATCTTATTTAAAAAACATCCTGACATTACGGCGGTCTTTGCAACAAACGACGTGGCGGCATTTGGTGTGATACGAGCCTTGAAAGATATGGGGCTGAATTGTCCGGACGACGTCTCCGTCATCGGATGTGACGACATTATGCTTTCGTCTAACTACGTGCCCTCGCTTTCAAGTATTTCTTACGATAAAAAGGCGTATAGCGAGGAGATTGCCAAAAGGGTAGTAGACCGTTTGGAGAACGGTACGGATTATAAAAACGATTACGTCTGTATCGAAGCCAAAGCTGTTGTAAGAGAGAGCATCGGAAAGGCAAAAACCTGACAACGAAAAATTTTTTCATAAAATTTACTCGGGTAAATAATTAATTTTTTAATTTTAGGAGGGCAAATGAAAAGAATTTTAATTTTAATTCTCGGCGTTTTGGCAATTGTCTTGTGTGCGTCTGCGTGTTCTAAGAACAATTCGCAGAGCGAGTCGAGACAAACCGATGGAGACCAAGAAGAGCCGAAAGAGAGCGTAACGGTTTACGACCGTTATGATATCAATACCTACTTAAAGCCGTTCTGGGAAGGCAAAATCGTCTATAACGAGACTGTAATGTTTGTGGGAGAGGACGATAAAGCGCCGCTTATGTATAATGCGGACGAAATAATATCCGTTCGCTCTTACGATCTGACTACGGAATACGAAGAAGGCGTTGACTACGTTTATGATAAAAAGACGAACAGCATTATGCTGACGGCAGATACGAATATACCGTATCTCACCGTAGAAGAATATTATCCGTCATCTTCAAGGACAGACGGACCGGCGGCTTGCACTTTTCCTTGTACACGTTCGGAATATAACTATATTTGGTTTCAGGAAGGCAATTATTTCAGTTCGAAGCAAATTGCGGTAACTTACCGTCATAGCGGCACAACTTATCTTGCAGCGCCTGACGAGTGCAGTTCGGAATTTAATGAACAAGTTGAGCGTTTGCAAAATAAAAACAACGCAAAGATATTGTTTTTCGGCGACTCCATCACGGTTGGGGCGAACGCAAGTTCATATATAGGTTACGGTCCGTACGCTCAGACGTGGACTTGGATGGTCTATGATAAACTTGTAGACCATTACGGACTTTCCGCAACGTATTATAACTATGCCGTTGGCGGAAGAACTACGCAACAGGGAATTGACAATATGACCGCAGTCAAAGACGATAGCGGCAACACCGTAGATTTAAAATTCGCTATGCCCGACGGAAAAAAATATTCTTGCGTGCCGGATATGTTGTTTTTGGCTTTCGGAATGAATGACGGTACTTTGTCGGTAAATGCTCATATAAGTAAAATTCAACAGATTGCGGAAACCGTTTTAGAGGCGAATCCGAACTGTATAATTTGTCTTGTAAGCACGATGCTGCCGAATTCGGAAGTAGTAGGATTTTATGGAAATCAAGTTTACTATCACGAAAAGTATGCGCAACTTGCCCAGACGTTAGAAAATAAATACGAGCATAAGATATTTTTTGCCGACGTAACTAAGGAACATATTGATTTGCTTAAATATAAGAGATACTATGATTGCACGGCGAACAACGTAAACCACCCCAATGATTTTATTTCAAGACTATATGCGCAGACGGTGCTTTACACGCTTTGCGGCGACGATTATATGAACGGAGGCTCGGACGTAAAAAGACCTGAACAGTGGGACGCAAGACGGGAAACCATTATATGGAGATCGTTCGATCAGTTATACGCAATCGACGAATATGGAACGTACATCGCCGACCTGTTTGCGCCGGGACAATCGGATTCGTGGGATAACGTTGCGGATATGTCCGGTATTTCTTCGGATAAACTCGTTTATTGGGGCTGGGTTTCCGTAAAGGGCGAACTTGGTACTTTCGGTTACAAGATTGACGGGGAGTCCGCCGTATATGACGATGGTTTTACTAATTACGACGAAACGTTGCTTTCCGTTTATACCCAACTTGGCGGAGATACGGGGAGCCGTATGAGAATAGTAATCGACCTGTCGGAAGTCAGTACGACGAGCGATATTGCCGTATTATATAAAGATACACAGGGCAGGGAGTTTATTTTATCGATATTTACGGTTGTCGGTCATAAATAAAAAGATCGTAAATCGAAATAATAAAAACAAATAATACAAATTTATTAGGAGGGAATTTATGAAAAGAATTAAGTTTTCAGCATTGTTATTAGCGTTGATTTTTATCTTCGTCGGCGTTGTCGGCTGTGGCCAACAGGAAGTCAATACACCCGAATTGGACGAAGGCGATTTGGAAAATTTGAGTTTTGACGTGACTGCGGAAATTTCGGTTGGCGTTGCGCCGGACCCGAAAGAAAAGCAGATGATTAATTCGCTTGCGAGCGAGTTTAATCAGATTTATCCCAACGTGACGGTAAAGACGATAACGTTACAGAACGAATATTTAAAAGAGATAGGTCAAAGGATAACCGCCGGAACTGTTCCGGACATAATTTTTGCCACCTCCGAAACGGGATATGCCTTAATAAGTAACGGACACCTCGAAAACTTGGAGAAGTGTATAGCAATCGAAGAAAAAACCAATTCCGAATGGAGAAATCAGTTTTATGAATCGTTTATGAAGTTCGGACAGAAAAATTATAACGGCGACCAATACGTTTTGCCGCGTAGCGCAGACAGAGTAGTAACTCATATAAATAAGCGGATATTAAGAGAGGCGGGCGTCGATATGACTAAGGTCGTGAACGGTTGGACTTGGGAAGATTTTCTCGACGTTTGCGAAAGCGTCAGAACTTACTTTGACAATATCGGCAAAACAGAACAAAACGTAATAGACGCATATATAAACTGGGAAGCAGTAATGTATCCCATAATGCGTTCGTTCGGGGTAGAAGTGTTTGATAAGGACGGCAACGTTTTACTTGACAAAAACAATAATGCGAAAGCCGCATTGGATTTAATGAAAAATCTTGTCGATAAACGTTATATCGCACCTCCGAACGTAGACAGCGCATCCGGAAACTACGAAGGCGGCCAAGGCGCAATGATGTTCCATTCGGCTTCGGCAAAGAAGTATTATGACCTGCTGGGCGAAGATTATGATTTGGTGACGTTTCCTCTTATAGGCAACGATCCGAAAATCGGAGCGGGGCTTGCGGGTTACGGTATTTCGAGTTACAGCAGCGCTTTGAAAAAGGCAGTCGCCTGGAAATTTTTAAGTTTTATGATGACAAAAGAGGGACAAGAAGCTCTTGCCGACGGCGGACTTACAAGTATGCCTATAAGAAAAGACCTTGCGGATTATACTACTAATAAATGGGGCAAGGGACTTGAATCGGTAAACCTTGCCGCATACAGCTATAAACCCGAATATAATATCGCTTCCGATTTCTTCTTATGTTTCCCGCCCGAAAACCAAAGCGATATAATTCAGAGTCTTGCCGACCTCGTAACGGATTATTGCAGCGGCAGTACTTATAATAAGGTTATAACAGAATTTAAAAACAATATCGAGAATTACACATAATGAAATTAAAGAAAAAACCGAGCAGACAAAGAGTTTTAAATACAGTCCACGGATATGTATTTTTATCGCCTCTTATCATAGGACTATTGATATTTACGTTTTATCCCATAATAATGTCGCTTTCGTATAGTTTTCACGAGTATAACATATTGAAACCGAATGCGTATGCGTTTGTCGGGTTTGCCAATTATATTAAAGCGTTTAACGGCGATAGCGAAATGGGTAAAGTCGTTTTAAATACCGTTATTTATGCGATAATCACTATTCCGCTAAATATGATTTTAAGTTACTTTGTCGCATTGCTTGTCAACAAAAATACAAAATGGGCGAAAGTACTTCGAGTCTTATACTATCTTCCGGTAGTAATACCGGGAGTAGTATCCGGAGTTATCTGGAAAGCAATGCTCAACCCGACGAACGGGATTATAAACAGGATATTTACGTCGCTGGGACTCGGGGCAAATACGTGGTTATCCGAAGCGAGCACGTCTATGTTTTCGGTCATCTTTATGGGACTTTTCGGCGTCGGTGGCAGTATGATTTTGTGGATTTCCGCATTTAAAAATATTCCCGACAGCGTATACGAGGCGGCAGATATTGACGGCGCAGGTGTATTGACAAAAGTTTTCAGAATAACGATACCTCTTTCCACGTCCATGATTTTCTACAATCTCATCATGGGAATAATCGGCGCATTACAGATAAATTCTACTCTGGTATTTGCACCCAGACAAGGAAGAGGTTACGGCGATGCGATTTATTTTATAGGTGTTAAAATATACCGCGAAGCGTTCGTGCGTTGGAATTTAGGGTATGCCAGCGCTATCGCATGGCTACTGTTTATAGCAATCGCAGCGCTTACCGGGCTTACGTTTTTAACAAATAAATGGGTATATTACGGAGACGAATGATGAGGCGAGGCAGTGTAACGAAAAAAACAATATATTACGTTGTTTCATCGATTGTGGCTGTAATATTAATGTTTCCTTTTATCTATATGTTCTTGCGTTCTTTTATGACGCAGGATCAGGTTATGGCGACGCCGGTTGAAATGTTTCCCCGTCCGATTTATTTCGGCGCTTACGTATCGATATTCGACGGCGGTGAATATTTTCTGGCTCTTATAGAAACGTTAAAGATCGTAGGATTCAACTGTATAGCGATACCGCTAAGCGCAACTTTCGTCGGTTACGGCTTTGCAAGGATGAAATTTCCCGGTAAAGACTTGGTTTTTTCAGTAATGCTCGGCACGATGATGATACCCGGCGCCGTATTACAAGTTCCGCTTTACGTTATGTTTACGAAATTCGGTTGGGTTGATACTTTTATGCCGCTCACCATACCAAACCTTTTCGGCGGCGGCGCAGTGTATATATTCCTTATACGTCAGTTTATGAGAGGTATACCTATCGAGATCGAAGAGGCGGGGAAGATAGACGGAGCGAATCCGTACGTAAGATATTTTCGTCTTGTTCTGCCGCTTTGCTGGCCCGTTATAATTTACGTTATAGTAAATATTTTTAACGCAAATTGGGGAGATTTTTACGGTCCGCTTATATATATGAGCGGAAGCGAAAGGCATACGCTTGCATACGCCGTATTTCAGGACGCAATGTATGCCGAAAGCGCAGCGGCGAAAGAGAACGTAAGAATGGCTGCGGGCGTGTTTATGTCTTTTTTCCCGGTAATACTTTTTATAGTTTTCCAGAAACAGTTGATTGAAGGCGTTGCCGTTGCGAGTCTTAAAGGATAGAGGAGAATTTTTCACTATGGGAGAAAAATCGAGAAGATTTATTGCTTTAATCAGTGTTTTTGTGTTGGTTATTTTCAATTCGTTTACGCTTTATTCTTGCGGAATCTCGGAAGAGTCTGCCGACGTGGAAGAAAAAGTAATTCGCACGGAATACGACGATAGAGATTTGAACGAATTTGAATTTACCGTAAACAACATTGCGGCAACAGACGCGCTCGGCAGGGTATTCGTTTCGGGCGACACGGAGAATAAGGAAAGATACGTCGGAATGTTCTACTTTTTGTGGCTTGGGATTTCGGGAAGCGGAACCGTTTACGACATAAGCGATTTATTGGAAAACGATCCCGATTCGCTTTGGAGCGTAGCCGGCGGAAACAGTGCAAGCCCTATGGGAGCGTATCATTTCTGGGGTAAACCTCTCTTTGGTTATTACCGTTCCGACGACGAATGGGTTATTCGTAAACACATGGAGATGTTTATCTATGCCGGACTTGACTTTTTATGTTTCGATACGACGAACGCAGTAACCTATCCGAACGTCGTTGCGAAGATATTCGAAGTGCTATACGATTACCAACAGCAGGGTTTTAAAGTTCCGAAGATAATGTATTATACGAACACAAATTCTTTGGTTACAATGAAATCTTTATATAACGACGTTTATCAAAATGCAAAATACGCTCAATACTCATCTCTTTGGTTTGCGCCTAACGGGAAGCCGATGATAGTCGGAGCGAAAAACGAACTCATAGAAGATTATGGTTCTGACGGCGAGCCTATTTATAAAGAAGAATACAAAGACATAGCGGAGTATTTTGAAATAAAATATTCGCAGTGGCCGGGCAAGAATAAAACGTTCTATAAAGACGGTTTTCCTTGGATAGATTTTTCTTATCCTCAAAGAAATCACAATGGAGTTATGAGCGTTTCCGTTGCGCAGCACATAACCGTAAGAATGAGCGACGGAGATTCGAACTGGGGCAGAGGGTATGATCGTACAACGTTCAAAAACGAATCGTCTCGCGCGGTTGAGGGGCTTAATTATCAGTCCGAATGGGATACGGTTTTAAAAAATCCCGAAGCGGTAAACATAGCGTTTTTAACCGGTTGGAACGAATGGATAGCGATAAAGCAAAGGGGCTCCGACAATATGCCGTATTTCGTGGACACGTTCAATATGGAGTATTCCAGAGATATGGAGCCTATGGAGGGCGGATACGGGGATAATTTCTATCTGCAAACAATAAAGAACATAAGAGAATACAAATACACGTCGCCAAAACATTATAAATACATTTTAAATTCTCCGTCCGGTATATCCGACGAAGCATGGGAAATATCATCCTCATACCGTGACCCGATAGGAGATTGCAAACAGCGCAACAGTAGGGGTTACGATTCGAGGACGACTTATACCGACAGTTCCGGGAGAAACGACATACAGTCTGTAAAAGTAACTCACGACGATAAGTACCTTTATGTTTTAATCGGGTGCGCAAGCGATATAACCACCCGTTTAGCAAACGATACTGCGTTTATGAACGTATATATAGGAACGAACCGTTCGGCAAAATATAAATACGGCGACTATAATTTCGTTATAAACAGGTCGCTGACCGGCGGAAAGGCGAGCGTTGAAAGAATAGACGGCGTAAATAAGTACACGTCTGTCGGTAGTGCGGAATGTTGGCAAAGCGGTAATAATCTGATGCTTAAAGTTTCCCTCTCTTCGTTGGGGCTTTCTGCGGAAAATTGCAGTATATTGTTTAAAGTGACCGATAACGTGTTACCGAGCGAAGATTTTTCGTCTTTCTACACGACGGGAGATTGCGCTCCGATAGGCAGGCTTTCTTATTCATACGGATATTAATATAAAAATCAGGAGGAAAAAATGAAACAAGTAAAAATGGCTAAAAGCACGGCAGTCAAGAGTTTTGTATTTTTGCTCGTCGTAAGCATTTTATTCTCTTTCTCTTTTACGGGGAAGATGACGACGAATGCGGCGACTTCGAACGAAGAAAAGAGTTACTCTTGGTCTGCGGGTAAAAATTCTGCGGATACCGGTTGGGAACTTTCCGCAGACGACGGTTTTACGATAACCAACACCGTGTCGGCATTCGGCATAGATAGCGAAAGCACGACAAAAGAAAAGAGAGCGGCGGATAATAATTATCTTTCGATGACTTTTTCAGGTGTAGCCAACGGCTTTAAAGTTAAGTTCTTTATGCTTAACGATAATTCGGCAGGTTCCGATTATAACAAAATGCAAGCGGATCTCTATCTCTTGCAGGGAGAGACGGAATCTTACGTCGAGACGGTAGATACTTTTAAAAACGTTATAGGCGAGCATACGCTTTCGTTTAAGAAAGTTACCGTCGGAGCAAACGAATATACTTATATAACCGTGGACGGAGTTTCTTTTACTCCCAACGCAAGTATGAATTATAACGGCGCTTTCTCGCTTTCGGTCGAGGCGAATACGACGGACAAGGCGGAATTCAAACTTTCCGTTGCGGCAGGCGGCAGCGCTCCCGTATACGGCGAGTGGTCTACTTTCGGACAGACAAACGTAAAAGAGAATGCGGACGGAACTACCGAGTTTAATTTAAAAGACGGCAGGGCAACGCAATATAACGGAACGCCGGTCGTATATATGCGCGAGCGTGTAGTAAATTTAAAGGGCTATGACGTAACAAAACCGATAGTTTTGGAATTTTGCTATGACCACGATAAGGCAATGGGCGTTTGGTACGGTCTTTGCATGGGCAGAACCGCTTTCGGCGATTTGTTCCCGATGCAGTATAAGTTAAGCGGCGAAGACGCAGGCGATTTTGAAGACGCCGAGATTTACGGTGTAAATTTCAAACTCGACGTAAACGAACAGAATATGAGAACTTCCGACGGCGTAATGATACAGACTGTCAACGCTTTGGTTCAGTCTACGAATCATAACGCAGATATTCCGTCTTATTTTACAAATAAAAGCGGTCCGTCTTACGTTAACAGCGCGGACCTCGACGTTGTGGAGATCCTCGTCGGCGAAGAAACTACGACGTTAAAATACAACGGTAAAGTTTTATTCGGCGAGGGCGGCGAGTGTAAGGGGCTTGACACCAAGCGTTCCGATTTCCCCGACGGCAAGATGTATCCGTATTTTGAATTTATAGGAACTCCCGCAAGTCCCGTAAAGGAAAATAAGATCACTATCAAGGGCGTAAACGCTCCCGTATATTCAAGCAATCAAGTTAAAACTTTGTATAAAGGAGCAGATGGCTCTACCGATTTTGCTGTGGATAACTACGATAATACTAACGGCAATTTGAAATTGTATTATGACGGAGCAAAGACGAGCGCCGTTGAAGAAAGCAAATACAGTTATAACGCCGCGAATAAAACTTTGACCATACAAAACGACGTATTCAGCGTTTTAAATTACGGCGCAAATAAACTTTACGTTGCAAACGACGGCGGAGTGACCGAAATAAATATTACGCTTAAAGACGCAAACGTAGTCGCAGTAAATCCGGAAGTAAGATCCGCCCAACTTAAAGACGGAGAAATCTATATCGAAGTAGATTTAAAAGGCGCGGAACTTTCGAGATTTTTCGGCGGCGGAATAAGTAAAGCCAATTATGAATTGACCGAAGAAAACGGGAAAACTTATATAGTTATAAAATCTGCTTTCGTAAGCGTTATGAAAGATAGCGACTATACGTTTACAGTCGAAACGGTTAACGTAAACGAGGATAAAGCGAATTGCAAAGTTACTATCGATAAAAACGGACGAATAAAGACAGGCGAAGAACAAGAGGCGCCGGACAGCAGTAGCGATAGCGGTAAAAAGGGTTGCGGTTCTTACGTATCCGCAGAAAACGTTATGCTTATGTTATCGGGTATGTTTGCAGTTGTATTCGTCTTGATAAGACGTAAAAATAAAAGAATTTAAAATAAAGGGGAAAATTATGATAAAAAAGAAACAAATCATTTCAGTTTTTACTATTGCGTTTTTAACCTGTATGATTGCGGCTTTTGCAATGATTGCAGAGCCGATAAAACAGGCAAAAGCAGACAGTACGAATTACCTTACCGAGTACTGCGATCTTTCGGAATCGGAAGA
>CAJOMT010000032.1 GCA_905235815.1 uncultured Clostridia bacterium
ATGAACACCGTCTCAAAGCCCATATCGAAAAGTTCGGATATCGTCAGCGTTTTTCCTATCACGACGTTCGTTTCGATCTTGACGCCGAGCGATTTCAGCAGGCGCACCTCTTTTTCGACTATGCGCTTCGGAAGCCTGAATTCCGGTATGCCGTAAACAAGAACTCCGCCTGCCGCGTGAAGCGCTTCGTACACCGTGACGGCATACCCTTTTTTTGCGAGCGCTCCGGCGCACGAAAGCCCTGCGGGGCCCGATCCGACGACGGCGACGCTGTGGCCGTTCGGAGTCGGCTTTTCGGCGGGAGCGTCGTCCTTTTCATTGTGCAGATCGGCGACATATCTTTCAAGCCGCCCTATCCCTACGGGCTCGAATTTTATGCCGAGCGTGCATTTTTGCTCGCACTGCGTTTCGTGCGGGCAGACGCGGCTGCACACCGCGGGAAGCGACGACGAAAGCGTGATTATACGGTACGCCTCATCGTAGGCGCCTTTTTTTATTTGTGAAATAAAATTCGGTATGTCGACGTTGACGGGGCAACCCTCGACGCACGGCTTGTTTTTGCAGTTAAGACAGCGCAAAGCCTCGGCGTCCGCAAGCTCTTTTGTATATCCGAGCGCCACCTCGTCAAAGTTTTTGACGCGTTCTTCGGCGCTTTGCGTAGGCATTTTGTGTTTTTTCGGTTCGATAGCCATTTTTGTCGCCTCCTCAACCCTTTTTCAATAAATTGCACGCGCTGTCGTACGCGCGGCGCTCAAAATCGCGGTACATCTTTGAGCGCGATATCGCTTCGTCGAAATCGACTGCGTATCCGTCAAAATCGGGACCGTCGACGCAAGCGAATCTGACTTGTCTCTTTCCGTCTTGTATGAGCGTCAGGCGGCAACCGCCGCACATTCCCGTGCCGTCGATCATTATCGGGTTCATCGAAACGGTAACGGGCACGCCGAACGGGCGCGCCGCCTCGACGACGAACTTCATCATCACGAGCGGACCTATCGTTATTATCATATCGAATTTCTCTCCGCCGCCGAGAATTTCTTTGAGCGGCGCGGTGACGTTTCCTTTTTCGCCGTACGAGCCGTCGTCGGTCATGACGGTGAGGCTGTCCGAACAGCGCGCGAAGTCGTCTTCGAGGATGACGAGGTCTTTCGAGCGAAATCCGATTATGCTCGTGACCGCCGCGCCGAGGCGGTGAAATTCTTCCGCGACGGGCAGGGCAATAGCGCAACCGACTCCGCCGCCGACGACGCAAACTTTCTTTATGCCGTCGGTGTTTGTCGGGTTGCCGAGCGGCCCTGCGAAATCGGCGATGAACTCGCCCTCGTTTTTCTCGCCGAGAAATTTCGTCGTCGCGCCGACTATCTGAAAAATTATCTTGACGGCGCCGCGCTTTTCGTCGCAACCGGCAACTGTCAGCGGTATGCGCTCGCCCGCGTCGTCTACGCGCAAAATAATGAACTGTCCCGCCTTCGCTTTGCGAGCCACGAGGGGAGCCTCTATTTCCATTTGAATGACCGTGGGATTTAAAACTTTTTTGCTTAATATCTTATACATTTCCGTCTCCTGTGTTTATGTAGTATTTTTTATCCGAAATATCCTCGCGTGAACAGATACACGGCGGCGGCGATGACTGCCAGAATTATAAAAAGTATGAACCGAGTCTTTATTATTTGTCCGTCGGACATCGGGATATATCCGTCAAAACCGCATTTGTCGCACCGTTTTGCTCCCGCGTACATACGGTGCCCGCAGCGCGGGCATTTCACGGCGTCCCTATCGGGAATGTGATCTTCTGCGTCATCTCCGCCGGCGCTGTTGCCGCCGTCGCCGACGTCGTCTTTTGCGGCGTCCTCGTTTTCGGACTCGTTGTCCTCGAACATCTTTTTCAGTATCTCTTTATTCGTGAGTTTTGATTTTTTTGACATTATTTCGCCTCAAATATATAAATTTTTCTTTAAAACAGCCTTTTTCTTCGTAACGTTTGCAAATCGTTCTATATTTCTTAATATCGATTTGTCGTTACATCTTATTATAACCCAAGCCGAAGATTATGTCAATATCATCGGTAACTTCGGAGAAGCGGTACATGATTTCTATTATTCAGATTGACAATTTGTTAAAAATATTATAAAATAAAAATATAATAATCCGATACGGCGCTTGCCGAGCGGCTTGAAACCATACGGCGGCAGTTTTCAAATCAAAAATTATTGCCGTATGAATGATAAATATTTTACCAATAGGAAAAACGATATGAAACAAAAAGACAATTTTCAGGATATTGAATTGTTGAAACAAAAATATGAATTTGATGAAGAAAAGAAACTTTTCACTATTCGCTTGAAATATTCAAATGCAAGCGAATTGATCGACGAAAAAATTTCAACGCCGGAAAAAGTAATTTTTACCGATGAAATAAGCGATACGATATTACAATATTTAGACGATATTCCAAAGGGCTATAAGAGCAATATTGAATTTGACATAACGGACTATGAGGGGTATAGTCCCAAAGCGTTTATGGACGCTTTCAAGTACCTGCTTGAATGTGACAGAATGCGATTCAGAAAAGAAAAGCACAAGAAAAACGTCATGATCGCGGGACTTCTGAGTGCCGGATTGTTTTTCTTGCTTATTATGATCTTGACGTTGGCATTTACTTTTATAAATGAAACGGTGGACGAGATCTTAACCGCCGTTATCGAGATCGCTTCTTGGGTATTTATATGGGAAGCCATCGATCTTATTTTCCTGTCTCCGACGGACACCTTCAAAAAGGGCGTTGTTTTCTTCTCTAAAATAGAGTCGGTATCGTTTTCGGAAGGAGATTGCGTAAACGTGATTTCTTGCGGAATAGAGGAGCTGCATAACGAATTGAAAGGGGCGTGAAAATGAAAAATAATACGGCTCAAACGAAATTCAGAACCGCGTTACTTTCAAAGCTGAAAGAGGCTCTTATATCCGTTGTCCCCGTGACGGCGATAGTGCTTATCTTGTCATTCACACCGCTTATTGATCTGACTGTGACGGAGACAGTGGTTTTTTCCGTTTCCGTAGTACTTTTGATTTTAGGTGTCGGCTTGTTCAATCTCGGCGCGGATCTGGCGATGACTCCGATGGGGCAGCACGTCGGGGAAGGCTTGACAAAATCAAAGCGGTTAGGCGTGCTGCTGTCCGTGTGCTTCGCGATGGGCGTACTTATTACGATCGCAGAACCCGATCTGTCCGTGCTTGCGGGACAGGTGAGCGCGGTGATCAACGGCACGCTGTTGATTGTTTCCGTTGGATTGGGCGTCGGACTTTTCTTACTGATTGCTGTCCTTAAAATCGTTTTTAAAAAAGATTTATCGGCGGTTTTATTGTTTTTCTATATGCTGCTGTTTGCATTTTGCGCGCTGCTTATCGAAAGCGGCAAGGGGGGATTTTTACCCCTTTCTTTTGATTCGGGCGGCGTAACGACCGGTCCGATCACCGTACCGTTTATTATGGCGCTCGGAGTAGGTATAGCGATGACGATTGGCGGAAAGAATGCAAATGAAAACAGCTTCGGTTTGATCGCGCTCTGTTCGGTCGGACCTATCCTTGCCGTGCTCATTCTGTCCATCACTGCAAAAGGCGATCTTATATATCAAATTCCCGACTATTCTGTGTCGGCTGATTTGGGCGACGCTTTTTGGCGTTTGCTGCTTTCCACAATGGGAGAAGTCGGAGAATCGCTTGTTCTTATTGTCGCATTCTTCTTTATTTTACAGTTTGCGGTTTTGAAGCTTCCGAAAAGAAAGATCATTCAAATATTGATAGGCATCGCATATACCTTTATCGGACTTGTCATTTTCTTGGTAGCCGTGACGGTGGGATTTATGCCTATCGGATTTAAGATCGGAAGCGAACTCGCCGAAAATAATATTACGTTCCTTGTGATATTTGCGTTTATCATAGGAATGGTTGTCGTTTTGGCGGAGCCGGCCGTGCACGTTTTGAATAATCAAGTGGAAGAAATAACGAACGGATCGGTAACCAAAAAAGAAATGATGATAGCTTTGTCCGTCGGTGTGGGCGTTTCTATCGGGCTTTCGGTGATCAGGATAATTTTCGGCTTTTCGCTGCTGTATTATTTGATCCCCGGTTACGCAATTTCGTTGGGGCTGTCCTTTTTCGTTCCGAAAATTTATACGTCTATTGCATTTGACTCCGGCGGCGTTGCAAGCGGACCGCTTACGTCGAGCTTTATTCTGCCGCTTGCTATAGGCGCTTGCGTTGCATTGCGTGGGGAGAGCGAAGTGTTGAATTTTGCCTTCGGAATTGTAGCGATGGTTGCTATGACGCCGCTTATCACGATCCAAACGCTCGGCTTCAAATCCGTAATGGCAAAGAAACGCCGCGATCATTTCGCTATGAGACGCATTCTCGCAAAAGACGATGCGCAGATCATTTATTTCAAGTGAGGAGGCGAAAGATATGGGGATAGAAAAATCCAAAGAAAAACGCAAGGAAAAAATGCCGACGGAAAAGCAGGCCGTTCGGGAAAGAGCCATCCCGGCACGAATAGAAAAAGAAATTCGGATCGCCCCCGACAAGCTCGATCTTCTGATAACCGTCGTCGATCGTAAAAAAGCCGAATATTACATAGACTTGATACAGTCGTTCGACGTCAATATGGAAGTTGAAGCGTTAGCGCGTGGAATGGCTGCGAAAATGGGATTACTTGAGTATTTGGGAATTGCCGATTCCGAAAAAGCGGTGATATTCAGTTTTGTCAGGGAAGACAAGACAAACGAATTGATGGATACGCTGGAAGACAAATTCCGTTCCATAAAAGGCGGCAAAGGAATATCCGTATCGATCTCGTTTTCAAGCGTCATAGGTAAACTCGTGTACGGATTTTTAAGTAATAATGAAAAAACCATTCAGGAGGAAAAGCGTCAATGAACGATAAAAAATTCGAAATGATCTTCTGTGTTGTAAATGCCGGATTTTCCGAAATCGTGATGGAGGCGGCAAGAGATGCCGGAGCCAAAGGCGGTACCGTTATCCACGGAAGAGGAACGGCAAATAAAGATGCTGAAGAAAAATTCCGCATCACAGTACAGCCCGATAAAGAAATTATAATGATCATTGTGCCGGAAGAGATCAAAGACAACGTTATGAACGCTATATATAACGAAGCGGGGCTTAATACGCCAAGCCAAGGCATAGCTTTTTCCGTAAGCGTTAACCGTGCCGTCGGATTATCGGAATAATATGAAAATGCTCTCGCGCAAGCGGGAGCATTTTACAGTCATAGCCGCCGGTTTACAGATGGTTATGACTGATTTTTTGTTGTTTTCAGACTTGTTTTACAAAAATCCCGTAAAAGTCAATTCTTAATGCCGAAAAAAACAGCTAAGGGAGATAGAATCCGCCGAAAACTTGGAATAAATAAAAGAAAACTCGTCTGAACCTAAAAAGTTCAAACGAGTTGCTCTTGGCGGCACGTGTGCCACTCTCATTGAACTTTTGATTGAGTTTTAAATACCTTCTTTGTGAAAATTAAAAGAAAATCAAAACAAGTAAATAGTGAGTTCGTTATAAGGCAAAGTTTCAGGCTCGAAATTTTGCCTTATTTACTGCATAGACTTGTATAGAATATATTTGGATAAGAAATTAATAAAAGGTCGTTTTTATATGGCATAAGCTATTGATTTTCTATGCGCAGTATGATATAAATATAATATGATAGAAAAAGAGAGCTCTAACTAAGTTATGGCTTTCCAAATAGGAATACATCCATAAAGTGCTTAAATAATTATAGGTGAATCATATGAAAACATTAATTGAGTTGAGTAGTAAAATTTTTGACATAAGAAATTTACTTGCGGAAAAGGACAAGCAGGGAGTAATCGAACCGGCAAACGGGTGCGAATATAACTTTAATCGTAAAATCGATGCGCTTTGCTTTAAGACTGCGCTTGCGCGGTTTTTGCGCACGGGTACGAAAGAGAACGCCTTTGAGGTATTCTTTTGTTATGCGGAAATATTTAAGACATTCGGCGGTTATGGCAACGGCATAGACACACTCTTAAACCTTCTGTACGACCATGAATCGAATGCCGCTACACTTCTTATGAAGCACCGCGACCACTATTCTCATTCCGTCTATGTTTTCGCATTAGGCTTGGCTATTTTCATGCATAATACCAAACTGAGAAATTTTTTTGCCAAGAAATACGGTAAAGAGAATTTATATAAAAAATTCTTAAAGGCGTGGGGAATGTCCGGGCTTTTCCATGATATCGGATACCCGTACGAAATTTCCTTTTTGGACGTGATGGAGTATGGTAAGAAGATAGACGTCAACGGCTACGGGAAAGGTCTGCTTGCCTCCTATTCCGACCTCAAGGAATTGATTACTCTGTCGCACGAAGAAACGGAAAAGTGCGGAAAATTTATGCCGGAAGGGAAAAACGATTTGCATTCGCTTTTTTCCGCATATATGCTGAAAAATTTCGGAGAAATCACTTCGGTGCCCACGCTGGATGAAAAAATATTGAACGATTGCTTAACGAATCGAATCGTCAACGCGACTAAATTTATGGATCACGGCTATTTCAGCGCCGTACTGTTCATGCGCAAGTTGTTGCAAACAGAAAATTTTGAATTAGACGAGATGACGTTGGATGCGGTAATGGCAATGCTACTCCATAACAGTTTTTATAAGCGTACTTATAAGTTTGAAATCAAAGGGAAAGATTACAAGCAGATGCCGTTAAAAGAGCAACCGCTCGCTTATCTTTTGATGCTCTGTGATGAATTACAATGTTGGGATCGTATACCGTACGGTGAAAACAGCAAAAAACAAGAGCTTGCCTGGGATATGGACTTGGAGGTCTCCGATGAAAGAATAAAGGCGACCTATTACTTTGAAAAGGGAGAAGGAAAAGACACAAAAAAGATAGACGGGCTATATGAAGATATCACTCAAAACGTAGTGAATTTAAGTGAGCTCGTTCCTTCTTTTGAAATTGCACACGAAATAAAGATACGTGACAAAAAAGTGTACGACCATCTCTCGGGCGGTAAATTTATAGATTTACGTAAGATCGCGGAATCCATTAACGAGAGTTACTGCGCTGACTTCGATGGACCGGAATATGAGGACAAAACGAAGATCGACCACATGGTTCAGTCGTTCGAGAATTTGACGCTCGAATACAAACTTTCCAACGTTGAACAGGCAAAGTACTACGTGCGGCATCTGGACAGCATCGGTTGTTTTTTCAGCGATAAGCAATTGGACTATGAAGAAGTAAAATCGTTTACCGAAGAGGAAAAAGAGTACCTTGCCGAAAAGGAGCATATCCGTTGGGTAAACGAGAAAGTGGAAATGGGGTGGAAGTACAGTACGGGATATAAAAACAAAGCCGAGAGGGAACGCAAACGCATACATAAAGATATTATTCCATATTGCGATTTGCCGAAAAGCGAACAAGATAAGGATTACCGCCCTATTGACAGAATGATTGATAAATTGTCGGTTTACGGCATTAAGGTGTATCGGTTGAATAATAATAAACACGATTACGTAATAGGCTGCACTGGGCATAAGGATCTTGCGCGTATAGAGGCTTTCGATGAAGAAAAAGTAAGGGGCGAAGTCAGAACGTATCTGCGGTCAATCGGTGAAAAACATAACTTAAAACTATATAGTGGCTTTGCCGACGGAGCCGATTTGTTATTTGTAGAGGAAGCCTTGAAGTGCGGTGTGGAAGTTATTGCCGTGTTACCTTCTCATTGGAAAAAATACAAAAGGGACCATGCCGATAAAGGCATAAAATTTATGCAGCTTTTGGGGCAGGCAAGCGAAGTAATTATTAAGTCGGGTTATGCCGAAGCAAGCCGAAAAATCGTGGAGTCGTGCGACGAACTGTTTGTCCTTTGGGACGAGAAGGCTTTGCCTTTGACGGGCGCGGACGGAAAAGAAATTAACCGCGGCGGAACATACGACACACTATTAATTGCAAAAAGCCTTGACAAAAAGATAAAACCGTTTTAATAAAATCAGCGAGTAAAAGACGGAGATACAGATGAAAAACGAAGTATTCTTTATTGTAATGTTATGCGTGTCCATGGCGATTTTGATCGGCTCGTTCGCCGCATCGATTTGTCTTTCGAATAGCAGAAAAAAGCGAAGCAGAGAACGCGGCGGGTTAAGAGAATACAAATTTCTTTTGACGTCTTTCCAACTGTTTGCAGTCGGATTTTTCATCGCGGCGTTTTGCGTGTTTCTGCCGCTTTGGTTTAGCGAAGATTTGTCAGGCGAAACGGGCTTTACGAGATTTTTCAGTACTGTCTTTCTCACGTTCCACAGGGTTTTCCGGTTGTTTTCGTTAGATGAGGATTTCTCTGGCGTGCAAGGTTTGGCGTTTAGTAGCGCGTTCTGGGGAAATCTTTATTATTGTTACACTTCCGTATTATTTGTGATAGGTCCCATTTTGACGATGGGATTTATTCTTTCGTTTTTTAAAGAAGTTACTGCGTCGTTTAATTACCGCATTTTAAAGACAAAAAGAGATATTTACGTTTTTTCGGAATTAAACGAAAAATCTTTGTCTTTGGCGCAAGACGTTGTTTTGCACTCGGAAAAGACGAAGCATAAATGCGTAGTCGTGTTTGCGGATGTGTATGAGAAGAACGAAGAAAGCAACTTTGAATTGATTAACAAGGCAAAGTACATTGGTGCTATCTGTACGAAACGGGACATTACTCAAATTTGGCTGAAATTCGATCGAAGGATAACACGAAAAATTTATTTAATAGGCGAGAATCAGGATGAAAACGTACAACAAGTCCTTGCGCTTATTGAAACTTGCCGGGAGGATGAAAGATATAATTCGGGAAAAACGCAAATTTATCTCTTTTCCACAACGGTGGAAAGCGAAGCGTTGTTAAATTCCGTCGATTGCGGAAAACTGAAAATACGTCGTGTCAACGAAAATTACAACTTTGCAATCACTACTTTACGGCAATATTCTATCTTTGAAAAAGCAAAAGAAACGGACAACGGCAAGGAAATAAATATTTTAATCGTTGGCATGGGTGCCTATGGAACCGAATTGTTAAAAGCGCTATGTTGGATGGGGCAAATGCCAGGATATCGTTTGAACGTACATATATTCGATAAGGAACAAAACGGAAAAGAAAAATTCCAAAGTGTGGCGCCGGAATTGGTAAAATACAACGATTCGACCGAAAACGAAGAGCCATATTACAAGGTAGTATTTCATGACAGCGTCAACGTAAACGAATATGCTTTTCAGGAAGAAACTTCTGAGTTGGATGACGTTTCTATGGCTTTCGTCACGTTGGGTGATGATGAATTAAATATCGAAACGGCAATGAAATTGCGCGTTCAGTTTGGAAGAAACAGCAAAATCAAGGGAACGGCCGTGCCGCCTATTTTAACTGTGGTTTACAGTCATGAAAAAACCGATGCAACGAAAAACGGATTGAAAAACATGGAAGGGCAAGATTACGGCATAACTTTTATCGGAGAAATTAGTTCCGTATATTCGCTGGCTAATGTGGAGCAGGAAGAGCTGGAAAACATGGGCATGACTTGCCACATGCATTGGGCGAAGATATCTGCCGAAAGCAAGAACACGGAAGAATTGAAAGAACAAAAATTGAATAAAGAGCGGGATAAGTTTAACCGTTATGAATATTATCGTCGTTCGTCCGTAGCCGAAGCAGTTTATTATGATATTAGAAAAAGCTTGGGAATAGCTACACCGGCGGTTACGGAACAAACATTGCAAGAATTTGAACATAAGCGTTGGATGGCATATATGCGAGCGGAAGGGTACATCGGCGGAACGGAAGGCGATAGGGACGATATTGCAAAAACTCATTGCGACCTTATTCATTATTCGAAATTGCCCGATGACGAGAAGAAAAAAGATGAAAATAACTAATGGGGTTAGGAATGACTCGATAATTAACCAGTGAAAACGTATTTAATTGAGGGCTTGAGTATGTATAGGAATTTTATATGTTATCGCGGAGGATCTTCTGCTGGGATTTTAGTCGCAAATGAAATTTATGCCTATAATACTTGCAGAGATGTCGGGCAAACATATTATTCTCCGGAAAAAGAGAACATACGGGAAATAAGGAATTTTTTGTTGGATCCAGCAAAAGTCTTAGGACACGCTGAAAATTTTATTATGCTATTAACAAAAGATTTCTTTGCCGATTTTTATATTGATAAAGAAATCAATGAAAACTCTGTAACCATGATTGAGATTAGTGAAGCCTTAAAAAATCCAGCAATTAAATTTATTCCCGTAATTTTTTCTGATTTTGCGTGGGAATCAAAAACTGCTGGAAAAATAAATAAAAATATAATTGCTGATATTTGGGGTTATGATGCTATGAATCGTATTGTGGGTTCACCGCCTATCCCATATATTTTTCAATATAAGAATCAAGTATATAATCTTATATTTGATGAATTAAAAACTTTAACTAGGCAGAAAAAATTGTTGTTTTTGATTTTGATGGAACGCTTACAGAACCACGAATTGACAACAATACATGGGAGTTACTTTGGGATTATTTAGGTTACGATGTAAGCGAATGTGAAAAATATCATAGGCAATTTAGCAATAACGAAATTACGCACGATGAGTGGTGTGAAATTACCGAGAAAAAATTTATTGAGGCTGGTTGTAACAGAAAGCATCTGAAGCTGTTAGCTCAAAAAGTAAAGCTTGTAGAAGATGTAGAAACAGTAATCTATGACCTTAAAGCTAAGGGAATAATGCTGTACATATTATCTGGTTCTATCAAACAATATATAGAATATGTTTTAGGTCCAGCTATATCAAAATGTTTTACTGAGATTAAAGCAAACCGGTTTACATTTGATGATCAAGGTAATTTAGAAGGAATTATTGGAACCCCGTATGATTTTGAGGGTAAAGCCAAATTCGTCAATAAGATAATTAAAGAAAAAGGCGTAATGCCCAATGATATTCTATATGTGGGTAACTCTTTTAATGACGAGTTTGTTTACACTACAAATGTGGAAACTTTATGTATAAATCCAAGAGGTACGGATTTTTATAACAACAAAATTTGGCATAATTACATACGCAAAATGGGGTCTTTAAAAGAAATTTTGCCTTATGTATATGGCACATAATTTTACAAAATTAAATTTATAATAATTAAGTTTAAGTTTTTAAATCGAGGGAAATATGCGAGAAAATATTTTTATAGCATGGAGCGGTAAATCTGATTATGCCAAACAAGTTGGAAATAAATTATCAAGTTTAAAATTTAACCCAATTATTGGAGGGGATATAAACAATGACTCTAGTATTATATTTATTGGGCAAACCATAATTTCTCAAATGGAAAAATGCTCTCAGGCGATTATTTTAGTGCAAAAGAAAAACAACGGTATAATTAGTTCGAACTTAATGTTTGAATTTGGATATTTATTAAGAAAGTTAAGTTATGACAAAATACATGTATTTTTTATTGATATAAGCGAAGCTGATATTAAAATTCCATCAGATATAAGGGGCATTTGGGCAAATTTCTTATCAAGTAATGAGGAAAATTTTTTAGAAAAAATAACAAGTGTTTTTTTGCAACGACAGAGCCGGATTATAAAAGAGGATAAGTTAGATATAATTATAAATTGGAATTATTATAAAAATCTTATTAAATTATATTGTAGCGATCCTCAACACACAGGTTTTGAAATGGCTCAGTATTTACTATTTTATATGCAGGCAGTATATTTTAATGAGGACTATGAAGAAACTATTGATATGTTAAATGAATTGTATAAATCATTTCATTCCTATCAAAATGAATTGCAGAGTTCATTAAGGTTCTGTAAGATAACTTTAAAATTTTATAGAGTCTTTTATAGTAAAATTAATAATAAACTAACAAAAGAAGAAACTACGTCAATCTTGTATGACTATGAGGATTTATTAGAGCATAGCGAATCTTTAACTGAATCAGAATTCAAATGTTGGCTTTTAGCCGATATCCTTGAGCATTTGGGCTTTTTGCTTTATTATTATTTATTGTTTACTTCAGATGTGCTTGAAGAACAAATTAATTTATATGAAAAGATTATTGAATATAATAAAAGAGCGTTGTTTTATTTAAATGAATTAACATCGGGGGAATATGCTTCTGAGAAAAATATTTATTTTTCCTCATTATTCAAGGCCTATGTTTATAGACAAGAAGCACATGCACATAGATTCTTATATCAACATGGCAATCTCTGTCAGAAAATCGAAGAACATAAATGTTTTATCAATTCGTTTAATATGCGAAAAATATTATATGATGATTTTCCTAATATAAAAGTAAACAATAAGGTATTGGAAAACATGGAATTAGATTACTATCTCTCTATGTCAGAAATATTATACTATCCAGAATTTACACAGAAAAAAACACGATATTATTATGAACTTGATAATTATTTAAATAGACAAAAAAATAAATGTAATGTTATCAGTGAGTATATACATAACATAGAAACTAATATAAAGGGAGAATTATAATGAAGACTATTGCAATATGTGGTTCAACATGTGTAGGAAAAACGACATTAATAAACAATCTGCTGCCTTATTATAGTAATTCGTTTGTCGTACAAGAGCAAGCACAAAATAATCCATTTTTCTTTAATGATAAAAACGGGGAAGAAAACTGTGTATTTAAAAGTCAATTAATGTTTTACGCTGAATATCTTAAAAATATCTCAGAATGCTTAAAAAACCAATATGAAATTATTTTCTTTGATAGATATATTGATGAATATTTTTTGATTTCTAAATTTAGATATTCTATTGGAGAATTGTCTGGAAGTGAATTCTTTATATGCTCAAATTTTGCGGAGAACATTAAATTTTTTTCTCCCAGGATTAATAAAATAATTTATTTACATTGTAGTCTCGAAACTGCTATAGAACGAAAGTATAATCGCGCTCGTCGGTGGGATTTAAATGTAAATGTGAATCATTTACAGGAATTAATGTCCGCATATGACAAGTGGTATGAAGAAATTTCTAATAATGAAAATATAAAAACAATGTCAGTTAATACTGATAATGAGATAGATTTAAATAATATAATTGAATTTATCGGATAGACATTGCGCAGTATCTTTTGGATGTGTCAGCAGAACACGCCGATTGCTTAATACCACATGCGTATCGAATAAAAGTTAGTGATTATTTGATAGGAAATGGATTTTATTAGAAAATTTCAGACTCCGCTTTATAAAACGCTGATTTTGCTGTATAAGTATGTTTATAAAAAAGGATATACCAACGATTCATTTGTATGGCAAGATTTTATAAAAAGTTTATATGACGACTTGCTTAAAAATGCCAATGGAGAAACATATTTGAATGTTATTTTATCAAGAGAAAAGGAACTATTACTACAGCTTGAGAAATAATAAAACTTATATTTTATGCCACTTAGCCTATTGACATTATTTAGGTAGTATGATATAATATGATAGAAAAAGAGTTAAGAGGACATGGGATGATTTTTGGAGAAAAGGTTAGATATGCAAGAATGAGATTATCGCTCAGCCAAGAGGCTTTGGCAAAGGAACTCGGAATTTCTGTTCCTACCGTTACACGATGGGAAAAAGGCAACCGAGAACCGCAAGCCATGACGAGCGGTAAGTTTTATATGTATTGCGAAAAACACGGTATCATCTTCGACGACGTGAAAGAATTCCAGGGGGACAAGTAGTTGCTGTATCAACTGATTGCGGAATGCACCGATTACGACTTCAAACAGGCGTTGGAAGTCAAAAAGCCCAAGAGTTGGCTCAAAAGCGTGTCGGCATTTGCCAATACGCTGGGCGGGACTCTCTTTTTCGGCGTTACCAACGATAAAGCCGCTGTCGGCGTTGAGGATCCACAAGGTCTCGGCGAAAAGATATCCCAACTCATCAACGAACGTATCAAACCCACGCCGATTTACGTTGTCTCCAACTTTATGGAAGATGGCAAGGCCATCGTGACAGTCAAAGTCTATGCCGGCACGTCCACGCCTTACTATTACGTTGCGGACGGTGTGCAGGAAGCCTATATCCGCAGCGGAAACGAGTCCATCATCGCTCCGCCGCATATTCTGAACGAATTGGTGTTGAAAGGTCTCAACCAAACCTACGATACCTTGAAAACCAACTATAAAAAGAGCGATTATTCGTTTACTTTCTTCGAGGCGACCTTCTACGACATTATGCGGACGAAAATCACCGAGAGCGATTATCTCTCGTTTAACCTTGTGGACAAGGACGGCTATCTGACGAACGCCGGCGTATTGCTCGCCGACCAAAACATCTATACGCATAGCCGTATCTTCTGCACCCGTTGGAACGGTCTGACCAAAACGTCTATTAACGGCGAAGCGGTGGACGACAAAGAGATCTCGTGCGGACTGTTGCAACAATTGTTTTCCGCGATGGAGTTCGTCCGCAACAACACCAAGAAGAAATGGCATAAATCGGGTATTACGCGCGTGGAAATGCCAGAATACGACGAAGAAGCCGTGCGCGAAGCCATCGTCAACGGCATCATTCACAGAGAATACACCCGCCTCGGCGCCGAAGTGTGCGTGGATATCTATGACGACCGTCTCGAAGTCACTTCGCCCGGTTGTATGATGTCCGGCAAGATCATCGACAAAGAAGTGGACGACGTGGTTGCGTCCGAACGCCGCAATCCCGTTCTTGCCGACATCTTCGCTCGGATGAAGTTAATGGAGCGTCGCGGTTCTGGCTTAAAAAAGATCACCGACAACACCAACGCGCTCTTCAACGACGGCAAAAACCACGTCGAGTTCTTTTCGGATCGGAACTACTTCAAGGTTACGATCTATAACGCTTTGTATGGTAAAAAGATTGGTGACAAATCAAATGTCACCGATGTCACCAAAACGAATATGGAAGAAGCCATTATCGAACAAATACAACTGAATTCTAAAGTGACTGTCGATCAATTGGCTGAAAAACTACAAGTAAACCGAAGAACCATATTAAGGTACATGACCATCATGAAGCAAAAAGGAACGATAAAACGTATTGGTTCCAGTCGAAATGGTTATTGGATTAACAGCTCGAACTAATAGACTATGTATTTTAAAGGAGTAATGAACTATGCAGACAGTATTCAACAGAAATGAATTGTTTGAAAAAATTGAAAAAGCAGAAAAGCGTGTCCGTGTATTAGGTGCGGTATCATTTAGTTTGCCTTATGAACGATTCAAACAATCATGGTATGAAAAAATTAATTCTGGAAAGCTTAAAATTGAAATAATATGCGAAGCAGAGCCAAGTTTGAGTTATGCCTCCCTAATATCTTCAAATAAGCGGGTAAGCGGTGAAGATAGAAGTTATGATATTGGTAGTTTCATCAATCTTAAGAACGAACCAAATCTAAAATTAAGAGAGTTTTTGCTAAAGAATAATTGCAAGCATCTAGAACCGTTGGATGATGCTGTTGAATCGTATATAAAACTGCAAACAGAAGAAGAACAAAAGCAAATCAGGAAAGCGATACAAGAAAAAACGTTTGATTATACGGATTTTATTCAGTGTTTCTCTTTGAGAACGACTTACTTGAACATCTCTATCCCTGTTATCAATATAGATGATGACTATTATATTACGTATTCGTTAACAAGATATTGTGATCAATCAAAATTTGAACTAATAACACCTTCGAATATATGGTATGAAGAATTAACAAAATACTTTTTCGCCTATTTTGATGCCCCGCAAGGTGCAATAAAATATTCAACAGAAATTACCAAAAAAGATAACAAAACAGAAGTTATATTAATGTATAATAATCAAAGGCACTTGCTTGGGCAGTTGCCGAGAGATTCTTTTTTGGGGACGACAAAAGTCAAAGTCGTTGTTTGGGGTATGCTGTTTACGAGGGATGGCCGATTATTGATACATCAGCGCGGCAAAAATGCAAAAGATAATCAAGGGCTTTGGGATAAATCAATTGGTGGCCATGTAGATATGGAAGAAGATGTGGTTGATACAGTAAAAGCAGCCGCAAGAGAAATGTTGGAAGAATTATATAAAGTTGAAGCGGCTGGGCAAGGTGCACATACAAAAATAGAAAATATGAAAGTAAATGCGGACAAACCTATTTTTCTCGGAGAATGGAGACCTGAAATTAGATACACATTCCCATTTTCTGAAATAAGCAGCCAAAAAGACGAGATTTTCTTTTTTAGGATGGATTATAATTTTAGCAAAGAAGTCGTCGATTCTCCCAGATTACTTCCCGACGGAAGCGAAGTCCCCGTTAGAGTTTTTGCTGATGTATATGCATTTGTAATGCCGGAAAGTTTTAATACAATAGATTTAAAAAACTCAAAATATGCAATCCTTGAATTATATGAATTGTCAGATGCATATCAAGATGGCATTCTCCACTTAGGAGATGCGGATGTTGATTTTAAGGCAACACCTGACTTGAAAAAAATTATAACTGGAAGGTTGTGGGAACAATTAAATTCCTTTGCTGATTATTTAAAAGAAAAATCGTTTTAGATATACGATTTTATAGCCTAAAATTGAAGAGGAAACACTACTAATGAAACCATTTATTATTACACTTACAGGACCTTCGGCATGCGGGAAAGGATTAATTACAGACTTTATTATAGACTATAGTAAAGTATTGCAAGAAAGGAACATCTCATTCTATCCTTTTTTGTTACCTAAAGATGTGACAAGATCTTATAGAATTACTGAAGCTGTTTCTATGGTTCTTGGCAAGAGTGACAAAGTTGATGTAAATTCAGTTTCTAGTATTCCAGCAGAAGATGATTTGGTATATAGAACATATGGCGACGAATATGCAATTAATTCGAAAATCCTTGATGAGGCGTTGAACAATAATCGTTCACCAATAGTTGTTATTAATGATGTCAGAGTTGTAGAAGAAATTAAGAGGAAGTATCATGGAAGAGTATTATCTCTATTTATATTTCGAGATATTATTCCAGATATAGAAAGCCATAAAAAAACAGGCTCTGCAAGGGGCGGTGTATCAGAAAAAAAAGTTCTTACTAGGTACGAAAAGGCGGTTGCACTTTATAGGGTTTTTATTGAGAATATACATATATTTGATCGTGTAGTTTTAAATGTTGGAGATTTGGAATTAGCCCAAATACAGGCTCGCGGGATAATCGATGGGATTATATCTGGTAAGATTTCTTTGAATAAAAAAATTGAAAAGGGACCTAAACTGTTTATTGTTTCGGGCAATGCCGCGTCCGGGAAAGACGATATTATACAAGCGGCAAAGAATTATGGTAAATTGCAAACAGATATATTAATCAAAACCACTTCTCGTTGGGAAGAGGAAGGTGATGTCGGTGAGATCATTTGTCAGTATGTTCCTGCAAAAAAAATAATAAATGAATTGGATGTGCTTGCACAAAGGGATCAAAAAGATTTTAATAATGCTTTTACTTTAAATAATTATGAGGCTATAAACAGGAATCAACTAAATAACCAATACGAATCCTTTGTTAAGGACAATCCGAACGTTTCGGTTACATACGAACAATTTGTTGAAGCTCTATATAAGATGAATAAAATGGAGCAAGAACGAATGATTCCTAATGCTATTCAGCGTTTTTGGATCGAGTTAAAAGCAGAGCAAGAAAAACGAATGGTATTTGTGCCGGGAAAAGAGAAAAAAGAATTGCCGGAACAAGACTATAAATGGTTGTTGAGTAATTTTTTTGAGAAGAATGATTCCTTCGATTGGATTGATCTTGACCGTATTAGGCGAGATACTTTAGCTCAACAAAAAGAAGAAGAAGAGCGTATTGAGGATTCATCTGAAAATAAAAGTTGGCTTCTCCAACATGAAGGGAAAAAGTACATTTTTTATGAAAACAATCTTCTATATGGAGAGCCGATTAAATATGGATTTGAAATTGATAACATTATAGATGATTGGTCGAATAGGGAAAAGCATTTAGTATTAACTGCCAGTTTGCCCAATATGTTTCGCATTTGCCGTGAACAGTTTGGAGCAAGTAATGTTATTACTGCTTTTACATATTCAAAGATTAGTGCTGAAGAACATGAAAAGAATAGTGATAAAGCAACTGGAGGCGCAAAATCTAAAGAATACAATGATATTATAAGATATGCAAAACATATTGCCGATTTTGATTATGCTTTAATATTTGCAGAGACTAGTTTGACAAACTTAACAGGAGGACAAAAAGATGAACTAGTCGATCAAATGTTTAGGTTGTTTAGAGTTTATAATAAATAATAGCATTGTTTTGGTTATAAAGACGGACAATGCGGCATATATTAATAATAATATTAACAAGGAGAATATGTTATGATATATATAATTTTTGGAGCATCAGGAACAGGTAAAACGACGTTGATGAATAGCGTTTATTCTGAATGTGGGGAAAAAGCGATTCACAAGAAAGGGACTACTCGCAAAAAGAGGAAATATGATGATATTGAAATTGAATCCTATCCCGATGGTTTACCTGAGGAAAAATTTGGACCGGGGAAAGGCTATATTTATAGCACATATGGATATCAATATGGAATTGAGAAAAAGCAGATCGAGGACGCTATTTCGGGCAAATATCCGCACTTTGTTATATGCAATGATGTAGAAACTATTAAAAAACTACGAAAGGATTTTAGCACAAATATTGTTGTAATATACTTGTCCTTTGATGCCGCAAGAGAAACTATATTACAAATTCAAAAAACAAGAGATATTACTGATGATGAGATTGAAACAAGAATGGATAAAATTGAATATCTTAACAAAGAATTCATAGATAATAGTTCTTTATTCGATCAAGTAATAATCAATCGATACGGCGACAACCCAGAAATAATGTTATGGTCTCAAATGGCGAGGATTATGGCGGTTTATGAAAAAGGAGTCTGGCGGAGTATCCCCGCAAAAGAAGTCCTCTTTGAAATGATTGATTATCTTAAAGAAACCATTGATGATGTTAATAAAAACAAGATATTTATCAATGACAATGTCGAAAAAGGGTTTATTTTCGTTATTATGCCAATGATGAATGAATCGGATGAAATGCAAATAAAAATACATAATGTTTATGCAACCATCAAAGCGGTCGCGGCAGATATTAAATATAGGGCACAAAGGGTTGACGAAATATCTGGATCCAAATCTATTGATAATAAGATTTTTGAGCATATAAAAAAGGCTGAACTCATAATAGCAGATTTATCGTACGAAAGACCTAACTGCTATTTTGAATTAGGATATGCTCTTGCACTAGGCAAGGAGATAATTATCATTTCCGAAAATGGAAGTAAAATTCACTTTGATGTAGATCATTACGATAATTTTTCATATAAAAATCCCGTCGAACTTTCAGGAGCTTTAAAAAGCAAATTGCAGGAATTTAGAATGAAACATCCTCTTAGCGAAAATTAACTATATGCATAAATAGTACGCTTTTTTGACAATATTAAAGGTTGCGTTTGATCTGTATTTGACGACTATGGCGATGACGAATAAAAGTTTTAACGCCCAATATTGGGAAGTGAAAATTTGAAACGGCAGACGGCTTTGTGATATGATAAAGAAGCCGATGAGTGATATGCTCTTTAGGAGTATATTCGATGGACGTCGAATATATGTAATGAAGCCTTATAATGAGAGTAGGCGTAAGTATTGTGCCGTTCACCCGAGCGATCCGAAAAGGGAAAAGAACGACTAAAATCGGGTTTCCCGATTGTTTGGCGCGGCGGTGGGCGCGCCTACGAAATAGCAAGATTGTTGCTATTTTCTTAACCTGCTTAGGCATCGGAGATAGCCAAAATAATGGTGCAAAAATCAAGTCGGAAAATTCTATGAAATTTTGACTGAAAATGTCAAGAATATTACGGTATAATGAGATTATGGATAAGTTAGCGTATCACTACAATAAAAAGAAAATTCCCGCCGAGACAGCGGGAAAGTATCTCTATTATTACCCGTGCGCCGAAGTAGAAAACGCTTCCGTTCAAATGGGCGGTCGTAGTTATATCGTTATAGAAGTAACCGAAAAGGAATGGGAAGCACTCATCGAGTTGGATCGGATCGACTACAATAACGAACATAAATACGTTCGTCACACTACGCCTATCCCCGATGGCGATGAAGATAATCTTCCCGTTAAACAACAAGAACAACTGCATTCGAGTGAAATCAACATCCCCGTAGCCACGGCAAAAAAATTTGATAAGCAAGCGTGCTTTCAGACTCTTTCGGATAAAGAGCGGCAAGTACTTGAACTGTTAAACGACGGAAACACGCAAAAGGAGGTTGCAAAAGAACTCGGCGTGACGCAAGGCTACGTTTCAATGGTCAAAAAGCAAGCCAAGTTCAATCTGGACTATTCGGAGTATCGCTCTGCGGTCAAATCTAACGATGGCGAGTTTATCTGGAAATGCTGGGATCTGTTTTCACGGAAATTGGCAATGCCTTTGTTTCTTGACGTCGAATTGGAGTACGTCATAAGTCGTTTGCCCCTGACGACATTGTTCATTTTATGCATTGGTATTACAGTTTCGGCGAGTTTATCCGATATTCGTTGACCTATTACATATATAACGAAGATAAGATAAAAGAAGAAATCACGGAATATTTGCACAAAGCAAGCGATCGAGAACTCGCTTGGTTTATAAAAAATTATTCCGACCAACCGGCGCTTGTGCAAATCGTATATATTCGCCTGATCGACGAATTTGAACGCCGCAGACAAAGCGGGCTTAAAAGTTCAAGCAAAGCGATAGACGGTTTATTGACGGCGGTGGACAAACTTGCAGAGAAAGCGAACATGCCGCCCGAACAATTCTATTCCGAGAGGATTTACCCTATTATTGCAACCATACGCAACCGACGGTACAAAGAATTTTACCGTTTTTATACGGGTAAAAAACTTACCAAATAAATTTTTTCAAAAATTTTTTGAAATTACTAATATTTTCTCCCTTCCCGTGGCTTATTAGTAGAAGGGCGTATTCAGAACGACGATCGAACAGGATGTCGTTCTTTTTTATGCCTTCAAAAAAACAAGAAGGAGGTGAGAAAAATAGATTACGAAGATTGTCAATTATTTCAGCGCGAAAAACACGCAACTATTTCGGTTATCACGTTTCGGAAGGATAAACTGTCCGCACAGGACGATTACATAAGAGAAGTCGAACAGACTTATTCCGTCGCGTGGCTGAAACGAAAACGCGCCTGTTTTGAACAAGAGTGGGAACGCATTAAATCCGAACTGAACGCAACGTTTAACGACCGCGGACATAACGTCGCATTAGAGTGTTTACAGTTCGGCGGCAATCACGAGTT
>CAJOMT010000033.1 GCA_905235815.1 uncultured Clostridia bacterium
AGTTTAAGAGAAAAGGCAAAAAAATATATATCTCTTATCACATAGACGGCGAGGAGAAGAATATAGTATACGATACTGAAAGAGGGGAAATAAATGCAGGACAGAACTAAAAAGATATTCGGAAACGAAATAGACGGAAAAACCGTTAAAAGCGCCGAAAAGTCAAAGCGAAAGTATATCAAAAAATACGGCGACGATTCGGATAAGGACTATAAAATATCCTTTAAACCTATCGAAGCGTTGGATTTTATGGGCGCAAGCAATATAGTTTTCGGGGAAGAAAACTCAGAAATGGAAGACAATGCGCTAATCGTGGGCAATATCCGAATGGGATTTGGGCATTACAGAATATCCATAGCGATGGCGTCTTGTGCGGCGGCGCTCGGATTTAAACCGTACTGGCTCGACCTCGCCTCGTTCGATGCAACCGGCTCGAAGATGATAAGAGAGCAAAACGATATGTATTCTCTTGCGTCGAGAATATCCCAAAAATCGAGATTGTTCAACAAAATCGTGTGGGAGCCGTTAAACAGCGAGGGGTTTAAGAAGATAACCTATAACGCAAAAGACCAAAAGAACAGCGAACTTTTGGTTCCCATTTTCAAAAACATAAGAAAGGACGTTCCGTATATAGCTACGCACGTCTGGCCGAGTCAAGGCGCAATACACGCAGGAATGAAAAACGTGGTAAACGCAATACCTGACAACTGGCCTATGGGACTTCACCTTTCGGAAGGGGCGATACACGCCGTGCAGACTCCGTTTGCGTATCTCGGCTATAAGACGCTCGACGGTTTTGCGAAAGAAAACTTAAACGGCATACCCGAAGCTCAACTGAAAATGGTGGGAAGATTTATCGACCACGAACTGCTCGTCAACCTCGAAGATGACAATGCGAAAAGGAGAGCGAGGGTAAGAGAGGACAAGCCGTTGAGGATATTGATGACCGTCGGCGGCGCAGGCGCAGGCTTCGATATGTTTGCGGCTATGGTAAAGCACCTCTTGCCTGAGGTGGAGAAGAAGAAAGTTGCACTTTTTATCAATTTCGGCGACCACGAGGACGTATACGATAAACTTATGAAAGAGATAGGCGGAGTCGAGTGTAAGAAGTATTTCAACGATTTCGACAACTTCAAAAATCTTGTATCCTACCTTAAAGACGGCGAAGCGGAGGGTATATACGCCGTGTGTAACGACGACATATTCCAAGCGGTATATTCCACTAACCTGCTTATGCCGGTATGCGACTTGCTTGTAACCAAGCCGAGCGAACTTGCGTATTACCCGATACCGAAGATATTCATGAAGCATATCGGCGGACACGAGGTGTACGGAGCGATAAACGGCAGGGAGATAGGAGATTCGCTCAGCGAATATCCCACGGCGAAGAGAATAAACGCAATGCTGGATAAAATTTTATCTGACGAAGATATAATTCCGCACCTATGCGACAGAATAGACGAACTTAAAAAGCAAGGCTATTACGATGGCGCTTACGAGTGCGTAAAGCTTGCGAGCGGACAAAAAAAATAAGAAAAAAGGCAGGGGAAACGCCGCAAGTTATGCGGCGTTTCCCTTGCAATAAAATGCTTATTAAAAATTTTTTTATTTAATATTTTAAAATACTTTACTTTTACGATAAATTGTATTATAATATCTACGCTGAATAGTTGCATATCTGGGTGTAGCGCAGTTTGGTAGCGCGCTTGAATGGGGTTCAAGAGGCCGGAAGTTCAAATCTTCTCACTCAGACCACAAATGCAGGGGTTTCCCCTGCTTTTTTTGTGCCTTGGTGAGAAGTATTCCTTTCGGCACGGCGTTTCCGCCGAGCCGGAAGTGACTCGATTGCGCCTTCGGCGAACAATCGCTATTCCGTCGCTTCGCTCCTTACAAATCTTCTCACTCAGACCATAAAAGTTAGTAGTTGAAAGGCGAGCGGGCAATTGCAGCCCGTGAGTAGCCAACAATGTACTAACTTTTTTTTATCTGAAACACTATACGGGTTTGAATCAAAAAAAGGTATTATCTGCATTTGCGGATAATACCTTCTTTAAATAAATTATTCAAAATACGAAAACGGGTATGTAGCCCGTTACGATTACTGTTCTTGTGCGACTTGAATTTTATAAGCGTTTAAAACCGCATCGATAACTTCTTGTCTTGTTTCGGTGTTTATTGGGTGAGCAATATCTTTATATTCTCCCTCTCCCGTCTTTCTGCTCGGCATAGCAATAAAATGCCCTTCATTGCCCTCAATAATCTTAATATCGTGGATTACAAAACAATCGTCGATAGTAATTGAGGCGACCGCTTTAAGTTTACTGTCCTGCTTTTGTACAAGACGAACTCTGACATCTGAAATTTTCATTTTTTCACTCCTCATAATATATTTCGTCGAGAGCAAGCGCCAACTCAACTTTATTATATAATACACCATTTTTTTGCATTTTTCAACAAGATACCGAAAAAAAATTAAAAAATATTCGATTTTTTTTAATTTTTTGGTAAATTTACGTCTTAAAAAGCATAAAATGGGATATGAACAACTCAAATCACAGTTTAAGAGTTCACTTTATCGGCATAGGCGGTGTGAGTATGAGTAGCCTTGCCGAATACTTAAATCGGGTAGGTTTTATAGTCAGCGGCAGCGATATAACGACTTCCGAGTACACCGACGCACTTGTGAAAGACGGCGTCGAAGTTATGATCGGGCATAGTGCGGAGAACGTAGACGGCGCACAAGTAGTGGTTTACAATTCTGCGATCGGAGAGGACAACGAAGAACTAAATGCGGCAAAAGCAAATAAGTCGTATATACTTTCGAGAGCGGAACTTCTTAAAATGATTTCCGAAAATTTCAAAACGAGAATAGGGGTTAGCGGTTGCCACGGAAAGACCACCGTAACTTGTATGATTGCTCATATTCTGAAATGCGCAAATGAGCAGTTTTGCGCCCATATCGGCGGCAACGACAATGAATTCGGAAACGGCTATTTCGGCGGTAGCGAGTATTTTGTAACCGAGGTATGCGAATACAAGAAGAATATCGATAAATTCGATGCGGAAGTTGCCGTGTGTCTGATTGCCGCACCCGATCATCTCGAATGTTATGACGGCGAAAAGGACTTGTTCAACTCGTATAAAAATTTTTTAAAAAAGGCAAAGATAGCGATTTTCCGCTCCGAAGACAAAAACCTCGCCGATTATGATTATGACAATAAAATAACGTTTTCAGCCGATACGAGTGGCGACTACTACCCGACGAACATATCCGAAAAAGCAGGGAAGTACAGATTTACACTCAATAAGAGGGGCGAGAGGATATGCGATATAAAGTTAAACGTATACGGAGAGCATAACGTAGTAAACGCCGTGGCGGCGTGCGCCTGCGCAATGGAACTCGGTATAGACGCCGCTTGCGTCAAGGGCGGAATAGAAAAATTTACGGGCACAAAGCGCAGATTTGAAAAAATCGGCAAGATAAACGGCTGTGCGGTATTTGCCGATTATGCGCATCACCCCGACGAAATAAACGCCGCGCTTTCTACTGCGGAAAAAATTTGCAAGGGTAGATTATTCGTCGTGTTTCAGCCGCATACGTATTCGAGAACGCTATTATTAAAAGAAAAATTCTTGGACTCGCTCGGCAAAATCGATAATCTTATCATTTATAAAACTTTTCCGGCAAGAGAGGAATATATAAAAGGCGGCTCGGCATACGATCTCTACGTAGCGCTCAATAAAAAAGGCGTATATATGGCAGATCCCGACGCACTGCAATATTATTTAAAGAAAAATTTAAAGCGAGACGATATGCTGCTCGTTTTGGGTGCAGGAGATATCTATAAACTCATAAAAGCCCGTCTATAAGTCGATAAACGACTTATAGACGGGCTTTTGAGACTAAAATATTTAACCCATCATATTGATAAGTAAATTTTTCACTTCTTTTTTATCCTCGTAGTCTTGGCACATTTTTGCAATATTTTCATCTATGTTTTCCATTTTGGTAAGCGGCAGAGTGTAATTCGAAAAATCTATTGCCTTGTTTGCGAGGATATTTATCGCCGTTTTTTCGTTTCCGTAACCGCTCGTAATAAACAGACATTCGAGTTGCTTGCCGAGTGCGAGTCCGAGCGGCGCTTTCACGCTTGTGTGGCAAAATCCCGCAAAGGCGACTTTACCGAAAGGTGCGGAAAGTTTTAACGCCGTTTCGCTCGAAACTTTCGTGCCGGTAATATATACGGTTTTACTTACCATTCTTCCGCCCGTTATAGCGGATACTTCTTTTTCGAGTTTTGCGCCCGATTTAACGGTATAATATATACCGGATTTTCTTGCGAGGAGCAGACCTTCTTCATCGTTATCGATGATTATCGGAACGCCTTGATAATAAATTATCAATTGCGCAAGCGCCGAGCCGAATACCGACGAGCCGAAAATTGCGACGTGTTCGCCCTTTTCGATGTTCAGTTTATCTATTACCGAAAGCGCCAGAGAGACGTATTCGAGGTAGATGATTTCATCGTCCGGAATACTTGCGGGATATGTGTGTACGTCCGAAGTTTTAAGCACGGCGAAATCTTTTAAAAATCCGTCTACGTTTTGTCCTGCGACTTGGAAATCGTAACATTTATCCGTATTTCCGTTAATGCAGTTATTGCATTTGCCGCATTCTCTCGTAGCCGAAATACAGACTTTCGTACTCTTTTTGAGATATTCGGTTTCGTACGGAAGTTCTGTAATTTGCCCTATAGCCATACGCCCCGGAATGATATTCAGCGGTTTTTCACTCATTATAAACGCAATGTCGTCCTCGGTAATGAGTGTTTTCGTAATTTTGACCTTTACGCTGTCTATTTCCGAAAGAGGCTCTATCCTATTTATTTTTTCAAGTTTACCTGTATCGGTAATTTGCCAACCTATCATTTAACACCTATAAATAAATCAATATAATTATATCCCATTGAAAACATTTTTGCAAGTGAATTTACCTCAAAATAAATAAAGAAAAATTTTATAATTATCAATTAAACATTTGACAATCGGAAAAAAATAATATATAATAGCAAATGTATTGTTTTAAAGCATAAAATTTAGTGAGGTGAGAGTAATGAAAGCGGAGATACATCCTAATTATAAACTTGTTACCGTTCAATGCGCTTGCGGAGAAACTTTCCAGACCGGAACGACCAAAGACGTAGACGTAATAAAAGTTGATATTTGCAGTAAATGTCACCCGTTCTTTACCGGCAAGCAGAAACTTGTCGATACCGGCGGACGTGTGGATAAATTCAAAAAAAGATACAGTCTTTAATTTTCGGACTGGATTCGGTGTAATGGGCTGTCGCTGACGTGACGACCCTTTATTTTTTGTCTATGAAAAAGAAAGAAAAGAAAGTATGTAGAACGTCCATAGGCGGACAAGCGGTATTAGAGGGCGTAATGATGCGCGGCAGAACCTCTATGGCGACCGCCGTAAGGGACGGCGAGGGCGTTATCCGCTTGGAGGCGGAAAGGCTCAAACCGAATAAGGGAATAATCAATAAAATACCCATCGTCAGAGGTGCGGTAAATTTTTTCGTGTCTATGTATACGGGCGTAAAAATTCTGTCTCGTTCAGCCGAAGTCTACGGCGAGGACGACTCGGAGCCCTCGAAATTCGAAAAATGGCTGGCAAAAACCTTTAAAGTGGACATAATGAGCGTCGTTATGTTCTTGGGCGTAGTGCTGGGCTTGGCGTTTTCGATAGGACTTTTTTTCCTCGTACCGCAGTTGCTCGGTACTCTTTTCGAGAAGTACGTTACCGATATACCCGTATGGCGAAACGTTTTCGAGGGGGTACTCAGAATAGCGATTTTCGTCCTATATATTTTACTGACTTCGCTACTAAAAGATATGCGAAGAACTTATATGTACCACGGCGCGGAACATAAGACCATAACTTGTTACGAAAAGGGGCTTCCGCTTACGGTTGAAAACGTCAGGGGTTGCAGAAGGGTACACGACAGGTGCGGAACTACGTTTATGTTTTTCGTAATGTTCGTCAGTATCTTCGTGTTTACGATTTTCGGGGCGATATTCCCGATGATAACGGAGGGTGCTCTTAGATTTTTGGCGAAATTAGCGTTACTGCCTATTATTGCCGGAATATCTTACGAACTCTTGAAATTGCTTGCAAAGACCGATTCGCCGTTAGTTTATATATTTAAGTTACCGGGGCTTTTGCTTCAAAAACTTACTACCAGAGAGCCGACGGACGATATGATCGAAGTGGCGATCACTTCGTTTAACAAAGTCTTGAAAATGGACGCCGATCCGAACGAACCAGAATGTAGTTTTGTATGTCCCGAAAAACTTTCGCTTTTACTTAAAAGGGTAAAGGAGAGTTTTGCGGAAAAAGGCATAGATGAATCCGATGCGGAATGGATCGTATCTTCGGTTACCGGAATAAAGAGAAGCGAAATGTCCGAGGAAAAGAAGATATCTGCGTCAAACGTCGAAAAAATAAACGCATTAGTCGAGGAAAGACTTACGGGCAAACCGCTATGTTATTGTTTGGGCAATCAAGATTTTTACGGCTTTGAGATAAAGACGGATAATCGTGCGCTCATACCTCGCCCCGAAACCGAAGAACTCGTATCCGAGGCGGTAAAATCGATAAAGGAAACGGACAGAGTTCTCGATTTATGCACGGGCAGCGGCGCAATAGCGGTTGCTGTGAAATCGCTGACCAAAGCGACGGTAGTCGCAAGCGATATAAGCGCAGACGCAATAGCGCTCGCAAGAGAGAATTTTGAAAAGAACGGACTCGATATCGAGGCCGTTACGGGCGATATGTTCGAGGGCGTAGACGGCAAATTCGACGTAATAATAAGCAATCCGCCCTATATAAAGAGTGCGGATATGGAAAATTTACAGACCGAAGTAAAGGACTATGAACCGACGCTTGCGCTTGACGGCGGCGACGACGGCTTGAAATTTTACAGAATAATTGCCGAAAGAGCGCAAGACTACTTAAACGAAAACGGCAGGTTGTATCTCGAAATCGGGTACGATCAGGGCGATGAAGTGAGAGAACTGTTGGACGAAAAATACAGCGTCGAAATTATAAAAGATATAAGCGGAAACGAAAGGATCGTCAAGGCGGAATTGAAATGATAGAAAAACTCGAAGGCATATACGAAAGGTTTAACAAACTCGACGAATTGATGGCGGATCCGTCCGTTATTTCCGATATGGATAAATGGAAAAGTTACGCCAAAGAGAGAGCGGAGTTGGAAGAAACCGCTTTAAAGTATGGCGAGTATAAACGAGTCGAAGATGAAATGCGCAGTGCGGAAGAACTTCTTTCTACCGAAACGGATAGAGAAATGCGTGAAATGCTCGAAGAAGATTATTATGCTTCCAAGCAAAAACTTGCCGATTTGACGGACGAATTGAAGATTTTGCTTCTTCCGAAAGATCCCGACGACGACAAGAACGTAATAGTCGAAATAAGGGGCGGAGCCGGAGGAGAAGAGGCGGCGTTGTTTGGCTACGAACTATACAGAATGTACGTAAAATATGCTGAACAGAACCGCTGGAAAACCGAGGAAATAGACAGTAATATGACCGAACTCGGCGGAGTCAAGGAAGTAGTCTTTTCAATAAGCGGTAAGGGAGTTTACAGCAAACTCAAATACGAGAGCGGCGTGCATAGAGTTCAGCGTGTGCCGGATACCGAATCGCAGGGCAGAATACACACTTCCACGGTAACGGTAGCGGTTTTGCCGGAGGCAGAGGACGTCGAAGTCGAAATAGACGAAAAGGATCTGAAAATAGATACTTACCGTTCGAGCGGCGCAGGCGGACAGCACGTCAACAAGACGGAATCTTGTATAAGAATGACGCATTTACCGACGGGAATCGTCGTTACGTGTCAAGACGAACGTTCGCAGATAAAGAACAGAGAAAAGGCGATGAAAGTTATGAAAAGCCGCCTATATGACTATTATAATTCAAAATATCAGAGCGAGTATGCGGCTAACAGAAAGAGTCTGGTCGGAACGGGCGACCGCTCGGAGAGGATAAGGACTTATAATTATCCGCAAGGCAGAGTAACGGATCACAGGATAGGATATACTATCTATACGTTGCAACAGTTTTTAATGGGCGACCTCGACGGAATGATAGAGGCGCTGCAAATAGCCGACAGGGAAGCAAAACTCGCCGGAAGCGAGGAATAAAATATGGAAATATCCAAAAGAGGCGGCCAAATAGCGCCGTCTGCTACACTTGAAATATCCGCAAAAGTGAAGGCGCTTAAAGCGGAGGGAAAACAAATAGTTGCATTTACCGCAGGCGAGCCGGATTTCAATACGCCGGAGTATATTATAGATGCGGCGAAGCGTGCATTGGACGAGGGCAAGACGAAATACACGGCGAGTTCGGGAATACCCGAACTTAAAAGGGCTATCGTAAAAAAGTTTAAAAATGATAACGGATTGGACTATACCGAAAGTCAGATAGTCGTATCCGACGGCGCAAAGAGTTCTTTGTTTCACGCCTTGTCGGCTATCATAAACGAGGGCGACGAGGTGATAGTTGCCGCTCCGTATTGGGTAACTTACGTAGAGCAAATCAAACTTTGCCAAGGCGTTAGCGTAGTAATCAATACCGACAAAAAGTCGGGCTATAAGTTGATTAAACCCGATTTAGAGAAAGCTATAACCCCTAAAACCAAGTGCATTATAATAAATTCTCCGACCAATCCCACGGGCGTTGTGTATAATGAAAAGGAACTTAAAGACATAGCGGAAGTGGCGGAAGAACACGGTCTATACGTCATATCCGACGAAGTTTACGAAAAACTCGTATTCGGCGATCAAAAGCATATATCGATAGCAGGGCTCAGCGATTATATGAAAGAACATACGATAACCGTAAACGGCGTTTCCAAGACGTATTCGATGACGGGGTGGAGAATAGGCTATCTTGCCGCTCCTGAGAACGTGGCGAAAGCGATAGGAAATATACAGAGCCATACTACGAGCAACCCTTGCAGTTTTGCGCAGTATGCGTCGTTAGAGGCGCTGTCCGGCGAGCAAGGGGAAGAATTTATAGCGAAAATGAAAAACGAGTTTTCTTTGAGGAGAGAACTGATTTGCGATTTATTGAACGAGGGCGGACTCGATTATATATACCCGAACGGCGCTTTTTACGTTTTTTTGAATATTGAAAAGTATATAGGAAAGGAATATAACGGCAAGAAAATAGACGGTAGCGTCTGTTTTGCCGATTGTCTGTTAGAAGCCGGAGTTGCGGTAGTTCCCGGAATTGCGTTCGGGGCGGACGGTTTTGTCAGACTTTCGTATACGGTGTCGAGAGACGATATAAAAGTCGGAATAGGCAGAATTTGTGAATTTATTAAAGCGTTAAAGTGAAATAATCGTAAAAATTATAAAAAAAATAAAAATAGCCGTTAAAAATCCTTGAAAATTTACGGCTTTTAGGTTAAAATATAATTAAACTAGAAATCGGAGGTTTTTCAATGTTAAAACTTGTGTACGGACCTAAGGGTACGGGTAAGACAAAAATTATTTTAGACGACGTGAATAAGGCGGCGGAAATTGCAAAGGGCAACGTCGTATTCATAACCGACAAGAGGATAAGTTCGGTATCCATAAATATCAACGTAAGATGCGTTTATACCGAAGAATACGAAATAAATTCCGTCGAGGGATTTAACGGATTTATAAAAGGACTTTTAGCGGGAAACAGCGATATAGAATATTTGTTCATAGACGGCATTGCGAGAATTACAAAGGGAACGCTCGATGAAGTCGAAAGCTTGCTTGCTTCTTTAAGCGGCAGCGACTTAAACGTCGAGATGACGATAAGTTCTTCAAAAGAAGATATGCCGGCATATATGCTCGCATATCTCAAATAAGAGAAATTTAACGGCGGAGAGGCGACTTTCCGCTTTTTAAATAAATTCAAATTAAAAGCGAGATAATATGTTTGGCTACGTTAAACCCGATCTACCGTATCTTTATTTAAAAGACGATACTCTTTATAAGGCTCTTTATTGCGGAGTCTGTAAAAGTATGGGAAAATTTTCGCAAATTTCGAGATTGAGTCTGACGTACGATATAGCGTTTCTGTCCGCTGTCGTCCATAATCTTGCGGGCGAGGACGTAACAATAAAGGGGGAACGCTGTATAGCGCACCCTATCGTGAAAAAGCCTATGGCGTCGAGGGACGACATAACCGCAATGTGCGCCGGAACGAATATAATTTTAGCGTACTATAAAATCAAGGACGACGTTATAGACGAAAAAAAAGGCAGAGCAAAACTTCTTATACTGAATAAGGCTTATAAAAAGGCGGACAAGCGTTATCACGAGATATCCGAAATAATAAAGACGCATTATGATGGTTTAAGAAAGTGTGAAAATGCCAAAGAAAACAGTATAGACAAACTAAGCGACTATTCTGCGCTTATAATGCAGGAAGTGAGCAGATATCTTTTAAAAGAGCACTCTACCGAGGACAGCGAAAGACTTTTCTACTTTTTAGGCAAGTGGATTTATCTTATCGACGCTTTGGACGACTATGACAAAGATATAAAAAAGGGGAACTACAATCCTTTTTATTACGCTTACGGAGAAATAGAGACGAGAGAAAAACTATTATCCGAGAAAAAAGCGGAAATTTCTTTTATATTTGCGGATATTTTTGCCAATTTAAAGCAGAGTGCGGAAAATCTTGAATGGAAATTCAATCACGACTTGATTGATAACATAATACTTCGGGGAATTACGAGTATTACGCTTGAAGTATTCAAGGGAGAATACGGAAAGCGGAAAAAGAAGCAAGTCGGGATATCGGAGGTAAAAAATTGAAAAGCGACTACTATGAAGTTTTCGGTTTAAGCGAAAATGCGAGCGATGAGGAAATCGACAAAAAATACGAGGAACTTAAAGCGAAGTATTCCGAGGACAGATTTTTAGAGGGCGAAGCGGGCAACGAGGCGGCGAGGAAACTTACCGAACTTGAAACCGCATACAGAGAAATAGTTTCGGAGAGAAAAGAGGACAACTTTGCTTCTTCCGAAGACGGATATTACTCAGAGTTAGAGGCGGCAATAAAGAGGGGCGATTTGAACGCCGCTCAAAATATGCTCGATTCTTTTAACGAGAGGAATGCGGAATGGCATTATTTGCAGTCCGTAGTTTTCTACAAGAAAAATTGGACCAACGAGAGCAAGAAACAACTCGAAATAGCAATGCAAATGGATCCGGACAACCAAAAATACAAAAATTCTTACGAGAAATTAAACGCTAAAATAAATAATAATGCGAATAAGAATTTTACGGATTATAGCGGTAATACTCGT
>CAJOMT010000034.1 GCA_905235815.1 uncultured Clostridia bacterium
TATTTCCATTCGGCTATGAATGTATAGAGGGAAGAAAATACAGTTCCCAGGAGGAAGAACTCAAAAAGAAATGGGGATCGTATTCGGATAAGGTTTGAGGTTTAGGTTTTGAAAGCGCTTTGGATAATTTTTGGGATATTGATATTTTTAGCGATAGGTTTTATTATCTCTCACTTTGCGCTCATAGAGTACTTTTTTAAGATGTTTTTCGGGCGTATCTCTTTGGAGAAACTTAACGATAATATGTTCGATACTCCTTGTTACGACAAGAGCAAGGAAAAGATAATCGCCGCCAAGCGCCGAATAGAAGAACTCGAACATAAAGAAGTTTCCGTTACTTCTGAAGACGGACTTAAACTCGTTGCGCAATTTTACGATTTCGGCAAGGACAAGACGGCGATAATGATGCACGGTTTTCACTCGTTGCCACTCAAAAACTTTTCCGTCATAGCAGAAAGTCTTATAGAGAACGGATATAACGTTCTGCTGCCGTACGAGCGTGCGCACGGCAAGAGCGAGGGGGAATATATATCCTACGGCTTCAAAGAAAGCGACGATGTCTTGAAATGGATCGAGTATATAGACGAAAACACGAGTGCGGAAAAGATTTTGGTTTACGGAACGTCTATGGGCGGTACGACAGTCGGGATTGCGTCGGAAAAAATCAAATCGGATAAAGTAAAAGTACTCGTCATTGACTGTGGTTTTACCACCATAGAGGCATTGCTTGAATATATATTAGAGACAAAACATGCGCCGAAAAAATTGTTAGTACCGGGACTTAAACGGCGGGCGAAAAAAAGAATAGGAATGAGTTTCACCGACGCAGACGCCGAAAAGTCGCTTAAAAGCGATAAAATCCCCACACTGTTTATTTACGGCAGTCAGGACAACGTCGTACCGAAAGAGTGCATTGAAAAAAGCTTTGCCGCTTGCGCTGCGGAAAAAGACCTTATAATAGTTGAAGGTTCGGGGCATGGTGTAGCCATTGCGGACGGCGGAGACGAAGCGCTTGAAAAGTTTTATAACTTTGTAAATAAATATATGTAAAACAAAATTGCGTTAAAAACTAAGGAGAATAAATATGGGTAAAAATTTTGTTATTTTAGCAGATCCGACTTGCGACTTATCCAAGGAACTACAAGAACGTTTCCAAATAGGTATAATTCACGGTCACTACACTACGCCGGACGGAGTGGAACATAAGACCACGCTCGACTGGACGGAAGAAGAAAGGGACGCATTCTATGCGGCGCTCAAGAAAAACCCCAACGGGTTTACCACTTCGCCGCCGAATATAGAGGAGTGCTCTGCGGCGTTTGAGAGTTACGCAAAAGACGGAGTTCCTGTTTTGGCGCTTACAATTTCAACGGGAATAAGCGGAACTTACGACTTTATGACGAAAGCGAAAGAAGAAGTTTTAAAGAAATATCCCGATGCGGAAATTTACGTCATCGACAGTCTGCGTTTCAGCGCCGGTTTCGGAATTATGGCGATAGTTGCCTCTAAGATGAGAGACGAGGGCAAGACCGCAGAGGAAACGTATAAATATCTCGAAGATAACAAGAACAGAATACACCAGACGGGGTGGATGGACGACTTATCGTTCGTGGCGAAAAAGGGCAGACTGTCCAACGCCAAGGCGTTTTTCGGAACTCTTGCGGGAGTAAAACCTATCGGAGAGTTCGACTATAACGGGCTAACTACGGTAATAGGCAAAGCCAAGGGCGAAAAAGCCGCTTACTCGGTACTTCTCGATTATATGGAGAGACATATAGAAAACCCCGAGGAGCAGATTATTCTCATCGCTACTACGGCTCGCCAAAAACAGGCGAAAGAATATAAAGAGATGATAGAGAAACGCTTTTCGCCCAAAGAGATAATAGTTGTGGGCGTATATCAAAGTTGCGGCATAAACGCCGGCCCGGGATTGATGGCAGCATACTATTTCGGAAAACCCATAACCGAAGGACTTACCGAAGAAAGAGAATGTATTGCCGAACTTTTAAGCGGTAAATAAAAGGAGAATACAAATGAAAGTTTTAAAAAACAGAGGACAAATGTTCGTTTACGCCTTATCTGCGTTTGGCGTAAATTTGCTCAACCTGATTATGGGTTCGTATCTTTGCAGCGCACTTTTGGTAGGAGATTTCCCCGCGAAGTCTATTCCTTATCACACTTTTGAGGGCAAAGACCTCGTAGTTGCGGGAGCGTGGGCGGTATTCGGCATTATAGCCAAAATAATCGACGGTATCATAGATATACCTATGGCGTCGTTTACGGATAATTTGCGTTCAAAATTCGGCAGAAGGCGTCCGGCAATACTTATGGGAATGATACCTATGATATTAGCTTACGTATTGTTTTTAGTGGTTCCCAATCCTTCGGGCGTGTCGTGGTTAAACACCATTTACTTCTTCGTAATGCTCTGTATATTCTATTCGAGTTACACGCTGACGATGGTAACATATTACTCCACGTTTACGGAGATAGTCGATAACGAGCACGACAGAAACTTCATTTCAAACGTAAAATCCGTTTGCGATATAGTTTATTTCGTGGTAGGTTACGTCGTCGTTGCAAATCTGCTTGAAGGAATAAATATCCGTTGGGTAGCCCTGATGCTGTTGCCGCTCGTTTTGACGATGATGATACCTATGTTCATGATAAAAGAGCCGTCTACGCTTAACGGACTTGGCGGCGGAGAAAAGAGCGTTAATTTAATAAAATCTTTGGGATATACTTTTAAGAACAAGGACTTTATTATATGGATGGTCGCATATGCGTTTATGACTTTCGGTATTCAACTCTTTTTAAGCGGAATTAACGAATACTTTAAGGCGACAGGAATGAGTATGATGCTCGTTATGTCGGCGTCGTTTGCGCCCGTTCCGGCTACGCTGGTACTATACAATCACATAATCAAAAAGAAAGGTTTCAGATTTGGTTTCCAATACTCGATGATACTGTTTGCGGTCGGATCGCTGTCTATGTTCGGCGTATCGTTTTTAGAAGCAAGCACCATGCGCACGGTACTTGCGGTAATAAGCGGACTTATATGTTCGTTCTCGGTAGGCTCGATGTTTGCGGTTGCGTACTCCATACCGTCGCAACTCGCCGCCGACGACGAAAAGAGGACGGGAATATCCCACTCCGCAATGTATTTTGCGGTTCAGGGCTTGTTTTCGGGCGTAGCGACGGGAATAGGCGGCTTTGCGGTGTTGACGCTTTTAAAACAGACGCACCACAGTAATCTCATAACTTTAATAACGGCTATCGCCTGTCTGATAGCGTTTGCGCTGGCGTTTATATTGCCTAAGAGCATTGTAAATCTCGGCAAAGTGGAAAATAAAGAAAATTCGAAAGAAAAAGTTTAATCGGAAAATTTTATGAGAAACAGACTTGACGGCGTTACGTTTTCGGGAATGGTTTTAAACGGTTATCATAGCCTTTTGGAAAAGGAAGCGGAGATAAACGCAATGAACGTATTTCCCGTCGCCGACGGCGATACCGGCACGAATATGCGCTTAACGCTCGAAAACGGAATAAATAACGCAAAAAAGACCAAACATCTCGGCGAGTATCTGAAAGACTTATCCAAGGGAATGTTACTCGGAGCAAGGGGAAATTCGGGGGTAATACTTTCGCAGATATTCAAGGGAATGTACTTATCTCTTGCCCATGACGGCGTGGCTAATCCCGGCGAGATAAGGGACGCACTCATATCGGCGTATATGACCGCTTATAAGGCGGTCGTTCGTCCGGTAGAGGGTACGATTTTGACCGTTGCGAGGGAAGGTATCGAAAACATAAAGAGTCAGATTTACGGCAGAACGCAGATTGCCAATCTCTTTTCGATGTATTTGGCGGAGATGAGAAAGAGTCTTGCAAACACCCCGAATATGCTGCCCGTTTTGAAAAGTGCGGGAGTTGTGGATAGCGGAGCGTTCGGCTATATAACCATACTCGACGGAATGACGAAATATCTTTACGGCGACAAGAGCGTGAAGAAATCGAGCGGCGCCGCTTTGCCGAAAACAGAGGTTGCGGCGACTGTCGATACCGTTTCGTCATTCAATGAGGACAGCGAGTTCAAAGACGGTTATTGTATGGAGTTTTTGCTCCAACTTATGACTTCCAAGCACTATAAAGAAGTTTTCAATATAAAGACGTATCTTACGGCGCTGAAACCGCTCGGAGAGTCTATCGTAGCGATACAGGAAGGCAGTATAGTAAAAGTACATATCCACACCTTTTCCCCTGCGCCTATAATTACGCTCTCACAGGCGTTCGGCGAGTTCGTTTCTTTTAAACTCGAAAATATGACTTTGCAGCATAACGAAACGTCCAAAAAGAGCGAAAAGGTCGAAAAGCCCAAAAAAGAGTTCGGTATAATAGCGGTCGTCGACGGCGACGGAATGGAAAATCTTTATAAAGATCTGGGCGCAGATATAGTGCTTTCGGGCGGAAAGAGTATGAATACGTCGTCGGGAGAATTTAAAGCCGCTATCGAAGAATTAAACGCCGAAACTACGGTAATAATGCCGAATAATCCGAATACGTTCGAGGCGGCGAACCAAGCGGTTTTACTGTCCGAACGCAAAGGCGTGGTAGTTATTCCGACGAAGAACGCAGTAGAGGGATACTTTGCGCTTTCAATGGATTTGGCGGACGCCAAGCCCGATTACCGCATAGAAATGATGAAAAGCGGTACGGACGGGTTGGACGTTATAACCGTTTCGACTGCGGTAAAGGATTATTCGTCGGACGATTTCAAGTGCAGTGCTTGCGACGAAGTGGGCGTTTTGAACGGTAAAATGGTCGCCGCATGCGGCGGCTTGACCGAAGCGCTTTTAAGCGCAGTCAAGAAAATAGAAAATATCGAAGACAAGACGGCGTTCGTCGTGTTTTTGGGAAAAGACGCATTGGAAAAAGAGGACGAAATTTGTTCTGCGCTAAGCGTTGCGTATGACGATAAGGAAGTACAGATTATATGCGGCGGACAAAGCGTCTATGAAATAATGGTGGGTGTAGTATGATAGCGGTCTATATTATTCTCGGAATTCTGGGTGCAGGGCTTATATTTTTCTTGTTGCCGACGATGCTTATATCGACCGTCATATATACGGTGTTATTCGTCAGAACGAACAAAAATAAATGGTCGAGGACTTGCAGTTGGGATAACGAGGAGCAACGGCAAATGTTCGCCGAAGGCAAAAAGTGGGGCGAAGAAAACGAGGCTTTCAGAAAGACGGTAGAGATAAAAAGCGGCAAATATCGACTTATAGGCGAGTATTTTGATTTCGGAAACGATAAAGCGGCAATAATAATACCGGGAAGAATGGAATCGGGAACTTACTCGTATTATTTTTCCGAGCCTTATAAAAAGGCAGGGTATAACGTTTTAGCGATAGATAACAGAAGTCATGGACTGTCGGACGGCAAATTCAATACTCTCGGTTTAAAAGAGTATAAGGATATTTTGCTTTGGGGAAAGTTTTTGCACGACGAATTGAATATCGGGGATATAGTTATTCACGGAATTTGCATAGGGAGTGCGACGGGACTGTACGCTTTGACTTCCGAAAACTGTCCCGAATATTTCCGCGCGCTCGTTGCGGACGGAATGTATACCGACTTTGCCGAATCCTTTAAAAATCATTTAATCGAGAAGAAAAAGCCGCTATTTCCGTACAGTGCGGAAGTTATGTGGCTGGTCGGCTTGACGGCAGGCAGAAGCGTTTCCAAGAACGCTCCTATCCGCCATATAGGAAAACTTAATAAGCCGATACTTTTTATTTACAGTAAAGAAGATACGTATTCTACGCCCGACAAGGCGAAAATTCTTTTCGAGGCGGCAAACGAACCGAAAAAACTCGTTTGGTTCGAACACGGAATACATTCTCACGTACGGATAAATGCGCCCGAGAAGTACGACGAAACTATAATAGACTTTTTGAAGGACTACGAGGCGGTTGCGTCGGACTGAGGTTTTGGGGCTTAATAAGCGTTATTGAACGGCGGTGAATTTGATGAAAGACGGCAAAAAGGACGACAATTTAAAAGAAATAATAAAAAAGGGTTCTGGGTATCGAAAATTGGTAGCCACCTTGGTTGCCGTTACCGGAATGAGCGCCGTTGCGGTCATCGGAGCGAAAGAACTCTACGATTCGTTTTTCAGAAGATACGAGCGCCCCAACTATGCGACTAAGGCGGGGCTTTATGACTACGAACTCTTAAAAGACGAACTCCCGAGAGAAGAAATAAGTTTCTATTCGGGGAAAGTCAGACTCAAAGGCTACTATTATAAGGCAGAGAGCGGCAAGGGGCTCGTAGTGGTGGTTCACGGTCTGCACGCAGGTGCGGACGATTATCTGCCGATAACGGAGTATTTTGTCAAGAGCGGTTACAGCGTGTTCGCCTACGACGGCACGGGTACTTACGATTCCGAAGGCGATTCGACGGTCGGAATGTGCCAAAGTCTTGTGGATTTGGACAGTGCGCTCAAATTTATAGAAACAGATGCGGAGCTGTCCGCATATCCGCTGTTTTTGCTCGGACATTCTTGCGGAGGATACGCCGTAACATCGGTGCTTTCTCTGCATAAAAACGTGTCGGCGTGCGCCGGCATAGCCGCAGTGAACAACTGTTACACGCTTATTGTGGAAAAGGGAATGCAGTACGGCGGAAAGTTGGCGGCGGAAGGTATTCCGAAGATATTTTTAGAGGCTTACCAGAGTATACTTTTCGGCGACTACACGAATTACAGCGGCGCAAAAGGCATAAGCGAATCCGATATTCCCGTTTTAATAGCGCACGGAAATAACGATAAAATCATATCATTCGGCGGACAGTCGGTAATATCTCACAGAGATGAGATAACTAATCCCAACGTAGAATACTATATAGGCGTAGGGGATTGCGGCGGACACGACAGTATCTGGCATTCCGAGCGTTCGGCAAAGTACCGTGAAAAAGTGGATAAGGCGGCGAAAGAAATCGACGACTCAGCAAAAAAAGCGGAGTTTTATAAGACGGTCGACAATCGGCTTTACAGCGAGATAAACTACGAACTTTTCGATAAAATAAAGGCTATGTTCGATAGGACATTGGAGAATTAAAATGTTTAGCGGCAAAAGCAAATGGATTTGGTGCAAAAATGCGCCGAAAGAAGATGATTACGCCGAATTCGTATCTCAATTCAAGGCGAAAGAGGGAGAAAAAGTTGTCTTAAAAATTTCGTGCGACAGCGTTTATAACGTCTATTTGAACGGTTCTCTCGTCGCATATTACGGTTGCAGTGATTTTCCGTGGTATAAAATGTTTGACGAAATAGATATTACCCGTTTTTGCAAGAGGGAGAACGACCTCAGAATTGTCGTATGGCATTTCGGAACGGACAGTTCGACTTATATAAAGGGCGATGCAGGCGTGATATTCGAGGTTATGCAAGGCGAAGAACTGCTCTCTTTCAGTAGCCCCTCCACGCTTTCAAGACTTATGAGCGAGTATAAGAACGGCTATAAGAAGATAATTACGCAGCAGCTCGGATATAGTTTTCTCTACGACGCAACCGCTTTAAAGAGCGGATATAGCGAGAGTATAACGGTCGATAAAACTTACGATTTACATAAAAGGCAAATTCCGCAAAACGTGCTTTCAGACAGGCTCGAAATAAAGATAATGAGAAAAGGAAATTCCACGCTCATCGATATGGGCAGAGAAGTTTCGGGGTTTTTGGATCTGGACTTTGAAAGCGAAAAAGAGCAGAAAATACTTATAGCGTACGGCGAGCATATTGCGGACGGCGGCGTTCGCAGAATAATAGGCACGAGAGATTTCAGCGTGGAATACGTTGCGAAAGCGGGGCGGAACGTCTACTTAAACGCTTTAAGGCGGATAGCCGGCAGATACCTTGAAATTTTCAGCGACGAAGAAATCAAAATAAATTATATCGGCATAAGGCCGAGCGTGTACCCCGTTACCGTCAAAGAAAAGGACTTCGGCGACGGGCTGATAAAGAGGATATACGACACGAGCGTCGCAACGCTCAGACTTTGTATGCACGAGCATTACGAAGATTGTCCTTGGCGTGAGCAAGCGCTCTACGCTATGGATAGCAGAAATCAAATGCTTTGCGGCTACGAGGCGTTTGAAGAAACCGAATTTCAACGGCATAATATTCTGCTAATTTCCAAAAGTTTACGGAGCGACGGACTTTTGTCTTTGACGGCGCCGTGCGGCGTGGATCACCCGATTCCGTTCTTTTCGCTTTGCTTTATTTTGCAGTCGTCAGAGTATATAGAAAAGACGAAAGACTTTTCGATATTGACGGATATCGGTCCCGTAATCGAAAAAATATTTGAAGCGTTTGAGCGACAAACCGACGATAACGGGCTTATAGCGAGCTTTCCGTACCCGTGCTGGAATTTTTACGAATGGGCGGAGGACAGTCATAACGACTATCAGATAACGAGGAAAGCTACCGACCCGTATCAAAAGAGTTACGATCTCATATTGAACTGTATGTACGTATACGTTGCGGCGTTATACGGCAAAATTTTTAAAAAGGATATAGATACGACGAATAGAAAAGAGGCGATAAAAAGGGCGTTTTTTAGGGGCGGAACGTTCCGACTTTCGGATAGAAGCGAAAAGAGTTCTCAACTCGGCAACAGTCTTGCCATTTTGATAGGGCTTGGCGACGAGGCGCTTGCAAAAAAGGTCGCCTCGTGCGAAGGAATGATACCCGCTACGCTTTCTATGAAAGTTTTTATATACGACGCATTGCTCTCTTTCGGCGGCGAATACGCCGACTTCGTGATTGACGATATCAAGGCGACGTATTCGAAGATGCTTAGCTGCGGCGCCACGTCGTTTTGGGAGACAGAACTCGGCGAGGCGGACTTCGACGGAGCGGGCAGTCTCTGCCACGGTTGGAGCGCCATTCCGATTTTATATTTAAGGAGTATAAAATGAAAACTACGATGAAAAAGGTATTGGCGATAGTTACGTTATTGCTTTTTGTGCTGACGGCGGGCTGCACCAAAAAAGTGGAAAGGGAATCTTTTGTTCCGACCGATAAGACGGGCGATATCGTCGTACTTTTTACGAGTGACGTCCATTGCGGCATAGACCAGAATTTCGGTTACGTCGGTTTAAAGGCGGCAAAAGACGCCGCCGAAGCCGCAGGCAATCACGTTATTTTGGTAGATAACGGCGATTCTATTCAGGGCGAAACCATAGGCACGATGACGAAAGGCGAGGCGAGCATCAAATTGATGAACGCACTCGGATACGACGTGGCTATTCCCGGCAATCACGAATTCGATTACGGTATGGAACGCTTTTTGGAATTGACCGAAATGGCAAATTTCCCGTACATAAGCTGTAATTTCAACAAAGAGGGCGAGTTGGTATTCGATCCGTATATTATCAAAGAGTTCGACGACGTAAAGATTGCGTTCGTAGGCGTTACAACGCCTTATACGCTGAATTCCTCTCTGACAACTTCTTTCAAGGACGACGACGGAAACTATATTTACGGTTTTTTAGAGGATGAGAGCGGTGAAAAGCTTTACGAAGCAGTGCAACAGGCGACTGACGACGCAAGGGCGGAAGGCGCTCAGTACGTCGTCCTTATGGGGCATTTGGGCAACTATGATAATTATCACCCATATACGTACGACGACGTTATCTCTCATACGAGCGGAATAGACGCCGTTTTGGACGGACATAGCCACGACAGTGAAAAGAAAATCGCCAAGAACAAGGACGGCGACGATATAATAAGGCAAGCGTGCGGCACGAAAATGGAAGGCATAGGCTGGCTCAGAATCAGCGTAGACGGCGGAGAAGTCGATAGCGGACTGTATACTTACAACAACACTGTATCCGTTGCCGAACTTTTGGGTATTGAAAACGAGATGAACGCCTTAATCGAAGCCGCAACCCACGACCTTAACGAAAAATTCAAGGAAGTTGTAGCGCATTCGGATTACGACCTGACTATCTACGATCCCGTAAGCGTAAATGTCCGTATCGTCAGAAAAATGGAGACCAATCTGGGCGACTTGTGCGCCGACGCATACCGTTATCAAACGGGAGCGGATATAGCGTTTATAAACGGCGGCGGCGTTCGTGCGAGTATAGCGAAAGGCGATATCACGTTAAACGATATTTTCAGCGTCAATCCGTTCAATAACAAAATCGCCGTGATAGAAGTCAGCGGACGGCAAATTCTCGACGCAATGGAGTGGGGCGTTCGGGCAGTGCCGGGCGAGAGCGGAGCGTTTCCGCAGGTTTCGGGACTGACGTACGAGATTCACTCTTATTTAGACAGCACTTGCACCCAAGATGAAATGGGAATGTTTACGGGCGTTACGGGCGAATATAGAGTGAAGAACGTAAAAGTCGGCGGCGAGCCTCTGGATTTAGATAAGACTTATACGCTGGCGGCGAACGACTTCATACTTTTGAATGACGGCGACGGCTACACTATGTTCAAGGGCAGCAAAGTTTTAAATAAATCGGTGAACTTGGATAATCAAATGCTTATAGACTACATTTCCGAAATTTTGGGCGGAAATATCGGCGAGGAGTACGCCAATCCTTACGGGCAGGGGCGAATTACGATAATCAGCGAAGCCCAATAAAATTGAAGATAAAA
>CAJOMT010000035.1 GCA_905235815.1 uncultured Clostridia bacterium
TAAGAGGAAAAATATGAAAATCGTCGTAAACGGAACAGACCTTTCCAATGCTGTAATGAAAGTTTCAAAAGCAATAAGCGTAAAAACAACCAATCCCGTACTCGAATGTATAAAATTATCCGTAAAAGGCGACGTCTTGACTTTGTCTGCGACCGATATGGAAATAGCGATAGAAACGAGTATCAGATCGGATACGTTTATGGAAGGCGATACGGTAGTTCCGGGAAAAATATTCGCCGAGTTCGTAAAGAAACTCGAAAACGAAGAACAGGTCGAATTGAGTTTAGAGGACGACAACAGACTTAAAATAGTTTATTCTTCGTCGGAAGTATATCTCTCGTGTTTAAGTGCAGACGAGTTTCCCACTATAAGAAAAGATTTGAGAGAAAAGGCGTTTTCGCTTTCTCAAAAAGACTTTAAGGACGTAATAAACAAGACGGTATTTTGCTGTGCAACAGACGAGAGCAGACCTATATTAAAGGGCTGTTTAATGGAGATAAAGGATAACGAACTGACTTGCGTCGGTCTCGACGGTTTCAGACTTGCTTTGGCGAAAAAGAGAATAAGAAATTCTTCCGCCGACTTTAAAATGATAGTTCCGGCGAGGGCGTTGAATGAAATAACCAGACTGCTTGAAAAGGACGAGGAAGAAATAACCTTTATTTCCGAAGATAATATTCTTTTAATAGAAGTTGACGGAACGGTGTTCACCACGAGGCTTTTAGAGGGCGAATTTTTAAATTACAAGCAGATAATGCCGAGCGAATTTTTGTCCACGGTCAAAATTTCGAGACAGACGTTTTTAAGCAGTTTGGAGAGGGCGACGATAGTTGCGAAAGAATCCAAAAATCTGGTAAAACTCGAAATCAAGGAAAATTACGTCAACGTCAAGGCAAATTCGGAGAGCGGCAAGGTAAACGAGAATATACTTTCGGTACTCGAGGGCAAGGATATACAGATAGCGTTTAACGCCAAGTTCCTTTGCGACGCATTAAAGGGAGCGAGCGACGAGTTCGTCAATATGTATTTCAATACGCCGATAACCCCGTGCTTATTAAGACCTTATTCGGGCGACGAATATTTATATCTCATTTTACCTATAAGAATAGCGTAAAAAAAGTTGACAAAAAAAATTAAAACAAGTAAAATAGAAAAGCATTTGTTTTTAAAGAATATTTAACCGTTATATAACGGAATAGGAGAAGAAAAATGAAAAGAACTTATCAACCCAAGAAAAAGACGAGAAACAAGGTACACGGCTTCAGAAAAAGAATGTCCACCAAAAGCGGCAGAAACGTTTTGAAGAGAAGAAGAAACAAAGGTCGTAAGAGACTTACTTATTGATAATTTTGGATTACAGACTTAAAAGAAACAGCGATTTCGAAAAGATATTTTCGGTCGGCAAAAGAAGTTTTTCCAAGTCAATGACCGTTCTTTATATGCCGTCAAAGGATTTAAAGATCGGCTATTCGGTTTCTAAAAAACACGGTAACGCGGTTACGAGAAACAGAATCAAGAGACTGCTCCGTGCGGCGGTAAGGCAAGAAGTTGGAAAAATTGTCGGAAACTATCATATAGTATTGGTTCCGAAAAAGAGAGAAGAATATTCTTATAACGTATTTTTGTCTGATTTAAAAAATATTTTGGCAAGGGAAAATCTGTTAGGTGATAATAAATAAATTTTTTATAGCGATACTCAAATTTTATAAAAAATATTTATCTCCGAACATAAAGTCGGGGTGTATTTTTACTCCTACTTGCAGTGTCTATGCGATAGAGGCGCTCGAAAAACACTCGTTTTTTGTAAGCGTCGGGCTTATTGCGTGGAGACTGCTCCGCTGTAATTCCTTGAATAAAGGCGGATTCGACCCCGTTCCCGACAACAGAAACGTTAAAAAGTGGTTATTATGAATTTAGGCAATTTATTATCGATAAGCATAGCGTCGTTCGGAGACGGTTTCGGAGCGGCAAAACTGAATTTGGCTTGGATATATCAATTTATTTCCTGGCTCATTAGTATTTCCAAAGACATAGGTCTCGGAATAATTTTGTTCACGCTCGCTTTAAGGCTCGTAACGCTTCCGCTCGATATAATTTCGAGAGCGTCTATGAGAAAGAACTCCCTTAAAATGGAGATGATGAAGCCCGAACTCGAAAAACTCCAAAAGCAGTACGCCAACGATAAAAATCTTTACCAACAAAAGATGATGGCGCTCTACAAAAAGAACGGGTATTCGGCTTTTTCGGCGTGTCTGCCGACGATAATAACGCTCGTTTTCTTTATTATAGTATTGAACGGGTTTCAATCTTTCTCAAGGTATACCAACAAAGAAGTTTTCAACGATATGGCGAGAGCCTACACCGCTTCTATCGAGTCAAACGTAGACGGCGATATAATAAAGAACGATGACTACAACCCCGACGCATACACGTTAAACCTGAACTACGTGTTAAAGGAGAATGAGTGCGAAAGCGTATTTAAAGGTTATAGCGAAGAATTTAACGACGACGAAAAAGTTTATCGTATAGACAAGGCGGAATTTTTAAAGAGAAACGATATAATCGGCCGTTATAACTTGGGCGAATATTTTACGAACCTGGCGGCGGCGGGAGAAACTCCCGTTTACGACGACTATAATTATGATAACGTTACGCTTATAAGTACCGTCTACGGCGACGTACACAAAGCGCTTATCGGCAGACTTACAGAAGAACAGAAAGCGTCGATGAAAACCGACGGAATAATATCTTCTGATGAAGAAACAATCAAAAATCTGACGGAGTTTTACTCAAAAGTCGGCGACGACGTAAAGAAATATTTCAAGAATACCGCAGCCGACGGACAAGCTCCCACGTACGCAATAAATTTAAAAGTCTACTTGGACGATAACGCAGAACTCGCTGATAAGTTCGAGGAAGAAGCAAATAAGACCGTCAGTGAAAAAGCGGTTTTGGCTATCGGAAACGAATACAAAGTAAACGTAATAGAGGACAAGGCGAGCGAGGCGGCGAAAGACGCATACTACGAATACCGTTCTCACTCGAAAGTAGCGTTCTGGGTAAAGAATATCTGGGTAGTGGACAGCCCGTTTTCGAGGGCTATCCCCACTTACAAAGAATTCGTTTCCGAGATGCAGAATAAGCCCGAAAACATAGGAAGTCTTAGCGAAGACGCATACAATAAGTTGACGAGTAAACTGACGGACGAAATGCAGACCGGCTTCGGCAAAGGAAACGGATATTTCGTATTGGTTGCGTTATCGATACTGTCGATGCTTTTGTCGACCATAATAGCGCAGAAAACGCAAAAAACGCAAATGGAACTTTCCACGGTAGACGGCGCAAACGGCACGGCGGCAATGTCGCAAAAGATGATGACGTGGATAATGCCGATAATGTTCGGCGTATTCGCATTCATATATTCGGCGGCGTTTTCGCTTTATATGATAACCAGCACGTTGCTTTCTACTCTTTCGACAGTGCTGATAAACTATTTCGTCGAAAAGAGTTTCAAAAACAAGATAGAAAAAGAAGAAGCCGAGAGGGCGGAAAAGCGCAGATACGGCAAAAGGAGATAAAATTTAAATGGCTATATACTACGGAAAGACGGTAGAGGACGCCGTCATCGAAGGTCTTAAAGAAATGGACTTAGAGAGGGGACAAGTCGAAATCAAGGTTTTGGAAGAACCGAGTAAAGGTTTCCTCGGATTAAACGCAAAAAAGGCGAAAGTAGAGATCACTAAATTAAAGACGGACGGCGAACGCGCGGTAGAATTTTTGAGCGGCTTGTTCGAGAAAATGAATATCAACGCAAAATGCAATCTCGACGAGAGTTTTGAAAAGATAACGATAGACCTCGTCGCAGAAAATTCTTCTCAGCTTATAGGTTACAGAGGCGAAGTGTTAGACGCCCTTCAAAACTTGGCGAGCGCGGTAGCGAACACCGGCAGAGAAGAATATATGAGAGTCGTTGTAGACTGCGAGCAGTACAGAGAAAAGCGTGAGGAAACGCTGATAGCGCTTGCGAACAGACTTGCCGACAAAGCGGTCAGAACGGGCAGAAAGGTAACTCTTGAACCGATGAACCCGTATGAAAGAAGAATACTTCACTCGGCTCTGTCCGATAATCCGGACGTCAAGACGCAATCCGAAGGCAAAGAGCCGAACAGATACGTTGCGATAATCCCCAACAATTTAAAACCGCAAAGGGAACACGATAACAGAAACGGCGGCAAAGACGGTTACAGAAAGGGCGGCAAACCCCGTTATGACGACAAACCCCGTCAACCCAGACCGCAGACGAGCGGTTTCGGAACGTTTATCGGCAACAGCTTAAAAGGCGACGAATAAGTGGCTAAAACCTGCCGTGTTGCAGAGTTTTCGCTTGAATACGTAAAAAAATAAGGCATTATCCGCAAAACGCAGATAATGCCTTTTAAATTGTTTTAATTGTTTAATGTATCATAAGTTGGAAATTCGGCAATGCGCCAATGGCCAATATTAAACTTATTGCTGCGGCGACTAAGCCGATTGCCGCAAAAGCTATGCCTTTCGCTCTTTTTGCGACTATGGACTTTATAAGCCCTACAAGCGAAAGAATGATAGAAACGCTTGCCATTATAAGCACTAAATAGCACATTATTACGCAAAAATAATTTGCAGCAGTCGTATCCACCGAGAGGTAATAATATTGAGAAGAATACTTTTGTTTATAATAATCTACTTCTAATCCGATGAGATTGAGATAGACATAAATCGAAAGATATTCTATCACGCTTAATAGTCCGAGAGCAAAGCCTGCTATTGATAGTCCTAAGCCTCCCTTTTTAGCGGGTTGAGGCGCTTGTTGAGGCGCTTGTTCATACGGATTTTGTCCGTAAGGATATTGTTGTCCGCCGTTAGGTTGACCATAGGGGTTTTGACCGTAATAACCATTAGGGTTTTGATTTTGCCCATTATAAGGGTTATTCTGATCGTAAGGGTTCGGCGAATAAGGCTGCTGCTGATTAGGAGCGGCATATTCGGGTTGATTTTGCGGCTCTTGCGCATTGTTCAAATTGTTTTCGTCCATAATTTTTCTCCTTAAAGTATTTATTTTATAATAATGTATATAAAATAAAATGTCAACCGAATAAAGCTATTTTATGGAAATTTCCGCAGCGGAGAGTTCTTCGCCGCTAAAAAGCAGTAAGTTGCCGTTTGGCAGAACGTCTTTCGCTACCGCTTTTAAAGAAGTTCCGTCGCCCCTTAAAACAGTTATCTCTCTCCCTAAAACCATACTCAGACTTTTGTATTCATACTCTGTGGTCGGCTGATACAAATTATATAAAAGTGTGGCTATAACACTGTCAATCGGCAATTCTTCGCCCAAAACCTCTTTGGCGGAAATCGCCGTGTCCGAAAGAAACGGGGGCAAAGAGTTGTTTACGTTAAGCCCTATCCCTATAACGGACGAAGAAACGTATTCGCCCGACAACATGTTTTCTATCAAGATGCCGCAAATTTTCTTTTCGCCGACGAAGATATCGTTCGGCCATTTTATTTGCGCTTTTATCCCGAATGCGGCGAGCGTTTTACAGACCGCAACGGCGGAAGATTGCATTATCGAAAAACTATCTTTCGCCTTGCACGGAAAGAGTTTTAAAAGCGATAGGTACACTCCGCCCTTTTCGGAAGAAAAACTTCTGCCTTTCGTGCCTTTCCCGACGGTCTGTTCGCCGGCTATGACGGCGACGTCCTCTTTTGGGTTTTTTAATTTTTTCAGATAATCTTGCGTCGATTTTATTTTTTCAAAATGCAGTATCTTCATCGCCTGAGTACGTAGCGGCCCTCGCCACGTCGAAGTCAAACCCCTTTGAAAGCAGATATTTATAGCATTTTTGGAGATTGACCTTGTTCCTCTCTTTGTTTTTCATATATTTAGCGGCAATTTCCCTTGCGGCGTCCTCTTGACCGTCCACGTTTGATAGAGCCGCCTCTATTTCCCTTTCGCCGACGCCTCTTTTTTTGAGTTCGTAGGCGATCATTTTCTTTCCCTTTTTAGAGGAAAATTCGTTTGCGTAGCTGACGGCGTAGTCCTCGTCGTCCAAAAAGCCGTAGCCGCGCATCTTTTCCAAGACTTCAGCTACCGTAACAGAAGTGTACCCCTTGCCGAATAAATAATCTCTGACTTGTTTTTCGGTCTTTTTAGAGCGTGAAATAAACGTCAGCGCTTTGTCGAGCGCCTTTAAGACTTCGCTTTCGGCTTGAATTTTGTCTAAAAATTCCTTTTCGGTTTCCATTCCGACTTTAAGGCGGTTGCGCATTACGGTTTCGAGTTCGAGTCCGCAATAGAATACGCCGTCGAGGTAAATATTGCACCTCGTCGGATTTTTAACTTGTGCGGTTATTTGAGTTATTGTCATCTGTTATCCTCAAAACTTATAAATTCCTCGTTTAATCGACTTATAGCCACCTTTCCTGCAAAAAAGTCGAACAGTTTTTCCGAAAAATCGCTGCTACTCGGAACGGCTAATTTAATCGAAACGTCCTCTTGAAAATCCAAAGATAGCGTTTTAGCGGTAAATTTTTCAGTAAACCTTAAAAACGCAGAATACTTTTCGTACGAAAAGCGTATATCTAAAATATCCGACAAGACGAATTTTTCTTCGCCTGCGGCGTTTAATGCGGCCGCCGCCGCTCCCGAGTAGGCGCGAACGAGTCCGCCTGCGCCGAGTTTTATACCGCCGAAGTACCTCGTAACGACTACGACGGTATCGACCAGCCCTCTGTTTTTTATAACTTCCAAAATGGGCATACCGGCGGTTCCTTGCGGCTCGCCGTCGTCCGAAAAGCGGGCTATAAGCCCGTTATCCGCAATAAACGCATAGCAGTTATGCGTTGCGAACGGGTGAAGTTTTTTAATTTTTTCGATAAATTCCCGTGCCTCGTCCTCGCTTTTTGACGGCGAGGCGTAGCCGATAAATCTCGACCTTTCGATTACGGTTTCGGTTTCCGCAAACTTTGCGGCACGGGTGTAGCCCTCTTTGTTCATTTTTTTGCGTCCTTGTTTAAAAGGTTGTTTCTTTCGGGGTGATAAAGCGCACTTAATACGTTTCTAACATCCGAACTCGCCTTAAAAGACGCCGTTTGGAGCAGGTTCGTATTATTCTTGGCTGGCATAAAATCGTCTATCGCACGCCTTGCGGGGGATAAGAGTTTTTGCAGTTCCATAATTTTCTATTGACAAATCACTCCGTATTCGTTATAATAAATATAATATATTTCGCAAAAAAAAACAAGCAAAAAAGGGTATATAATCGTGGCGCTTAAAATAGGAACGTTCTTAATAAAAGTTTTCGGGAACAAATACCTTGCGGTATTGTTTGTTTCCTGTTTTCCGCTTATCGAATTAAAGGGCGCAATACCTATAGGAATGAGCGAGGCGTTCGGAATGGAATTGTGGGAAACGGCGCTGATTGCGTATCTCGGTTCCACTCTTATGAGCGTAATACTCTTTTTCTTGTTGATACCGGTGTTCAATCTTCTAAAAAAGATAAAGCCGATAAGGCGACTTGTCGAAAAGATAGAAGCTACGCTTTCGGACAAAGCCCAAAAAATAGCGGCAAAGACGAACGGCTCCGCCGAGGCAGAGGCGAGAAAAATATTGATGTGGAGCCTGTTTTTGTTCGTGGCGGTACCGTTTCCGGTAACCGGAGTATGGACGGGCACGGCGATAGCGGTATTTTTGGGAATGAAATTTAAAGAGACTTTTTTACCGATAGCGCTCGGCAATCTGGTTGCGGGCGGAATAATAACTCTGCTGACGTTTTTGTTCGGCGCCTACGTCGACTATATAATTTATACTCTGTTTGCAATAGCGATAATAATGCTCGTCGTATTCATTGTAAAAGTTATAAAGTCCAAGCCGAAGGGAGAGGACGAAGATGCTTGAAGAAGTAAAGCAAAAAAAGGAAAGAATGGATTTTTTGTCCTCTTTGATAGCGGAAAAGACTTCGGAGGCGAACGCCTTGTCCAAAGAAGTGGCGGTATATCGCAAAAAGAACGGACAAGCCCTTAAAGCGGATACGGATATAAAGATTTACGAACTGAACGCGCGAATAGCGTCGGACAAGAAATTTATAGAAAAGTGTAAGCAAGAGCGCAAAACTTTGCGCGCCGAGTGCGGAGAAATTTTGCGAGGCGACTACATAGCCGAAAGAGATTTCAGAAAAAAAGTTGAGATAGAAGAACTGTTTTCGGAAGTTTACGAAAACAAGGCGCACCTCTATACCGAAACGGACGACGGGTATAAGGCGGTGTTCGAGGTCTATACCAAGCAAAAGAAATTGAGCGGCAACGTTGCGTCCGTATTAAAGGCGGGCATACGAGCGGATACGGGAAGAATTATAGCGCTTCCGGAAGTCGAGGTCTATAAGTATTCCGCCGAAAACGACGGCGCCATCGCCTTTTCGGACGGCACAACGGTCGAGCCCGAACGAAAGAAAAATATTTTTGCCAAAATTTTGGACTTTTTTAAGAGAAAATGAAAATTTTGTTTTCAGACTTCGACGGCACCCTTGCCGCCGACGACAAGAGCGTAACGAAAGAAGATTACGACGCCTTGAAATATTTAAACGAGCGTGGCGGAAAGTTCGTTTTATGCACGGGCAGAATGACCGAGTCCGCCAAGCGAATATCGGCGTTATTGCCGTTTAAACCGCTTATAGCCGCATTTAACGGCGGAGAGATTATAGATTTAGAGTCGGGAAAAGAGTTCGGGCTTACCCTTCTTACCGCAAAAGAGGGCGAGGAATTAGCGAGGTTCGGCGAAGAAAACGGCTTCGTCTGTCATCTCTATACGGACAGCGTTTTGACGGAAAAGCCGAACGAATATACCGAAAATTATTGCAAAGCGGTACTGTGTCCGCCGAAGTATCTGGGAATCAAGCCGTCCGAATATATAAAGAATACGGGCTATCGCACGCCGAAAGTACAGTACGCCGAAGGCAGAGAGTTTATCGAACAGAAAATAGCGGCGGTAAGGGCGAAATTCGGAGCGAGATTCGAGATTATGAATATCGAAAAAACCAAGATAGATATATCGCCCAAGGGCATAACAAAGGGCTATGCTCTCGAAAAAATTTGTTCCTTTTTCGGCATAGACGAAAGGGACGCCGTCGCCGTCGGCGACGATGAAAACGATATACCGATGATTGAAAAAGCAGGCGTCGGAGTTGCCGTAAATAACGCTATAAGTCGATTAAAGGCGGTTTCCGACTACGTAACAACGAGAAACAACGGCGGCGCAGTCGCCGAAGTTATCTATAAATATTTTTAGGAGATAAAAAATTATGAAAAAACTTATTGCACTCACAATGGCTCTTGCAATGATATTTGCTTTTGCCGCATGTAACCACGAAATCGAAACGTCCTACACGGTAATAACGGAGGAGAACAGGGTTATAATTTACGTCGAAGCGACCGACGGAGCGACGCTTTTAGACGTAATGAAAGGTTTAAGAGATGACGAATTGTTGGAATTTACCGAGTCGGGCGGTTATATAACGAGCATAAACGGCATTGCCGGTGCGAGCGACTATTCCACTTTTTGGGCGCTTTACACTACCGATGAGGAACACTCCAATATCGAATGGGGAGATACCGAGTATGAGGATAAAACTCTGGGCAGTGCGTCTTTGGGCGCAAAGGATCTGCACGTAAAGAGCGAAAACTATTATATTTGGGAATTCACGTCGGCATATGGCGGTTAAAAATGAGGGGAAATTGATGAAAAAATTTGTAGCAACGTTGTTAGCGGTTGTATGTATGACTGCTCTTAGCGCATGTACTCAGGCAGACGTAAGCGAGTTTATAAGCGAATTTATCGGCGAGTATCCCGAAGAAACTTATGAGGAGTACAAAGTTGAGAATTTCTCTGAAATTTTCGGCGAACAAGTCGGAGATATCGAACTCAGCGGCGACGTAGTATTGCGTCTTTACGAGGACGGAATAGCGGAAATGGTGCTTATCGAGGAGACGAAGTCGCAATATAAAATCGAATTTACGAGCCGTACCGAATATAGGGGCAATTTTGTCGAAGAAAACGGCATAGTGGTATCCGAGATGAAGTTAACGCAGAAGGTCGTTTTTGGCACGAGGTTAGAAAAAGACATATATCTTGCGGCGATTGCCGTGGCCATGGGCGGATCCGACGAGAGCGGCGAGAGGAACGAAGAATACGAAGCGGCTGTCGCTATGGCGTCGGCGGAAGGATACGTATTAGACGACGAGGCTATCGAATTTGAGTTTACGCTTATTGTCGGCGACGACGGCGCTTATGTCGAGATAACCCGTCCGACCATAACAGAGGAAATATAAAATCAAAAAAAGTCGAGAAGATTTTCTTCTCAACTTTTTTTGGAACAAACTCAATTTCAGCCACAGTTCGCAAAGTGTTTTTATTTTCCGCTTAAAAGCGGCAATGAAACATAATTATTATTATGTTGTATTGATAATTTGAGAGAGTTGTTTCTCGTGTAATATACTATCATAATAGATAGTATTTGTCAAGACTTTTATTTGTTTTTTATTTATTATTATATAATAATTTAAAATTTTTTCAAAT
>CAJOMT010000036.1 GCA_905235815.1 uncultured Clostridia bacterium
AATAAAAAACAAAGACAAAGAGGCGTTATCTGCATAATCGCAGATAACGCCTCTTTATATTATTTCTATTTAAGTTCGTTTATTGAGTACGCAATATAAGTTATATGGTCGCCTACACGCTCTAAATTGGATACGAGGTTTATAAATACAGCACTGTTACGTGCGTCGCACTCGCCGTCGTTTAAACGCTTGATATGTCCGTCGATTAAGCGTTTCCGCTTTTCGTCCACTTGATCCTCGAGCCGATCGAGTTCGGGGAAAGCGTCTTTATTCATAGTCTCGAATATTGCCATTCCCACTTTATACAGTTGCTCGATAGTATGGAACATATCGTTTAAATCAACTTTTACGCTATCCGAAAACAATAAACTCTTGCTTACGGAAGTTTGGGTGTATTTTACCATATTATCCGAAATCTCGGATATACGCAGCATATCGCCGATGGCGTGGTATAATATGGAAATTCTGGTATCGTCGTGAAGGGAAACTTTCTCGCCGGAAACTTTTATCAAATACTCCGTTATTTGCTTTGAAATGATATTTATCTCGTCGTTTTCCGCATTTATCTCTTCGGCGGCATAAGTATCTCTGTCCAAAAACGCCTTGAACGATTTTTGCAAATTATTCATACACTTATCGCCTAAAAGCAGCGTTTCTTTTCTGAGTTGCGCTATAGCGACTGTCGGCGTTGCCAAAATACGATCGTCCATATAGGTAATTTTTTGTTCTTCTTCCTGTTTTTTCTCGTGAATAAGAACCTCCGTGATTTTGACGAGCACACCGGCAAGCGGTAAAAATATAAGAGTGCATATAACGTTGAACGCCAAGTGGAAGAACGCTATTTGAAGTTGCGCCGAATCCGGAATGAGTTTTACCCAGAACCCGTCCATAAAGTCTCGCCATATTATCAAGACTATAAAGAAAATCAATCCGCCTAAAAAGTTGAAAAGGAAGTGCAGAAGCGCCGCACGTTTTGCGTTAGTGGACGCACCGACAGAACTAATAAGCGAAGTTATGCAAGTACCTATATTTACGCCGAGAATGAGAAATAACACCGCATTTCCGCCACTGCCTATCTGTATTCCGCTGGCAATAGTCGCAAGTATAATTCCGTTTACAGCCGTACTCGACTGCATCAGCGCCGTCAGCACCATACCCGCAAACATCAAGACAAACGGTTCGAGCCACGATGGATTTATCCGGGCTCTGAAAATATCTCTTATCAGTTCCGAATCTCTTATCATATCGCTGCTCATACATGCGGATATAAAAGTAAGTCCCATAAAAACAAGTCCGAATCCCGCAATGGTCAAGCACCAACTCTTTGCCTTTTCGCTCTTTAAAATCATAGCGCCGAATATTCCGACAAAGGATAAAATCATCAGATATTTACCGATACTCGTAAGCCCCATTGCCATCAAAACGGTCGTTACGGAAGTACCGATATTGGCACCCATTATTATAGTCGCCGCTTGCAACAGCGTCATCATTCCGGCGTTTACAAAACCTATTACCATAACCGTGGTCGCCGCCGACGACTGCATTAAAATCGTCGCTCCGGCACCTATTCCGACGCCCGCAAATTTTTTACCGGAAGTTCTTTCGAAAAGTTTTCTTAACCCCTTATTCGCTACCCTCTGCAAATTTTCGGAAAGAAGTCTGAAACCGATTAAGAATGCACCCAAACTCGCTATTGTGCAAAAAATAATCTGTACGTAATTATCAAATTGTATACTCATATTTCTATGATAACCTATTTCCGGCCGAATTGCAATCAAATTAAAAGCAATTTGCTTTTACAGCAAAAAAAAATTCCGCACAAGCGGAATTTTAAACTTTAAACCGGATTTATTGTTGTAACGGCAATTCGTTAAGTCCCCAATTTTCATAGACATCAGAAAAGTCTTTCTTGAAGAAAACAATTACAAGCGCTAACGCACATATAAGCGAAACTACTGCCGTCAATATTATATTTTCCGTCGTCCAAAGAGTGCCGCTGCCGAAATAATCGCTTAAAAAGCCACCCATGTCGAAGATTGCGTGAATGGCTACCGCCGTCAGTAAATTGCCCGTCATAAGCATTGCCAAAGCGCATGTGCAACCGATCAAAAACGAATAGCCCACTTGTAAAAACACCGCAGCGGAAAATCCTCCGAATAAATTCAATAAATGCATTGCCCCGAATATAGCAGACGAAATAACGACAGATAAAAACAGTCCGCGTTTATTTCTTTTAAAGGTATACATAAAGAGCGGAAGTATGTTCCCTCTGAATATACTCTCTTCCAAAAGTCCTATCGAAAGGCAAAATAAAACGTATGCCAATCCTTCGAAAAATTGTACGTTTATCGACATATAGCCCGTTATTTGCGGCAAAATAGGAAAGTTGTCTATTGCAACTATAAATGCCGGAATACAAAGCAAAAGCCCCTTTAAAAATCCCTTTTGCGGCTTAAACATATTTTTAAAGGCAAGTTCGGAAATCAAATATATGGGTAGAATTGCGCAAGCGGACTTACAGACGAAACCCACCAGAAATTCCGCCACCTTCGAGCCGCCGAAAAGTTCCGCAATTTTGACGTACGGAACCGAAAATGCGCCTATCGCATAAATAACGATAATCAAAATCATTCGTTTCGTTTCTGTTTTTGCGTAGCGTTCAAGACCGTTCATTTTTCGTGTTTTTATACCAAAGTACGCCTATAAGCGTTTTAGCGTCCTTTATCTCCCCTTTTTCTATCATAGAATACACTTCTTCTTCGTCTAACCATACCGCCGAAATGTCCTCCGTTTCGTCCAAATGGCGAACGCCGGACTGAAACTCGTCGGCATAAAAAATCGCTATCACTTCGTCGGTATATCCCGGCGACGGATAGACGTTAAATACCGACCTTAAATTGAGTGGGATAAGCCCCGTCTCCTCTTCGAGTTCCCTTTTTGCCGTTTCGATAAACTCCTCGTTTTTTTCACGCTTGCCGGCGGGAATTTCCCAAATAACTTCGCCATAGGGGTATCTGAACTGCTTTTCGAGTAAAATTTTACCGCCCCGAGCCGCAACTATCGCGGCGCCACCGTTATGAGAAATAACTTCTCTTTCGGCAGTCTTTCCGTTGTCGGATAAAATTTTATCTACTCTAAGAGATATTACCTTGCCCTTAAAAACGTCGGTAGACGACAATTTTTTTTCATTCATTTAAGTACACCTTTCATAATTTCTGTAATTTTCCCGAAATCCAAACCGCTATTCCCTTCGGATATCCACATATATTTCAGCGCTACGTATCCAAGCGCCGCATCCTCGTTTCTGCCGCTTTTTATAGCCTCGATTATTCTATTCATCGCAAACTCTGCTTCGGCATAAAAATCTTCAGAAACGTTTTTTGCCTTTTCTATCTCTTTTTTTAATAATTTCTCCGTTTGCGTAGCCTTGCTATCAGCCGTTAAATTCGGTGTGCTGTTCGGCATATTTTCGCCGTTTATCAACTTATAGGCGGTCTTATTGAGTATCTGACCGAACGGCACCAGTACCGCTTCCGCAAAATTATCGTATGACGCTTGCTTGCCGTCGGACGAATAAAAATATTTATCGCAAATAATAAACAAGTCCTCTTTTTTGGCGTCAACTTCCATCAGAAGCAGGAATACGAGCGCCAAGACGTCCTCGTCTTTGGGCGGAATTGTATAAAACCCCTCGCCTCTATCCGAATAAGTAAAACAAACGCTTTTAAACGCTTTGTAATCGAAATCATCGGTTACGTATTCGAATATTTCGTACAAAATTTCAGACGAGGCGATTGCCTTTAATACGTCGCCGGCTTTGGAATCGGCAAGTATATATTTGCTTCCTATCAGTTCGTTTAATTTATCATTAAAATTTTTTATGGATTCTTCGGCTGTCAAAACTCGTTTATTCTCCTCTGTTTTTTATCAATTATAACATATTCTTTTTTTCCTTTCAATAATATTTTGAGAAAATCATTGCTTTTTGTAAAAAAATTTTGTATAATACATATAGAATAATCAATTAGTATATAGAGGAGGAATTATTTTATGAAATCTATTCAAATTTCGTTGCAAATGGCAAGCCAAGTGAAAACTTTTGTTTCCATCGTACAAAAATATTCTTATGAGATAGATTTGAGAAGCGACAGATACGTCGTAGACGCAAAATCTATTCTCGGAATATTCAGTCTCGATTTGTCTCAACCCATAACCGTTGAAATCCACTCGAGTGAGTGCGACGATCTTCTTGCCGAGCTTAAACAATTCGCAATCTAAAGTTGCCGGATTTTTCACTTCGGAGGATCTATGGTCATCAAAGGCGACATTTTAGTCAACAAATTAATATTATTATTCGTCTTTGATAAGATGGAAGTTCCCATATCGGAAAACACGTTAGTCGATATATGTTGTTCATCAAACAACTGGATCAACTATATGGACTTAAAGTCGCTTATGGTCGCACTTTTAGACCATTCTTTCATCTACGCCATCGAAACGTCAGAAAACAAGCCGCTTTACAGCATTACGACCGACGGGCGAATTTGCTTGGCGGACTTTTACGTACAAATTCCGTCGTCGCTGAGAGAAGAAATTTCTGTCTTTATCAAGAACAACAGGGCGAAATACCGTAAGCGGCAGGAATGTATTGCGGACTACTATATGAATAAAGACGGTACTTATACCGTCTATTTGAAGATTATAGAACTTGCCAAACCGCTGTTTGAACTCAAACTCGTAGTTCCGAACAGACAAACGGCAAAAGATATCTATAAAAAATGGGAAGAAAAAGCGGCGCACGTCTACTCGGTTGTCTATGAAAATTTAGTGGACTGACTTGCGCAAAAGGAGAATATTATGCAAACTTATCTTACTAACGGTACTTGCAGCAGACAAATTCTGTTTGACGTTACCCCCGACAATAAAGTTACGAACGTTAAATTTATCGGCGGTTGCAGCGGTAATTTACAAGGAATCTCAAAACTCGTAAACGGACAAGATATCGATTACGTTATCGATACGCTCAAAGGAATCAAATGCAGAGGGAACACCTCTTGCCCCGACCAGCTTTCGAAAGCGCTCGAAGAATACAAGTTGAAAAAAGCGTCTTCACCGAGTGAAGAATAAAAATTAAAGTCAATCGACCCCGAAAAATTTTCGGGGTCGACTTTTATTTATTTTCGTATTTTTTTATCTGTTCTTTGATAAGTTGTTCGTCTTTGAAATAATCGATTCTCATCGCATTTTTGACTTCTTGCAAAGTCTTTTCCGCCACTTCGCTTGCGGCAATGCTGCCCTCTCTCAAAATTTCGTATACGGCAGGGATATCCCTCTCGTACTCCTTTCTCTTTAAGCGTATAGGCTCTAATATCGATTGAACGACTTCGTTTAAAAACCTCTTTAACTTCATATCGCCTAAACCGCCACGCATATAATGCGCTTTGAGTTCGTCCATATTTGCATAATCGGGCATAAACGCCTTGAAATGACTTTCATCCGCAAATGCGTCGAGATACGTAAACACTACGTTGCCTTCAACCTTTCCGGGGTCCGTAACTTTAATATGGTCTGGGTCGGTATACATACTCATTATCTTCGCTTTGACGTCATCGGCAGAGTCTGAAAGATATATGCAATTCCCGAGCGACTTACTCATCTTCGCCTTGCCGTCCGTTCCCGGAAGTCTGAAACTTGCCTTGTTGGTGGGCAATACCGCCTCCGGCTCCACGAGCGTTTCGCCGTATACCGCATTGAATTTTCTGACTATCTCCCTCGCCTGCTCTATCATCGGAAGTTGATCCTCGCCGACCGGAACGACGTTCGCCTTAAACGCCGTTATGTCGGCGCTTTGGCTTATCGGATATGTAAAAAAGCCTACGGGTATACTCGTTTCGAAATTACGCATTATTATTTCATTTTTTACGGTCGGATTCCTCTGCAATCTCGATACCGTAACGAGATTCATATAATAAAACGACAACTCGCATAATGCCGGAACTTGCGACTGAATAAATATAGTAGACTTTTCGGGATCCACGCCGCAAGACAGATAATCGAGGCACACCTCTACTATATTTTGCCTTACTTTTTCGGGATTTTCCGCATTGTCGGTAAGCGCCTGTGCGTCCGCTATCATTACGTACATTGCGTCGTAATTGCCCGCATTCTGAAGTTCAACCCTGCGCTTTAACGCTCCGGCGTAATGCCCCAAATGTAGTCTTCCCGTCGGACGATCGCCCGTCAAAATTATGTTACCCATACTACCTCCGAATTATAAATTTTCAGATATTTCAACTATTTTTCTTAGCCTATGATTGATACAACTCTTACTTAAATCGAGCAGCTGCCCGAGTTCGGAAAGCGTCATATTCTTATTCTCTATCCTCGCCGTCGCAACTTCTCTTAGAGGCGTAGGCAAAGAATCAAGCCCGATCGTTTCGTCTATCTTGTCGATAGCGCAAATTTGTTTTATAGATGCGTCTATCTGCTTGGTCATATTTGACATTTCGCAGTTGAGCCGCCTGTTTTCTTTATTGCTGAAATCTTTTTCAACCGCAAGCGAAGAAAGCGTAAGCACGGCTTTATGCGCACCCATAACCCCAAAAAGTTCGGTAATCTCGTCTCGGTTCTTCATATAAACTATATAATTGCCCTTTCTCTCGATAAGTTTCGGCAAAAAATACACTTCGCTTAAAATTTCGCAAAAATCAGTCGCAGTCTGATAATTGGTAAACACGAATTCGAGATGATAGCCCGTCGTTCCGCCTTCCGCTTTCGGTATCGTAACGCTGCCGCTGCCTAAAAACGTGCCCTTTATATACGCCACTTTGCAACAATCTTCTTCTATCGAATAGAAATCGATATTGAGTTTTAAGGCAATGCCTTGCTCGTCTATTTCAACGATTCCGAGATCTGCCAAAACCTGCAAACTTTCGTCATTAACGAACCTATAGATTGACTTTTGCTTATCGCTATGCTTATCTTGTGCTTCGATTTTTTCCGCCTTTAAGCCATACATTTCCTCTATAAGCTCAGCAAAATATTTCGCCGCGCCGTAGCGGTCGGCAAAAAATTCAAAGCCTACCTTTCCGCCCTCTGTAACGGTATAGCCCGCAGACCTTATGTATGCGGACAAAGCGGAATGTTTACAGCATGCTGACTCGAAAGTCTTACTTACGAGTTCTTTTTTTACTTCTGCGGAAAAATTCATAATTATTTTATAACTTCTTTTTAAATTCGGCAAATCTGAATTCGGGAGTTCTGCCGTCGATATTCATAATTCTTTCGAGCGGAAAATTTACTCGCTTGAATAATTCGTCCGCAAGCGCCGTATCGCCAACTCTGTCCGGCGAATGTGCGTCGCTGTCGATAACGAAATTTACGCCCGTATCTATAACTTTTGCCCATTCTTCGTCCGTTAAATGGACTTTTTTCGTATTTATCTCGATATAAGTTCCGTAATCTCTCGCCGCCTTTGCGACTTCTTCCGCCCGACAAGGACAGCAATAACCGAGATGCGTAAGAATATCTATCGGATTGTTTTTTATAGCCTTGATATACGTTTCGGTGTTGAAGTCGATAAGCTTGTCCGACGGTTTAAGTTTTAACCCCGAACAGACAATATTTTGCATTATTAAACGGTTATAATCTTTGAGCGTCTTGACGTAAACGGATTTATGAACGCCCGCTAAAATAATATCGAGTTTATCGTAATCTTCCCTTTTTACGTCTATTTCGCCTTTACCGCCCACTAGATTTGACTCTATTCCGAGCAAGACTTTTACGCCGCTCTCCTTTTCGGCGGCGACGCATTCGTCCTTCATAGCGTCGAGTTTTCTCCTCTTCATTCCGAATACGAAATGAGAAAACCCGTGGTCGGTTATCGCTATCGTTTTCAAACCTTTCTCTTTGGCGGCGTTAGCGTTATCCGCTATCGTGCCCTTGCCGTGACTGTAATTAGTATGAGTATGAAAATCGCAATTAAGATTCATCTTCAAATTTCCCGATGTATTGTAATTCCTCTATAAGATCAATACCGCATTTTTCTTTAACGGTATTCTTAATATGTTTAATTAATCGACTTATATCGAGGCTTTTAGCCCCTTGCTCGGCTATTATAAAGTTAGCGTGCTTCTCGGAAACGTAAGCCTTTCCTATTCTGTATCCCTTTAAATCGCAACTCTCTATGACCTTGCCTGCATAGTAGCCGTCGTTTTTAAAAACACAGCCGCACGACCTGCCCTTGGGTTGCTTATTGCGCCTTAATGCGGTAAAATATTCGACTTTGTTTTCGGACTGATCGTATTCCACGTTTTCGAGATTGAAGCAAACGGACAAAACGCCGTCGTTATCTCTCAAAAACCTACTCGTCCTATAATCGAAGTCACATTCTCCGCGCTTATATATTCCGCTTACCGCCACCACGTACAAAACGTAGTCGCCGATATTTTTGCCGAAACAGCCGGCGTTCATACTTACCGCACCGCCGACAGATGCCGGAATACCGCACAAAAACTCCATTCCGCCGAGAGAATTATACAATGCCGAGTTTAAAATTTCAGATAGCCCGTTCCCTGCCATCGCCGTCAATATGTTACCGCTTATGGTTATTCCCTTTAAGTTCTCGGTCGAAATAACTGCACCAGAATAACCGTCGTCGGACACCAAAACGTTGGTACCGTTACCCAAAAAAATAAATGGTATATCTCTTGCCTTTAAAGATGATACGAGTTCTCTGCAACTCTCAACGCTTTCGGGATAGAAAACCGCTGACGCTTTCCCTCCCGTTCCGTAAAAACAATGCTCGGCGAGCGACTCGCCGACGCTTAACTCAACGCCGATATTTTCGGCAATTTCCTCATATTCGGAATGAGTATTCATTCTTTCCTCCTATTTTACACTAATTACGTTTTTTTTACAAGTGTTTTACTATATTTTTAAGTTTTTGTTCTATTTCGTTTTCAGACTTTAGACCGTTTAAAAATTCTGACGTTTCGGTTAAAATTTCTGTCGCAGTAAAAGGGCTGACCGTATATTCGGTATTTGAAGTAACGTATCTTCCGAGCGGTTCCTCATAAAAATTGCCGCTTATCGGCAACATTCCTACTTTACGCAAATTTTCACCCGACTCGGCGCAAATGTAGTCTACTACCTCTTTTGCCTTGTCAAATCTTTCCTTGTCTATGCTCGTTACCGCAAGATACTGATACAAATCGCAAAACTTTTCAAGCGGCAATGCCTTAAACTCCACCCCTCGCTTTATAAGTCGCCATACGTCTCTTTGAGTTCCGAGCAAAACACCGCCGTCGGTCTTTAAATATTCTGAAACTGCTGCCATAGACTCTTTTACGTCGCAATTTTCGGCTCTGTACTTCGAATAAAATAGCGCCGCAAGCGGATTGTTATATGCGCTTTTTGACACGATAAGTCGGTCTATATGTTCGTTAACTTCATTTTTTGAAATCAAAAAGTATCCGCCTCTGCACCACGGCACGGCGTAAGTTTCGCCCATAATTTCTCCGCCCGTAAAGTCTGTAGACGAAAGTTTTGCGGCATACTCGGACACGAACGGCGCACCTATCCCGAAAGATATAATATCTGGAAGCGTTCCCTTTTCTATTTTTTCCTTCGCCCCCTCGACGGTATATGATGAAACCATAACGTATACACCTTTTTTGGCAAAATCCAAGCACAAGTCGTTTAGATAGTCGCCCCTCGATCCGACGCCGCCGTCGAAAGTATCTATTTGCCAGAGAGATAAAATCATCTTATATTCTTCTGTCGATAGAGGAAATTCATCTTCTTTACTCGCTTTACTATATGCGATCGGCGTCAAAAACAAAATTGCCGCTATCAGGCAAAAGCAAACAATCGGCGTAATTTTTTTCATAATTTAATATATGAAAAAAGGCATTGTAATATGAGAAAAACTCACTACAACGCCTAATTAAAAATTTTAATTTTATTCTCCAAACTCCTTGCCTCTTATGAGATAGTCTATTGATACATTATAATACTCAGAAAAAGCGATAAGCATTTCTATACTCGGACTGCGCTTGCCGTTTTCATAGTAAGATATCGCCTCCCTACTAATCGATAAATCGAAAGCAACTTTAAGTTGACTTAATTTTTTCTTTTTTCTGATTTCTCGTAATCCAACCAATTTCATCTAAAAAACCCTTGACTTTATTTGTAACATTATGTATCTTTAGCGAATAATCAAACTTTGTTTTTTTTCGTACCTTTGCACCCAAATCACCCATCCATGGCCGCAACATTTCATACCATCAACTTCGATTGCGAAGTACCGCTCTCCTTTGATACTCTTTTCTATGTGGAAAGTATTGAAAACAAGCAGCTTAATCAATTGATGCAGGAACTTTCTGCCGATGCGCAGAATTTTTCCCTTCGCCTCAAAAGAAACATTGCCGTCAGCATTAATCACAATATCTTTCGCCGAAACAATATTAATGCCCTTGTCTTTGTCAAGCTGAATAAAAGTTTTCTGATGTTCGGCGATAATTTCAACGCCTTTATCTGTCAACAAAATTTCACGACCGCCAGGCGCTTTCAAAGATTTATTTTTCGG
>CAJOMT010000037.1 GCA_905235815.1 uncultured Clostridia bacterium
CTCTACCGCCGCTTTTACCGCTCCTACGTCGCCTCTTACCATTACGGTTACGAGTCCGCTACCGATCTTCTCGGTTCCGATCAAAACGACTTGCGCCGCCTTTACCATTGAATCCGCCGCCTCGATCGCCGCAGTAAGTCCTCTGGTTTCTACCATTCCTAATGCTTCAAGTGTCATTTTTTTATCCTCCGATATAATTTTAAAATTTATTTTTTTATTTTTTGTCTAATCCACTGAGTCTTAACATCTTTTCAGTATCCGACTCGGGGTTTGCTATTATGTGTTCAGCGACTACTCCGGTTAAACTTTCCGCAGTTTCTCTCGCCGCTTTAAGCGCCGCCTCTACCGCCGCAACGTTACCTCGCATCTTTATCGTTACGAGTAACGGTACCGGCAATTTATCCGCATTGGCGGGTTTGTTTTTATCGAAGTTTTCAAGGGTTACGTCAGCCGCTTTACACGCTGCGTCCGCCGCTACGAAAGCCGTTGTAAGCCCGTAAACTTCGAGTATTCCGACTGCTTGTGCCATTTTTTATCCTTTTACTTATTTACTACCGCTATTTTAAGACCTTGCATCGAAAGATTGGTCTTTAACGCTTCGTTTATCTCCTCTAACGGGAATTTATGAGTAATGAGTTCTTTTATGGGAAGCCCTATGGCTTGCGCCCTCTTTAAAAAGTCGAACGTCGTCGCATAATCCCTCAACGTATATACCCAACTTCCGACCAAGGTAATTTCTTTCTGACAAAGGTCGAAATGCGGATTTATCGTTGCGTCGCCGCCGTTTATGAAGAAACCGAGTTCGCAAAGTCCGCCGCCACGCCTTATCATTTTATATATATTCGCATGCGCTACCGGATTGCCTGTGCATTGGAAACCGAAGTCCGCATAGTGTCCGCCAAGCACGTCGTATACGGCTTGCCCGAGCGCTTCCGCTCCCTTATAATTTCTGAAATCTACCGTATAATTTGCGCCCATTCTTTTCGCAAATTCAAGGCGCTTTTCATTGCCGTCGACCGCTACGATATTCTCTATTCCGAGAGTTCTCAAAACCGCTACGCATATAAGACCTATCGGTCCTAAACCCTGAACGACGACTCTCGAATTAAACCTCAATATCCCGGTGGTTTTAGCCCTTTCGACAGCGTGCACCAAAACTGCGCACGGCTCGATAAGTATTCTCGAATCGAGATCCAAATCGCTTACGTTGAAAACGCTCGAACCCTTTCTTATAAGGATATAGTCCGCAAACCAACCGTTGAATTTTACGTCGTCGTCCGGAAGAAGTCCGTAAACGTCCGCCTTACCGACGTTTTGTTTGTTGAGGTCGTACATCGTAATTTCCGGCTCGTCGCCGAATATCATACAAGTTACGACTTTATCTCCGACTTTTAAAGGTTTGCCGGCACTGTCTTTCAAAACGTTTTTACCCATTTTGACTATCTCGCCCGTACCCTCGTGTCCGAGTACTACGGGAATCAAATTAAACGGATCGTTTTTAAACTCGTGAGCATCGGTTCCGCATACTCCGCAGCCCTCGACTTTTACGAGTATGTCGTCGTCGCCGACTTCGGGAATTTTATGTTCCTGAATTTCAAATCTTCCCTTTTCGACGAGCATTGCAACTCTCGCCTTTTCCGGAATCGCTCCGCCGCTTGCAGAAGATTTATTCTCTCCGCCTTGCATTCCCTCTAAAATTTGTCTTACAAGTAATTCTATTTCGGAATTATTCATTATTTTACCTCGCTGCTACCTTATACATAAACTTTCTACCATTACGCATCTTCTGGATTTCGTAAAGGTGTGCGCCGCAGTAAGTCCTTCGCCCGTACGGCTCGCTATCGTAAACGTGCAATATCCTTCTCCGCCAAATCCAAGCGCCGAGTACGACGGACCGTTCTTGACGAGTATCGCCGTATCTATCGCTTTTGCGTATTCGGTTATACGATCTACGTTTTTGGAATGTATATGCGCTGAATGTCTGTTGCCGTGTTCGAGCCAAACCGCCTTTTCAACGGCGTCGTCAAAATCTTTGGCACGGACTATTCCGAGTATCGGCATCATAAGTTCTTCGGCAATCAGCGGATGCTCCTTTTCTCCGAAGAAGGTTATGCACCTGATGCTGTCGGGTACGTCTACCCCGACCATTGCGAGCAACGCTTTTGCGCTCCTGCCAACGCATTTTCTGTTTAAGCCCTTCGGCGTCAATACGGTGGCGACGAGTTTATCCTGTATCTCTTTCGAGGCAAGATAACAACCTTGCTCCTCCACCATATATTTCATCAATTCGTCCGCTATCTCGTCGACGGCGACTATTTCTTTTTCGGCAATACACGGAAGATTGTTATCGAACGTACAACCGTTTACTATATCCTCCGCCGCCTTTCTTATGTCTGCGGTCTCATCTACGAGCGCCGGCGGATTGCCTGCCCCCGCTCCGATACCTCTCTTGCCCGATGAAAGCACCGCCGTTACCACTCCCGGACCTCCGGTCGCTACGAGAAGCGGAATGTCTTTATGCTTCATCATTATGGCGCTCGATTCCAGAGTCGGCTTTTTGAGCGAACAGCAGATATTTGCCGGTCCGCCCGCCTCCAAACTCGCCTCGTTTATCATATTGACCGCATAATTAGACGTCTTTATCGCCGCGGGGTGAGGATTGAATACTACGGTATTCCCGGCCGCAAACATTCCTATCGTATTACATATTATAGTTTCGCTCGGGTTGGTACATGGCGTTATGGCGCCTATTACGCCGAACGGTCCCATTTCTACCAACGTAAGCCCCTTATCGCCCGACCAAGCGGTAGTTGTCAGATCTTCCGTTCCCGGCGTCATTTCCGCTGTGAGCTTATGTTTTAATATTTTATGACCTACGTTTCCCATGCCCGTTTCCTCAACGCCCATACGAGCGAGGATCTCGGCATTTTCAATCGTCTTTTTGCGAATATTCGCGATGACTTTTTCACGGGCGTCAAGGCTCATTCTCCTGACTATTTGTTGAGCCTCTTTGGCAGCCGCTATCGCTTCGTTCATATCGTCGAATATTCCCTTGCTTCCGAAGTCGCCGTCAGAAAGATTTAATTTCGCAACGACTTGCTTAACGATTGCGGAAACGTCGCTTTCGCTGAAATTCATAGCTGTCTCCTATTCTTTTACTTTCCGAGTTGAGCCAATACTTTTTTGGTGATTTCCGCTATAACATCGTCTTGCGAAGAAGCGCTCGAACTTGCGGCAGAGTGGCAATTTCCGCAATTATGGCAACTCTTTTCGCCGTTTTTATTGTTCAGACAAACGTTCGCCGGATGTTTACCCTTTAAACCGAACTGACGACGAATTTCATAAAGTCTCTCGACTTGCTCGTTTGAAAGTTCCTTCGGGCCGCCGAGCATTTTGGAATTAAATAAGAGTTTTGCATAGAACTCTACAGATTCCATTTTATGATATGCATTTAAAAGCGAGTCCGAATAAGTAAGCGCACCGTGATTTGCCAAAAGTACCGCATCGAAATATTGAAGATATTTAGAAACGGCGTCCGGAATTTCTTCGGTGGACGGCGTGCCGTATTCCGCTATCGGAACGCAGCCGAGCGCTATTACCGCTTCCGGCATTATCGGTTGAGTTAAAGGAATACCCGCTATCGCAAAAGAAGTAGCGTATATCGGGTGAGCGTGAACTACCGAGTTTACGTCCGGTCTTTCCTTATATACTCTCATGTGCATCTTGATTTCCGACGACGGCTTGAATCCGGCATTCGCTTGCAAAACTTTTCCGTTCTCGTCTACTTTGCATATAAATTCGGGTGTCATAAATCCCTTGGATACTCCCGTCGGTGTGCAAAGAAACTCGTGATCGTTCAGTTTTACGGAAATATTTCCGTCGTTTGCGGCAACCATTCCTTGATTGTAAATGCGTTTGCCGATGTCGCATATTTGCTTTTTGATCTCAAATTCGTTTACCATTATATTTCTCCTTGTTTGATTTCTGTAAATAATTTTTTATTTATCGCTTTCGTTCCAGCCCAGATATTCTATGAGTTCGTCAAGCCCCTCTCTCGTTACCGAATCCACGAAAAATACCTTTTCGCAACCCGCTATTTCAAGCCACTCTTTCGCTAAACTCAAATTTGCGTTCGGACTGTTTATTTTCGTAACTATCCCTACGACTTCCCTCATTATATTTGCCGTCGTCGCCGGCGAATACAATGAAAACGGCTCGTCCGCAGCCATAATAAACCCTATTATGTCCACTTCGTAGGAATATAGCGCCAACGCAAACCCGAATTGCTTATCCTCGATATACTCCCCCGGCGGATCTATTATATATTGACTGTAATTTACGTATTGCGTTTTATGGTACGCTATGTCCTCGCCGTACAGCGCTTGCGTGATAGTAGTTTTACCCGCACCGCTGCTGCCCATAAACATTATCTTTTTTTTCATTAAGTCTTGGTCAGATCGCAAACGGTAAATTTAAGAGTGTCCCTCGCATAGTTCAAAACCGCTTCGAGCGACTCGGTTACTTCCGATACCGTTCCGAGCAGTATCAGCGTGCCGCTGAACCTATCGACAAACCCCACTTCCGCTCCGCTCGCTTTGAGCGCTATGTCCGCCGTGATTATAGCAGACTCAGCAGGCGTTATACACAATATGCCTATCGCACTCTTTGAATAATCGACCGTCGGGTTAAGACCGAGCTTGCGATACATTATCGGATCGGGGTTGGCAATGACGTGCGCAATGGATATCTGCTTGCCCGGAACCAACTCCTGAACAATTCTCATCTTATCTTTAATTGGCACTATATCTTCCGCCTGCATTTTTGCCTCTTTACTATATATGGTAATTTTAAAAAATTCAAGCCATATTTTCTACTTCATTCTTATTATAATACAAAAAAAACGCAATGTCAACACAAAACAACAAAATTTCAACAATTTTTTTTTAAAAAATGTTGCTTTGTGTTGTTTTCGCTTAAAAATATTTGAAAATTGTGTTAATTTTGTTGTTTTTTGGAAAGAAATGCTGTATAATATAAATATGGATATGATTTTAGACGTTCACACGCACTCCGTGGCGAGCGGTCATCACACCAAAGATACGGCGACAGACCTCGCAAAAAGGGCTGCCGAACTGGGGCTTAAATACCTCGGAATAGCCGACCATGCGCCCAAGATGATAGGCACTACTTCGGTGAACTATTTCCGTAATTTACACTTCTGCCCCAAAAACAGATTCGGCGTGAATTTGCTTTACGGAGCGGAACTGAATATTTTAAACGATCGGGGCGAAGTGGATCTTCCGAGCGACGTTTTGGCGGGGCTCGATTTCACGATAGCAAGCCTACATAAAGACGTATTCTCCCCCTCTACCGAAGAAGTCAACACGAAAGCCTTGATAAACGCAATGAAGAATAAATACGTAAACGTCATCGGACACCCCGACGATCCCACTTTCGCCGTTAACTGCCACAGTCTGACAGACGCCGCAAAAGAATACGGAGTGATGCTCGAACTCAATTCGGTGAGTACAGATTTAAACGGTTACAGAAAAACAAACCTTAAATGGCTTATCGAAATGCTCGTACTGTGCAAACAAAAGGGCGTACATATCATTCTCGGAAGCGACAGTCACGGCAGAGAAAAAATTGCAGATTTCGGCAATTCAATAAAAGTTTTGCAAGCGATAGATTTCCCGAGAGAACTCGTCGTGAACTACGACGACGCAAAATTTTTCGATATATTAAAGAGGTAATTATTATGCACAACGTAAGACAATTAGACCAAGACATTTTTTATCTCGGCGTAAACGACAGAAGAATCGCTCTCTTTGAAAACGTTTACCCCGTTAGCGATGGAGTTTCTTATAACTCCTATTTTATTTCGGACAAGTTTACCTGCCTTTTGGACACAGTGGACAAGTCTTGCGAAAAACAGTTTAAAGAAAACCTTAATTTCGCATTAGACGGCAGAAAACTCGACTATATAGTCGTAAACCATATGGAACCCGACCACAGCGCTACCCTTGCCGAAATTTTAAAAGACCACCCCGAAGCAAAAGTCGTATGTAATGCGAAAATCGCCAAGATGATTTCAAATTATTTCGAAGTCGCACCCGAATTTTCGCTCGTTAAAGAGGGCGACTCGCTTTCGCTCGGAACTCACACCCTTCGCTTTATAGACGCACCTATGGTGCATTGGCCCGAAGTTATGATGACTTACGACGAGTTTTCTCATACTCTGTTTTCGGCTGACGCTTTCGGCTCTTTCGGAGCGGTGTCCGGCAACTTGTTTGCGGACGGAATAAAATACAAAGGCGCCTATACCGACGAAATGCGGAGATATTATACTAATATTGTCGGAAAATACGGGGTTCAGGTACAAGCGGTTCTTAAAAAGGCGGCGACGCTCAAAATTGAGAGAATATGCCCCCTCCACGGACTTATCTGGCGCAAAAATATAGATTACTTACTTGAAAAATATTCGCTTTGGTCGAGTTACAAACCCGAAGTCAAAGGCGCTTTGATAGTTTACGCTTCCGTCTACGGAAACACCGAAAACGCAGCGGAAATTATCGCATCTCGCCTCAGCGAAAACGGAATAGATAAAATCGCCGTGTACGACGTTTCAAAGACCGACTCTTCCTATCTCATAGCCGAGGCGTTCAGATACAGCCACATAGTGTTATGCTCCACTACCTATAATGCCGGTATTTTCGTCAAAATGGAAGATTTCTTAAACGACCTCGCCGCTCACGGAATAATGAACAGAACGTTTGCCGTAGTCGAAAACGGAAGTTGGGCTCCGACCGCCGGTAAACTCATTACCGAAAAACTTTCGACGCTCAAAAATTGCGAAATTATAGATAAACCCGTTCAAATCTTATCTTCGGTAAAAGAAAATACGCTTAACTCTTTATATGCTCTCGCCGACGCAGTTTCTGCGACAATCAAAATAGGCGCTGAAAGCGAAGAAGCGGACAAGACGGACAATATTATAGACAATAAGGCGTTTTTTAAACTCAGTTACGGACTCTACGTTTTAACCGTCAAAGGCGAAAGGGATAGCGGCTGCGTTGTGAACACTGTAATACAACTCACCGATTCTCCGAAAAGAATAGCCGTTGCGGTAAACAAGGCAAATTACACCTCGGAACTGCTTGCGAAAGAAAAGATATTCAATGCGTGCGTTTTATCCGAATCCGCACCGTTCGAACTGTTTAAGAGGTTCGGTTTCCAAAGCGGCAGGGATACGGACAAATTCGAAGGATTGACGGGCGTTGCCGTAAGCGGAAACGGCTTGAAATATCTGACCGAAAATTCTTGCGCATATATATCGGCGAAAGTCGTTTCGGCGACAAACTACGGCAGTCATACCCTTTTCGTTGCGGAAGTAACCGAATCAAAAACGTTATCGGACGAAAATCCTATGACTTATCAATATTATTTCGACTCGGTTAAACCGAAGCCGCAACCGCAGGAAGAAAAAAAATCAGGCTACGTCTGCAAAATTTGCGGCTACGTCTACGAGGGCGAAGAACTTCCGCCCGACTTCGTATGCCCGATATGCAAGCACGGCGCAGACGATTTCGAAAAAATAAGTTGAGAGCAGATATTTGTAAAAGTTCGGCAACGCCGAACTTTTTTTATGAATTGTGAAAACTGAAAAAATTTTTTACAAATGTTGTCAAAAACTATTGACAAATTTATCAGAATGGTTATAATAGTATTAGCAATCGTGAGGCGAGAGTGCTAATCGGTTAGTAATTTATCGGAGGTAGATATGAATATTAAACCTTTGTACGACTATCTGGTCGTAGATACAGAAGAAAAGAAAGAAACGACTAAAAGCGGATTTATTCTTCCGTCGGCGTCGGAAAGTAAGTATACCACGGCAAAAATCACGGCTGTAGGAAACGGAGGCAAACTTTACGGAAATGACGTTGAAGTAGTAGTAAAGGTGGGCGATACCGTGCTTTACTCTGCGGATTCCGCAATGAAAATTAAGGTAAACGGTGAAGAGATAACGGTTATACGTCAATCGGATATCATTGCAGTAATAGAATAAAAGGAGAGAAAATATGGCTAAACAAATCAAATACGGCGAAGACGCAAGAAAAGCATTGGAAGCAGGCGTCAATACACTCGCCGACACGGTAAAAATAACTTTGGGCCCCAAGGGCAGAAACGTAGTTCTGGATAAAAAATTCGGCGCTCCGCTCATCACTAACGACGGCGTTACGATCGCAAAGGAAATAGAACTCAAAGATCCGTTTGAAAATATGGGCGCACAACTCGTAAAAGAAGTTTCCACCAAAACGAACGACGTTGCAGGCGACGGAACGACTACCGCCGTTGTACTTGCGCAAGCGATGATCGAAGAAGGACTTAAAAACCTCGCCGCAGGCGCCAACCCCATAGTTTTGAAAAAAGGTATTCAAAAAGCGGTCGATACGGCTGTGGACGAACTTAAAAAGATAAGCAAACCCGTAGAATCCAAAAAGGCAATAGCGCAAGTAGCCTCGATTTCGGCCGGCGACGAAGCGATCGGCGAACTCATCAGCGAGGCTATGGAAAAGGTCGGTAAAGACGGCGTTATCTCCATTCAAGAGAGCAAGACAATGAAAACCGAACTCACTACCGTAGACGGTATGTCGTTCGATAGAGGCTACGCATCGGCTTATATGGTAACCGACGCAGACAAAATGGTTGCGATATACGACAACCCCGTAATTTTTATAACCGATAAGAAAATTTCTTCAATTCAGGAAATTTTGCCCGTAATTGAACCGATTGCTCAACAAGGTCAAAAACTTTTGATAATTGCCGAAGAAGTCGAAGGCGACGCTTTGGCGGCGCTCGTCGTAAACAAGTTAAAGGGAGTATTCAACTGCGTTGCGGTTAAAGCGCCCGGCTTTGGCGACAGAAGAAAGGATATGCTCGAAGATATAGCAATCTTGACGGGCGGCACCGTACTCTCCTCCGAACTCGGTCTTGATTTCAAAGATTTCACTCCCGATATGCTCGGCAGAGCAAGTCAGATCAAAGTCGATAAAGAGAACACCGTAATCGTAGACGGCGCAGGCGATCCCGAAGCAATTAAGGCAAGAGTTGCCTCGATCAAGGCTCAAATCGCAGAGACCACTTCGGATTATGACAGAGAAAAATTGCAAGAAAGACTTGCAAAACTCGCCGGCGGCGTAGCGGTCATCAACGTAGGTGCGGCTACCGAAGTTGAAATGAAAGAAAAGAAACTCCGTATAGAGGACGCACTCGCAGCGACGAGAGCGGCTGTCGAAGAAGGAATCGTTCCCGGCGGCGGCACTGCCCTTTTGTCCGCTATCCCCGCAATCAAGGATTTGGCGGCGACGTTAGAGGGCGACGAAAAGACCGGCGCAAACATCATTTTAAGGGCTATCGAAGAACCTTTAAGACAAATTACAAAGAATGCCGGACTCGACGGTTCCGTTATACTTAACGAAATCATTAAGTCTAAAAAGCCGAATTACGGCTTTGACGCATACAAAAACTCTTACGTCGATATGGTTAAAGAGGGAATTATCGATCCGACTAAGGTTACTCGTTCAGCACTTCAGAATGCGGCGTCTATCGCTTCCACTCTTTTGACGACTGAAAGTATCGTAACAGATATCCCCGAACCCCCTGCTCCGCAAATGCCACAAGGCGGAATGGACGGAATGTATTGATAAAAACAATTAAAAAACGGTCTGTACCCACACAAAAAGGGGCTGTCGCATTAAGCGGCAACCCCTTTTTAGTGTTTTTATATGCGACAGTCTTATCCGCTATATTCGGATAATGCCGTCATTTTTTAAATTAATCTTCATTTTCTTCTATTTCCCTTGCGGTATTTCTAATTTCGTTCAATCTGTCCTCGTCAAAGACGATTTCAACGTTCTTTACACTGATTTCGCAAGTAAGATTTGCCTTAACTCCTTCTTCTCCCCTCACGGCATCTAATTCCACGTTTATATTTTTTATTTGGTCGCCGCCTATAACAAGAGTTATTTTACCTTTGTTCACTCTTATATCTTTGAGCATTTCGGCAATTTCGTCGTCTTGCGTTTCTTTGCCCTGAATTTTGCCGATAGCCTTTGCATAATCGCCGATATTATCGTTGGTTATATTCCACACTACTCTGATATCTTCGCCGTTTTTGGTCGCCTCAGGCTTGGGAAGTTCCGTTTTGGCTTTTCCGATATACTCGCCTACTTTTTCCATATCGATATCGGACAAGTCAGTAGTTTCGTCGTCCATTTCGCTATATCCGTAGCTCGAACCGAAAATATTTGTATACGTATAACTGTACCCGTCTTTTACGTAAGCCTCTAAAATTATAGAAGAATCTGCGCCTTTATCTGTAAGTTTA
>CAJOMT010000038.1 GCA_905235815.1 uncultured Clostridia bacterium
TTAACTTCGGTAAGCGATTTCGAGAGGCTGTTCGGCAAAAAAGCGGACAAAAAGCGTAAACTGTATAACGGAAAACTCGAATGTTGTTATTACGCTATGCTGGGCTTGGCACCGCCTAACCCATTGAGGTTAAGATAAAAATTTAAAAAAATATACAAAACGCTTAAAAAATGCTTGCAAAAGAAAAAAAGATGTGATAGAATAGAAAAAGACTTCGAACGGTCCTCCGACGATATATGCATAGTAGCGTATATAATTAGTTAGGTAGATAAGTCGTGAACGTTTCGTAATAATGGAGGTATAAGTCGTGAATATTATTGAACAAATAGAACAAGAAAATCTTAAAGCGGAAGTACCGGAGTTTGCGGTCGGAGATACTGTTAAGGTATCGTTCAAAGTTATCGAAGGTTCGAAAGAGAGAATACAGAACTTCGAGGGCATAGTTATAGCGAAGAAGAACGGCGGAATAAGAGAAACGTTTACGGTAAGAAGAATATCTTACGGAATAGGCGTGGAGAGAACTTTCCCCTTACATTCCCCGAAGGTTTCCGCAATCACGGTAGTCAGAAAAGGTAAAGTAAGGAGAGCAAAACTTTACTATCTCAGAGATTTGACCGGCAAGGCGGCAAAAGTAGAAGAAGTTCTTTAATAAGAAATGAATCGATACCCATACGAAAGTATGGGTATTTTTTTGTCTTTTTATGTTTTCAATATATTATAATATAATGAAAAGTAGAAAAAATGTTTGTAAAAACAGTTTACAAAAGAAAAAATATAGTGTATATTAAAATAAGCGGAGGCGGCAGATGAAAAAGAATTTTATATTTACGATATACGCATTGGCAATTGCCGTATTTTTTATTCTTACCGGCGCATTTTCGGTCGGGAGCGTAAATATGCCGAAAACCTATTGGTTGTCAACGGTCGCAACGGACGGACACGGCGACATAGAGGATTCTTATATAACCGTCGACCTCGACAGATCGTTTACGGTTACCGACGCAAACGGCGAGACGATTACCGAAAATAAGGCGATTAGCGGAATTTACGTTTACGTGGGTAAAATCTACGATAAGTCGGCGGACGATCTGACCATTTTATTCGACTTTAAGACGAAGTCGAGTTCCTCCACGAGTTATGTAAAAGAAGTGAAGGCAAGCGGCGTAAGGCAATATTCGTGGTATTGCGTTTACGACGGAAGTAAAGACGGCGTTATAGATAATTTGAGCAGAGTAAAGATTCACACCCCCGACGTTTTCGAGTTTTACGAAGTGGCGTTTACCGCCGAAAACGGCGAGAGGATAAAAATAGAAAGGGTTGCGGAGTATTCGGAGTATACCAAGACTTCCGCAGAATATTTAATCGACGAGCAGAGTACGTTTACTTCTTCCGCCGCTTACAGATTTAATCTCGGCGACGAAGAACTTCTCGAATTAAAGGCGGCGGATTCGCTCTTTAAGGGCGAGGGCGAAGTCGGAACAGGCCCGTTTACGACATTTTTGAATGCGATTTCTATCGCAGTTTTCGGCAGAAATACTTTCGGAATAAGAGTTGTTTCGCTGCTACTTGGATATATATCTTTTATAGTTTTATACTTGCTCATAAAGCGCATATTTAATAGCGACGTATACGCACTGATCGGTTCTTTGGCGGCGCTTTTCATGAGCGCATTGTTCATAAGTTCGGCAAGTGCGTCGCTATCCGTCGGCGTTGCGTTTATACTTCTCGCATATTACTTGGCGATAGGCTTTTACGCCGGCATATATAAATTCGAATATAAAAAGGAAACCGTATTTAACTTGATATTCTCGGGGCTTGCGATAGGTTTCGCCGTTTCTTGCGGAGTATCGAATATAATATTTTTAATCGGGATACCCATCGTTTGGGGTATGTCGCTTAAAAAACTCAATTCGGAATACAAAGTCGCTTACGACGAGGCGAAAGGTCTTAAAAAGGAAAGCATTTATACATCTTATCATAAAAAGACTTCGAGATACGGCTATTTGTTGCCGCTCGCATTCGTAGTTATACCGCTCGTTCTTACCGTAATTTTCTATGCGGTGAGCGCATCGCCCGTAAAAGCGCATTACGGCACGGGATTTATCGTCGCAATGCTTAGGGATATGGGTTCTTCGTTCGGCTTTGACTTTTCTATCGGCAGATTGGGAATATTTATAGGTAAAGACGGCAACGTACTTTTAAATTACGTGCCTTACGTTGCGGCGCTTATAGGCTTTATATTTACGACTTCGCTCTTCTTTGCGCCTAAAAATTCAAAAGCGCATAAAATGCAGTCGGGAATAAAAGTAAAATACACTATTTTAACGATAATGCTCGTTTTCGGGTTTGCGCCGTTTTTATTCGGACTTGCAAATCACACTGCGGCGGCATTTTTCTCTTGCGTATATGCGGCGTATATTCCGCTTTTATTGGCGGCGATAGGAAAAGTTGCCAAAAAGAAGGCGCTTATAATTACGACAGCGGTGATAGGGGCAATCGGATTGATAACGTTTGTAGGTTGTTATATAGGAATTTGCGGGTTTGAGGTTTCGGACGCATTGGCAAAGATATTATACGGCTGGCAAATCTGAAACGGAAGGTGATTTATGTTAGCGAAAGTTTTGGGGCACGTCCTTGACGGATTGGACGGATATATAGTAAACGTCGAAGTCGATACGAATTTGGGACTTCCGGCTTTTGAGATAGTCGGACTTCCGGACGCCGCCGTCAAAGAATCGAAAGAGCGTGTGCGTTCAGCAATAAAGAACAGCGGCAAGAGATTTCCGAATCATAAGATAACCGTCAACCTTGCTCCGGCAGACGTGAGAAAAGAGGGTGCCGGTTTGGATCTTGCCATTGCGGTCGGAATTATAAAGGCGTCAGAGCAACTCGTTTCGATTGACGACGGCGTGGTTTTGCTCGGCGAACTCTCGCTCGACGGCAAGATAAGGGGCGTAAACGGCGTGTTGCCGACTTTGATTTCCCTTAAAGAAAAAGGATATAAAAAGGCAATAATTCCGACGGAAAACGCAAAAGAGGCAGGGTATATAGACGGAATAGATATTTACCCTATGGAAACTCTTGAACAGGCTTGCGCCTTTTTGGAAGGCAAAGCGGAGATACGCCCTTTAGAAAAATCAGATTATACGGACCTACTCGGCGAGGTTGAATACGTAAACGATTTAAAGTACGTAAAAGGTCAATTTTTAGCGCGTAGGGCTTTGGAAGTCGCAGTCAGCGGCAACCATAATATAATAATGGTCGGACCGCCGGGAGCGGGTAAGACGATGCTTGCAAAATGTATTCCGTCGATAATGCCGAATATGAGTTTTGACGAGATGCTCGAAACGACGAAGATACATAGCGTTGCCGGACTACTTTCAAGAGAAGAAGGAATAGTCTATAAGCGTCCGTTTATGACTCCGCACCATACCGCAAGTAACGTAGCGCTTATCGGCGGCGGCAATACCGCTAAACCCGGAATAATAAGTTTGGCGCATAACGGGGTACTCTATCTCGACGAAATGCCCGAATATTCCCGTTCCACCCTCGAATCTTTACGTCAACCGTTAGAGGACAGAGTGATAACCGTTTCTCGTATCAAGGCAAACGTGAAATATCCGGCAAGTTTTATGCTCGTCGGGAGTATGAATCCGTGTCCTTGCGGAAATTACGGTTCAAAAACAGCGACTTGCACCTGCACTTCTTCGCAGATACAAAAGTATAAGGCTAAGATTTCCGGACCGCTGATGGATAGAATAGATATAAGGATAAACGTCGGCAACGTGGTCTATTCGGACTTGGTAAACAAAGAGGAAGGCGAGAGTTCCGAAAAGGTGAGAGCGAGAGTCAACCGCGCAAGGCTTATTCAGCGAGAGAGGTTTAAGGACGACGGCATAGAAACGAACGCCGAAATGAGCGAAAAGCATTTGGCAAAATATTGCCAACTCGACGAAAGCGGCGAGGCGGTTTTGGAAGCGGCGTTTGCGAAGTTTAATATGACTGCAAGGGCGAGGAGCAGGATAATTAAGGTGGCAAGGACTATTGCAGACCTCGAATTGAGCGAGAAAATCGAGTGTTCCCACTTGGTGGAGGCCATAAGTTACAGAAACGATAAAGTATGAATTTAACGGAAGACGAAAAGGCGGTCGTGTTTCTCGATTGCTTCGAACACCTCGAATATAAATACAAGGCGCAACTATTATTGTCGCTCGATAGACCGAGCGATATATTCAAAGACGGCAAATATCTTGAACGTTATTTTAAGAGCGTCGGTCAAGGCGCAGTCGGCGAAAATATCGTAAAAGCGATGGAAATAAAAGGTTTCGTCGACGATGCGGTAAAGGACGCAACTTGCAATGCGGACGGAGTGGTAACGATATTTTCGGACAACTACCCCGAATCGTTAAAGGCGATAAATTTGCCGCCGCTCGCATTGTATTATAAGGGTAACGTAAAACTTTTAGACGAAAAGCAAAAATTTTCAATCGTTGGTTCGAGGAGAACTTTCGAGCCGTATATTACCAAAACCCAAGAGGTCGCAGAGACATTAACCGATAACGGGATAGTCGTCGTTACGGGGTTTGCCGAAGGCGGAGACAGAGCGGCGATAGACGGAGCGATCAAAAACGGCAAAGTGATAACCGTATTTGCCGGCGGCGTGGACGCAGTTTATCCGAAGCACCACGAGCCGCTCGCATTAGCGGTTGCGGAAAACGGATTGATAATATCCGAGCATAGGTGCAAATTTGCGCCGAAGTTCTATTCGTTCATAATGCGAAATAGGATAATTGCGGGACTTGGCGGCGGCGTTTTGATAGTGAGCGGCAACAGAAAGAGCGGCACACGGCATACGGCGGAGTTCGCGCTCGATAGCGGCCGTGAAGTTTGCTGTTTCCCTTACGGGTTCGGCGAGGCGGGCGCAATTTGCAAAGAACTCGTAAAAAACGGCGCTGCGCTGGTCGAATCGGCAAAAGATATAGCAAGCGTTATGGGTTATACGCTCAAAGAGAAAAAATCAATAGAGATAAGCGAAGATGAAAGCGTCGTTTTAAACCTTATAAAAAAGGGAATAACCGACTCGGACGATATAATAATAAATTCGAAATTAAGTGTTGCAAAGGCGATAGAGACGTTGACAAATCTTGAAATCAAAAAACTGATAGTCAGAGATTCGGACTCGTCATACGCATTGACGCAAGCGGAGGAGTAATATATGCAACTTATAATAGTGGAATCGCCGTCAAAGGCAAAGACGATCGAAAAGTATCTCGGCGGTAAATACAAGGTGGACGCAAGCGGCGGACACGTCAGAGATTTACCCGAAAAGAGATTGGGAGTAAACGTGGCAAATAATTTTGAGCCTAATTACGTTATTTCGGCGGATAAAAAGCCGGTTATAAAGAGGCTTAAAGAAAAGGTCGAAAAGGCGGATAAAGTCTATCTCGCAACCGACCCGGACAGAGAGGGCGAAGCGATAAGCTGGCATCTTCAAGAGGTGCTCGGATTGCAAGGCAAAGCGAGGAGAATAGAGTTTAACGAAATAAGCGAAAAGGCGGTAAAAGAGGCGCTTAAAAATCCCCGTGACATAGATTACAATCTCGTAGACTCCCAACAGGCGAGGAGGGTTTTGGATAGGCTGGTCGGCTATAAACTCAGTCCGCTCCTTTGTAAGAGAATACAAAACGGGCTTTCGGCAGGCAGAGTTCAGTCGGTGGCGCTCAAAATCGTCGTGGACAGAGAGCGTGAAATTCAAGCGTTCGTTCCGACCGAATACTGGAACTTGAAGGCAAGCGTAAAGGGCGACAAAACCGCAGCGTTTTCCACTCTTTTAGTCGAAAAGAACGGTAAAAAATTCAAGCCTGCAAACGAGCGTGAAGCGGCGGAGGCTGAAACCGCCATAAGAAACGGCAAACTTATCGTTACGGAGAACAAAAAGAGCGTAACTTCGAGCCACGCTCTGCCGCCGTTTACGACTTCGACTATGCAGCAGGACGCATCGGCAAAACTCAATATGTCGTCGCCGATGTGTATGCAAGTGGCACAGCACTTATACGAGGGCATTGAAACCCCGAACGGACATCTGGCGTTCGTTACTTATATAAGGACGGATTCCGTGCGAGTATCCGTCGAGGCGCAAGCAGAGGCGAGGGAGTTCATAAAGAATAAATACGGCGAAGAGTACGTTCCCTTAAAACCCAACGTATATAAGTCCAAAAAGAATGCGCAAGACGCCCACGAGGCAATTCGCCCCATAGATTTAGAACTTACGCCCGAAAAGGCAAAGGCAATTCTGGATAAGAACCACTATAATCTCTATAAGTTGATTTACGATAGATTCGTCGCCTCGCAAATGAGCGACGCAAAGTATGACAGCGCACAGATAACCGTAACTTCCGGCGATTACGCTTTAAAGGCGAACGGAAGAAACGTTAAGTTCAAGGGCTATACTGCCGTTTACGACGATTATAGGGTTAACGAAAACTCCGACGAGGAAGAATCCGTAAAAGTCATTCCGAACGTTAAAGAGGGCGAAGAATTAAAACTCGTTTCGCTCGAAAAAGAACAGAAATTTACCAAACCGCCGACAAGATTTACGGACGCAAGTTTGGTAAAAGTTATGGAAGACAAGGGGATAGGCAGACCTTCTACCTACGCCACGATAATTTCCGTTCTTTCCAAGCGCAAATACACGGTCAAAGACGGCAAATATATAGTTCCGACGGAAATAGCGTTCGAAATAACCGATATGCTTACTAAATATTTCGACGACATTATGGACGTATCATTTACCGCAAATATGGAAGATAAACTCGACGATATAGAAAACGGCGGCAAGGATTGGCATAAAATAATAGCGGAGTTTTATCCGCCTTTCCAGGAAAAAGTCAATTTTGCCACGACCGACGGCGACGAGGTTACGGATATAATATGCGAAAAATGCGGCGCGCCTATGATAAGAAAGGTCGGCAGATACGGTAAATTCCTCGCATGTTCGAGTTATCCGGAATGTTCTAACATAAAGAGCGAAAACGAAGAAGTCTCGGACGTAAAATGCGATAAATGCGGCGCACTTATGGTCTATAAGACGGGCAAATACGGCAAGTTCTTAACTTGTCCGAACTATCCGAATTGCTCGAATATCAAGCCGCTCGACGAAGAAACGACCGACGTAAAATGCGATAAATGCGGCGGCGAAATGGTAATTAAAAAGGGAAAATTCGGCAAATATATGCAATGCAAGAGTTGCAAGGCGACAAAGAGTATGACCGAAAAAGTGGGCGTGTGTCCGAGGTGCAAGCGCCCGGCTCAGAAACTTATGTCAAAGAGCGGAAAAGTATATTACGGCTGTTCGGGTTATCCGGAATGTAACTTTATGAGTTGGGATCTGCCGACGGGCGAGACTTGCCCGAAGTGCGGCGGCTATATAGTCATAACAAAAGACGGAAAGACGAAAAAATGCTCGGAAAAGGGCTGTAACTATTCCGAAAAAATAAATAAAGAAAAATAAGATAAAGATGAATAAAACCATAAGCGTTATAGGCGGCGGACTTGCCGGCAGCGAGGCGGCGTATTATCTGGCGAAGAAAGGGCATAAAGTGAGGCTATATGACGTTAAACCCGATAATTTCACGCCTGCGCACTCCAATAAAAATTACGGAGAACTCGTGTGTTCGAACTCCCTTAAAAGCAGCGACGTGTTCGGCAATGCGTGCGGACTTTTAAAAGAGGAAATGCGTATACTCGGTTCAATGGTGATAGACTCAGCCGATAAGACCGCCGTTCCGGCAGGAAACGCCTTAGCGGTAAACAGAGAGGAGTTCGCCGCAATGATTACGGACAGGCTGAAAAGTTTGCCGAATATCGAATTTGTCTGCAAAGAGATAGAAGAAATAGATTTTGACGAAAACGTGATAGTCGCTACCGGCCCCTTGACGACTCCTCGCCTTTGCGAGTTTTTAAAGGAAAAAATAGGCGGTGGATTTTATTTCTACGACGCCGCCGCTCCTATAATTTCAGCGGAGTCTATAGACTTAAATGAGGCGTTTATTGCGGACAGATACGGCGAGACGGGCGAGGGCGATTATATCAACTGTCCAATCGATAAAGAGGGCTATAAGTCGTTTATCACCGAACTTTTGAATGCTAAATGCGTGGAACTCCACGGTTTTGAGGACGAAAAAGTATTCGAGGGGTGTATGCCCGTAGAGGTAATGGCGAGGCGTGGCGAGGACACGCTCCGATTCGGGCCGTTAAAGCCGGCGGGACTTACCGATCCAAAGACGGGCAGATGGCCGTATGCGTGTATGCAACTGAGGAAAGAGGACAAAGAGGGGAATATGTACAATATCGTCGGATTTCAGACCAACCTCTTGTTTCCGGAGCAAAAGCGAGTATTCACAATGTTTCCGGCGCTTAAAAACGCAGAGTTTTTAAGATACGGAGTTATGCACAAGAATACGTATATCAACGCACCCGAAATTTTAAACGATGATTTTTCGGTAAAGGGGCACGGCACCGCATTTTTTGCAGGGCAGATAACCGGCGTCGAGGGGTACGTGGAGAGCACGGCGAGCGGACTTTGGGCGGCTATAAATATGGATAGAAAGTTAAACGGACTTTCGCCGCTTAAAGCGGATAATTCTACCGTCATCGGCGCTTTGGCGAGGTACGTTTCCACGCCGAATTCGGATTTCCAACCGATGAACGCCAATTACGGAATAATAGGTCAGATCGAATACGACAGGCGCAAGAAATCCGAGAAAAAACGACTTATAGGCGAGCGTTCGCTCGAAGTAACGAAAAAAATAAAGGAGATAATAGATAATGGAATTTAAAGGAACGACTATTTGTGCGGTAAAAAAAGACGGCGTTACCGCAATAGCCGGCGATGGGCAAGTAACGCTCGGCGAATCGGTAGTTTTTAAAAATAACGCAGTAAAGGTAAGGAGAATTTATAACGGCAACGTGGTAATAGGTTTTGCGGGCACGGTATCGGACGCATTCTCGCTTTGCGAGAGGTTCGAGGCAATGCTCAATAAATTTTCGGGAAATTTAGAGAGGAGCGCAGTGGAACTTGCCGAGCAGTGGCGCAGAGACCAAGCCGGCAGAAAGTTGGAAGCGATGATGATATGTGCGGATAAAGAGAGCCTTCTTATAGTTTCGGGAACGGGCGAAGTCATCGAGCCGGACGACGGCGTTTGCGCGATAGGCAGCGGCGGCAATTATGCGCTTGCGGCGGCGAGAGCGCTTGCGGAAGAAACCGATTATTCTGCGGATCAGATTGCCGTCAAGGCACTCAAAATAGCAAGCAGGATATGCATTTTTACGAACGACAACATAAAATGCGAAACAGTATAAAGGAGTGAGAGTATGGATTTAACACCGAGAGAGATAGTTACGGAGTTGGATAAATATATAATCGGACAAGACAAGGCGAAACGTGCGGTTGCGGTAGCACTCCGCAACAGGTATAGGCGCAGTAGACTTACCGATGAGCAGAGAGAGGAAATAACTCCGAAGAATATAATAATGAAAGGTCCTACGGGCGTAGGTAAAACGGAGATAGCGAGAAGGCTTGCAAAACTCGTTCGTGCGCCGTTTATAAAGGTAGAGGCGACGAAGTATACGGAAGTAGGATACGTCGGCAGAGACGTCGAGTCGATGATAAGGGATTTAGTAGAGGCGAGCGTCAGAATGGTAAAGGACGAGCATTACGCCTTAGTATCCGAGCGCGCGACGAAGATAGCCGAAAAGCAAATGGTAAAAGTTATCGGCGACGCTTTAAAGAGCGAACAAGCCGATACGCCCGACGAGATATTCAAAAACAATATTTTAGAGGGGCTTAGAAACGGAAAATATAACGATATGATGGTCGAGGTGGAATTGTTAGAGGAACCTAAAACCATTGACCTCGGCAACGGTATCAATACGGATATAACGATAGGCTCGATTTTCGGCGGAATGATGCCGAAAAAGCATAAAAAGAGAAAAGTACGTGTTCCCGACGCATTAAAGGCGATAATAGCGGAAGAAAGCGATAAACTCATCGATAACGATTCAGTCAAAGCCGAAGGCGTGAGGAGAGCGGAAGAAGAGGGAATAATATTCATAGACGAAATAGATAAGATTGCCGGCAAGGGCAACAGAGGCGGAGCGGACGTATCGAGAGAGGGCGTTCAGAGAGATATACTCCCGATAGTAGAGGGCTGTACGGTAAATACCAAATACGGAATGGTAAAGACGGACTATATACTCTTTATTGCCGCAGGAGCGTTCCACGTTTCGGCGATAGAGGACCTGATTCCCGAACTTCAAGGCAGATTTCCGATAAAAGTCGAACTTGCAAGCCT
>CAJOMT010000039.1 GCA_905235815.1 uncultured Clostridia bacterium
CGGCATTTTCTCCCGAAGTAAAAACGGGCTTAGGTAGGATAGGCGGAATAAACGTTGCCGCAATAATATTCGGCGGCGGAGAAAAGGGCGTGGAACTCGACGTTAAAAACGTAGTGAAAATAAAGGAATTTGCAAATTTTGCGGCTGAAAATTCCCTTCCGCTCGTTACGTTTGTGAACACGTTGCCGTTAAAAGAGGACGTAGCGACGAACGCAACGCCCGTATTAAAAGAGGTATGCGGTTTAATAGACGCATTAAACGGCTGTATGAGACTGTCCGTCATATACGGAAAGGCTGTGGGACTCGGATATACCTTGTTTGCGGCCAAGTCGTCGGGAATAGAATATTCCTATGCTTTTGCCAATGCAAAAGTAGCGCTTTTCGACGGAAAGGCGTCATCGATAGCGTTCGGCGAAGTCAGGGAAGACAAGTTAGATAAATTCGAAGAAATTTATTCTGAGGAGAACGCCGATCCGATAAATGCGGCTAAAAACGGTTATATCGACAACGTAATAGAGCCGGCGTTCGTGCGTTCTTACGTTATTTCCGCACTTCAGATGATGGTGAGGTAATATGGAAAATTTACTTGAAGTCATACCGAGAATGATTGGTTACGGAGAGGCTGCGATATATGCGCTGATAGGCTATTTGGTGGTGTTTGCCGGTATAGCGATATTGGTGTTGGTAGTATGGCTTGTCGGACTTTTCTTCAAGAAACGGGATGAGAAAAAAAATGCAGAACCCGAAAAGGGCGCTTTGGCGGCGACTTCGGCGGATATAGAAGAAAACGACGAAGAACTCGTAGCCGTGATAACTGCGGCGATAGCCGCAACGTATTCCGCAGAAAAAAGAAAACCGGAATTTATCGTTAAAAAAATCAAAAGAATTTAAGGAGAAAAAACAATGCGTAATTTTAAAATAACCGTAAACGGAAAGAGTTATGACGTAGAAGTGGAAGAAGTAGGAGAGAGCGCCCCTGCGGCGGTAGCCGCTCCCGTTGTAAAAGCGGAGAGTAAACCGGCTCCTGCGGCTGTAAGCGGTGGCAAGAAAGTGGTGTCTCCATTCCCGGGATTAGTTAAAAATCTCCTCGTAGCGGAGGGCGCTACCGTCAAAAAAGATCAGCCATTGCTCGTGCTTGAAGCGATGAAGATGGATAACGATATAACTTCGCCTGCCGACGGCGTAGTGTCGTTCAAAGTAACGAAAGGAATGAATGTTGAATCCGAAAGCGTTCTCGCCGTCATAGGATAAGCGGAGAAGTTTTATGATTCAAAATCTACTTTTTGACTTAAAAGATATAGGCAATATATTTTCGGGGCTATTAGAGCAGTTCGGGTTTATGAACGGAACGTGGCAAAACTACGTAATGCTACTTATATCTTTCGTTCTGTTCTACCTTGCAATCGTAAAAAAGTTTGAGCCGCTTCTTTTGTTGCCTATTGCTTTCGGTATGTTCATAGTGAATATTCCGGGAGCGTATAACGTCTTATGGGGAACGTATCCCGAAGGTGCGGCGCACATCTACGAAAACGTTGAAAACAGAGGACTTTTGTGGTATTTGTTCTTCGGCGTGGAGAAAGTAATTTATCCGCCGCTTATATTTTTGGGTATAGGCGCAATGACGGATTTCGGTCCGCTGATAGCAAATCCTAAGAGTATGTTTATCGGTGCGGCGGCGCAGCTCGGAATATTTTTGGCATTGTTTCTTGCAATTTTACTCGGTTTCGACTTGGCGGCGGCGTGTTCGATAGCGATCATAGGCGGCGCTGACGGCCCTACCGCTATTTACGTAACGCAAACAATGAGCCAGTATACGAACGAGGATCTGCTTTCTGCAATAGCGATAGCGGCTTATTCGTATATGGCGCTCATACCTATTATACAAAAGCCCTTAATGAGACTGATAGTTCCCAAAAAAGAACGCGCTATCAAAATGCAACAGCTCCGCAAGGTTTCGAAACTTGAAAAAATCGTATTTCCGATACTCGTAACGCTCGTAGTCGGGTTGTTGCTTCCGGACGCAATGCCGCTTCTCGGAATGTTGATGCTCGGCAATCTCTTAAAAGAGAGCGGCGTAACCGACAGGCTCTCGACGCAAGCGCAGAACGGACTGATGAATACGGTTACGATATTCCTCGGAGTATGCGTAGGAAGCAAGGCTTACGGAGGAGTATTCCTTTCGCTTTCGACGTTGAAGATAATAGCGCTCGGCTTACTTGCATTCGTATTCGGAACGGTAGGCGGACTTTTGATGGGAAGACTTATGTGCAAACTGTCAAAGGGCAAGATAAATCCGCTTATCGGTTCGGCAGGTGTTTCCGCAGTTCCGATGGCGGCGAGGATATCCGAGGACGTCGGACGGGAAACAGATCCGAGCAACCATCTTTTGATGCATGCTATGGGCCCGAACGTTGCGGGTGTAATAGGCTCTGCGATAGCGGCGGGATTTTTGATTTCGCTTTTCTGAAAATAGAGGATATAATATATGGATAAACAGAATAAAAAAGTTTTAATTACGGATACGATACTTAGAGACGCTCATCAATCTCAAGCGGCGACGAGAATGACGATTGAACAGATGTTGCCCGTTTTGGATCAACTCGACGAAGTCGGGTACTATTCTCTCGAAGCGTGGGGCGGAGCGACTTTCGATTCGTGTCTCAGATTTTTGCACGAAGATCCTTGGGAGAGATTAAAGGTCTTAAAAAGTCATTTAAAAAAGACTCCCATACAGATGCTTTTGCGTGGACAGAACCTATTGGGCTATAAGCACTATTCTGACGACGTAGTTGAAAAATTCGTCGAGTACGCAATTAAAAACGGCGTGAGTATAATAAGAGTTTTCGACGCCTTGAACGACGTCAGAAACTTAGAGACTTCAATGCGTGCGATAAAGAAATACGGCGGAATATGCGAGGCTACCATATCGTATACGACCAGCCCCGTGCATACCAACGAATATTTCGTAAAACTTGCGAAAGAACTCGAAGATTTAGGCGCAGATAATATATGTATAAAGGATATGGCGAACTTGCTTTTGCCTTATACCGCTTACGATCTCGTAAAAGAGATGAAAAAAGTATTAAAGCCGACCACGAAAATTCATTTACATACGCATAACACGACGGGAACGGGCGATATGGTATATTTAAAGGCGATCGAGGCAGGTTGCGATATAGTGGATACGGCTCTTTCCGCACTCGGAAACGGAACGTCTAATCCCGCTACCGAACCGCTCGTAGCAACGCTAAAAGGCACGCAGTACGATACGGGCATAGATATCAAGAAACTCGTACCGATAAACGACCATTTCAAAAAGGTTGCGGACGAACTCGAAAAGTCGGGTTCGCTCAATCCCAACGTCAGAAAAGTAAACGTAAATACGCTTATATATCAAGTTCCGGGCGGAATGCTTTCCAACCTTATGAATCAATTAAAACAGCAAGGAAAGCTCGACAGGCTCGACGACGTTTTGGCGGAAGTGCCTAACGTCAGGAAGGACAGCGGTTATCCGCCGCTCGTAACTCCGACCAGCCAGATCGTCGGAACGCAAGCGGTACTAAACGTAATAAACGGCGAAAGGTACAAGACGGTTACAAAAGAATTCAAGAACTTGTTAAAGGGCGAATACGGTAAACTTCCCGGCGAGCCGAATGAGGAAATAGTAAAGAAGGTCGTAGGCGACGAAAAGATAATAACTTGCCGTCCGGCTGACCTTATTCCTCCCGAATACGATAAGTTCAAGGGCGAGATGAGCGAATACTATACCGCTGAAGAGGACGTTTTGTCATACGCAATGTTTAACGAAGTTGCGATAAACTTTTTCAAATGGCGTTTGGCGAACAAGTCGGGCATAGATAAAGAATTAGCGGAAAAAACTAACGGGGTATATCCCGTATGAGAATATTGGTAACCAATGACGACGGCATAGAGAGCGAGGGATTACATATACTTGCGGAGACTCTGGCAAAAAAACATGAGGTTACTGTTGTGGCGCCGAACGGAAACCGTTCGGCTTCGTCTCATTCTTTGACAATTCACAGCGAACTCGTTTTTGAAAGAAGAAAAATATCCGATAATTTCGAGAGTTTTACGCTCAGCGGAACGCCTGCGGACTGCGTTAAGTTTGCCGTACACTTTTTCAATGAAGAAAGGTTTGATTTAGTGTGTTCGGGGATAAATTGGGGCGATAATTTAGGCAGTAATACTTCCTATTCGGGCACTGTTTCCGCAGCGTTAGAGGGCAATTATTTTCATATACCGTCCATTTCTTTTTCGAACATATCGCATACGGATTGCAAATTTCAAGACGACGCAGATATAATAGAGCAAATGCTCCCGAAACTTTTAAAAATAGTCTCGGGAGAGTATACTTTAAACGTAAATTTTCCGAATATCCCGAAAGAGGAGATAAAAGGCGTCAAACTTACGCCGCTGGGGTTTTTAGGGTACGACGATTTTTACAGACAGAACGAGAACGGCAGTTTTTCGCTGATGGGAGATCCGATATTCGGAGATAACGGCGGCGAAAACGATATAATACTTTGCAATCGCGGATACGTAACCGTAACGCCGATATTGTTTAACAGAACGGCGTATTCGGTGATAGAAAAATTTTCGGAATTATTTTGATATGAGAACTTTGGTTGTCGGCGGAGGCCCTGCCGGAATGATAGCGGCGTATTTCCGAGCGCTTAACGGAGAGGAAGTCGTACTGCTTGAAAAGAACGAAAAACTCGGTAAAAAGTTATATATCACGGGCAAGGGCAGATGCAACGTAACGAATAATTGTTCGTCGGAGGAGTTTTTGGCGAACGTTGCGACCAATCCCAAATTTTTAACGGGTGCGGCAAGGCGTTTTTCACCCGAGGACTTCATGGCGTTTTTGAGTAAAAAACTTCCGCTTAAAACCGAGCGGGGCAACAGAGTTTTTCCTTTGAGCGACAAGGCGAGCGACGTTACGAAATGTCTTGAAAGTTATTTAAAGGACGCAAACGTCGACATCAGGCTTAATGAACGAGTAACGAAAATATCAAAGACGGACGATATATTTCGCATTGAAACCGAAAACGGCGAGTTTTCGGGCGACAACGTGATTTTATGTACGGGCGGAAAGAGTTATCCCTTGACCGGTTCTACCGGCGACGGCTATAAATTTGCCGAAAAAATGGGACATACCGTCACTAAACTTCGTCCGGCGCTTGTCGGTATCGATTTAAACGAAGATACCGCGCGCATTCAAGGCGTAACCCTAAAAAACGTAAAACTGAAAGCGATAGTCGGGGATAAAGAGTTCGAAGAATTCGGCGAATTGTTGTTTACGCATTTCGGAATTTCAGGTCCTATCGTCCTTACGTTATCGAGTTATTTGAACAAATATAATATAAAAGACGTAAAACTGTATCTGGACTTAAAGCCGGCATTAAGCGTAGAGCAACTCGACGACAGAGTAATAAGAGATTTCGAGAAGTATAAAAACAAACTCGTAAGGAATTCGCTCGACGACTTACTTATAAAATCGCTTATACCGATAGTTATAGAGAAGTCGGGAGTAAATTGCGAAGTAAAAAACAGCGAGTTTAATAAAGAGAGCAGAAAGAAACTCGTAAATACCATAAAAAATATGGAGTTATTCCCGTGTGGTCTGCGCCCGCTCGACGAGGCGATAGTAACGAGCGGCGGCGTCAAAGTAGAAGAAATCAATCCTAAGACAATGGAGAGCAAGATAGTCAAAGGACTGTATTTTGCAGGGGAAATAATAGACGTGGACGCCTTTACGGGCGGATTCAACATAACGATTGCCGCATGCACGGGTTATGCGGCGGGAGGAAATCAATGATAAATATAGCGCTTGACGGGCCGGCGGGTAGCGGAAAGAGTACCGTCGCAAAAATTCTGGCTGAAAAATTGGGTATTTTATATCTTGATACGGGCGCAATGTATAGGGACTGCGCTTTGAAGTGCTTAAATTCAGGCGTCGACGTTTCCGACGAAGTCGGAGTAAAGGGCATAATAGACGGTTTGGACTTAAAAATAAGATACGACGGCGGTGCGCAGGTAACGTTATTAGACGGCAAAGACGTATCGAAAGAGATAAGGCGAGCGGAAATATCCATGCTTGCTTCGACCGTTTCGGCGCATAAGGCGGTCAGAATGAAAATGGTCGAAAAGCAGAGGGAGATAGCCTCGGAGATGGACTGCGTATTGGACGGCAGGGATATAGGTTCATTCGTCTTGCCGAACGCAAAATACAAGTTTTATCTTACTGCGGACAGTATGGTGAGAGCCGAGCGGAGATATAAAGAACTCAAAGAGAGGGGCGAAGAAGTCGACTTAAACGCTTTGCACGAGGAGATAATAAAGCGAGATTATAACGATAGTCACAGAGATTTCGCACCGCTTGTAAAGGCGAAAGACGCCGAAGTGATAGATACGTCTTATATATCCGCAGAAGAAGTTGCGGAAATTATTATAAAGAAAGTCAAAGGATAAAATTTATGATTTTTTACGGTGTGATCAAATTTTTAAGCAAGGTGTTTTATGACGTGTTCTATCCGCATAAGATTTACGGCAAGGAAAATATTCCGAAAGACACTAATTGTATACTCGTAAGCAATCATTTTGCGAAGATAGATGCGGTCGTAACGGCAACTCTTTTCAAGAGGGCAGACCGAGGCTTATGGGCAAAAAGGAACTCGTAAAGAACAAGTTTTCTGCCAAGTTTTTCAAATATTTGGGAATAATTCCCGTAGACAGAGAAAATGCGGATATCGGCGCAATCAAGCAATGTTTTACTGCGCTTAAAAATGGCGAAAACCTCATAATTTTTCCGGAAGGAACGAGAAATAAAAACGATCGTGAACTAATGGAGATAAAGGGCGGAGCGGGCGTAATAGCGTATAGATCGGGCGTAAAAGTCGTTCCGTTCGTAATGTATTCGAGATTCAGAATGTTCCATAAAAATTATGCGTACGTGGGCGAGCCGTTCGATTACTCGGAACTTAAAGGGCAAAGACTCGATTCGCCGCTCGAAGAATGTTTAAAAGAGAAAATGACCGTAAAATTGAAAGAATGTCAAGAGAAGTTAGACGAAATAGTTAAGGCGAAATAATGGAAGTCATACTTGCAAAAAACAGCGGGTTTTGTTCGGGCGTGCAAAAGGCGGTAGATACCGCCGAAAGCATTTACGGCGACAACGTATATATACTCGGCGAACTGATACACAACAGCACCGTAACGAAGAAGATAGAGTCGCTCGGCACTAAAACCGTGAACGATATCGACGAAGTATCGGGCGGCACTGTAATCATACGTTCGCACGGAGTAGGGCGGGATACGCTTGAAGAACTCGAAAGGCGAGGGATAAAAGTTATTAACTGTACTTGCCCGTTCGTGATGAGAACTCAGCAGATAGTGGGTAAATATCATGACGAAGGATATGCTATATTTATTGCGGGCGAACGTAACCACCCCGAGGTGATAGGACTTCAGGGTTGGTGCGAAAACAGTGCGATAGTAATAGGCGACGATTATGAGAAATTGGACTTAAACGGCTATGAAAAAGTGTGTTTAGTATCGCAAACGACCTATTCAGATGCTAAATTTCAAAAAATTTTGGAATTTTTTATGAAATTTAGTATAAAAACGCTTGAAGTTTTTCCCACAATTTGTTATACTACTAAAGAGCGTCAAAAAGAGGCGGAAATTTTGTCAAAAACCTGTGATGCAATGGTTGTAGTCGGTGGCGGTAACAGTAGCAATACTAAAAAACTGACGAGCATTTGCCGGGAGAATTGCGGAAATGTATATTTCATTTCCGATCCGAAAGAGCTCGATTATAAAAAATTTAAAGATTTTAAAAAGGTAGGTATTGTTGCAGGGGCGTCCACTCCCAAGGCACAATCAATGGAGGTTTTCTTAAAGATGGAAGAAGTTACGGAAGTAAAAAGCACAAACGCAATGGAAGAAGCAATGACGGCGATGGGTGATGAACAGAAGTTCAGAAGAGGTCAATGCATAGTCGCTACGATATCGTCGGCAACCGACGACGGTTTGGCATTATATATCAATAATACCAAGAAAGAAATTATGCTTCCCAAAGAAGAAATCGATTGCGAGAATTACGATAAGGCAGAATATTCTCAGAAAGTCGGAGAAGATATAGAAGTTATGATAACCGGCTTAAACCCTGTAACCTTATCGCAAAAGGCTATAAAGCTCCGTAAGGAAGAAGAAGAATTTATTGCGAAGATAAAGGACGGCGAAATCTTCACCGTAACGATAGACGGTACGAATAAGGGCGGACTTACCGCTAAACTCGGTTCGTACGACGTATTCGTTCCATCTTCACAAATAAGGATCGGATTCGTAAAGGATTTGGAGAAATATAAGGGCAAGCAACTTCGTTTAAAGGCTGAAAAAGTAGAGAACAACGGAAGAAGAAAGCAGATAGTCGGTTCTCAAAGGGTAATACTTGAAGCGGAAAAAGCCGAGAGAGACGCAGCGCAAGCGGCAAAAGAGGAAGCGTTTTTCTCTGCCGTTGCCGAGGGCGACGTAGTTACCGGAACGGTAGTGAGATTTGCTCAATTCGGAGCGTTTGTTGACGTAAACGGTTTTGACTGTTTAGCGCACATATCCGATTTGTCCTGGACTAATGCGGCTACACCTGCCGACGTACTTGAAATAGGCAAGCAATACGAATTCAAAGTATTGAAATGCGACAGAGAGACCAAGAAAGTTTCTTTGGGATATAAGCAACTTCAACCCAAGCCTTGGCAGCTTGCCGCCGATAAATATGCTATCGGAGACGTTATAAAGGGTAAAGTCGTAAGAATCGTAAATTTCGGCGCATTTGTTGAAGTTGAAAAAGGAATAGACGGACTTGTTCACGTATCTCAAATATCGCATGAATGGCTTGAAGATCCCACGACGGCATTGAAAGTCGGAGAGGAAATCGAGGCTAAGATCGTCGATATGGACGTAGAGAAAGAGAAGATGACTTTGTCGATAAAGGCGCTTACTCCTGCTCCTGCAAAAGAGGAGAAACCTGCAAGGGCAAAGAAAGCGGAAGGCGAAGAAGCCGCCGAGGGCGAAGAAAAGCCGAAGAGACAGAGAAAAGAGAAGAAAGTCGATGACGACGGTGAACCGAGAGAATGGAATGAAGGCGGAGTTACCGGAGTTTCGCTCGGAGACATTTTAAATAACAACAACTAAAATTAAGAGCCGTCGGCGTGAAAAAACGTCGACGGCTGTAATTTTATTGACAAAAAATGAGTTAAATGTTATAATTTAAAAGCGAGTTGACTGTACGGTTGCGGGGATAACCAAGTTATCAACGAGGAAAGTCCGGGCTCCGCACGGCAGGATGCCTGCTAACGGCAGGTGAAGGTGACTTCAAGGAAAGTGCAACAGAAAACTACCGCCGAATTTTCGGTAAGGATGAAAAGGCGAGGTAAGAGCTCACCGACTTTGCGGTAACGCAGAGTGCAGTGTAAACCCCATTCGGAGCAAGATAGGGGCAATCCAAAAGACAGCCGGTCGGGATTGCCTATAAAACGTCGCTTGAACTTGTCGGTGACGACAAGTCTAGATAGATAACCGTATTAAATGACAGAACCCGGCTTACAGGTCAACTCGTAAAAACAAAAAAAGCTGCCGCCAAAAGCGGCAGTATGCATATTAAAATTTTGCGTTTCTTTTATATAGAGGAACGCATTTTTAATTGGATTAAACTTAAAAATCTGTTCTCCCGAGCAAATAATCAATACTGACGGAAAAGAAGTCTGCAATTTTTATAAGCATATTAAAATCGCATTGCCTTTGACCGGTTTCCCAATAACTTATTTGCCTGACGGAAACCGAAAGAGCGTTTGCTAATTTTTCTCTGCTCAAATTAGCCTCTATTCTTAATTCTTTTAATCTTTTTCCAAATATATTCATAGAAAAATTATAGAATAATATGTTCCAAAATGCTTGACATGGAACGTTTTATTCCGTATAATATAATTGATGATGAAGTCGAGAACTTACGTATATTATTATGAGTATATAAAGTAAAATCATATGATATATAATAAAGTTTAAAATAAATTTCACATAGGTAAAAATTTATGAAAAAAACAATAAAATTCGAAAATTGCATAAAAACTTTTATTGCTTTATTTAGTGCGGCTTGTATAACATTAGGTAGCGCCTTATTATTTATAAGTTGCGGAAATAATAGCAAGCAAAATTCTACCTCTATAGAGAATTCTGAGGATAATTCGACTCACGAATCTGGCTCGGTGGAAGTTTCAACCCGCATAGCGATTGAGCGGAATATTACAAAAAATACCGAATATAAAGATTTTAATTATACTTATGCTATGTATACCTATAAAGATGAGGTTCCGGTAGTAAAACTCAATGGAACACTTATAAAGGGCGGACAAACGACATACGTTACGTTTACGTATAATGTCGATCAAGATGCATACGATTCAATGGTAGGCTTTAATATTAAAGTTGATAAAGATGCAAACGGCGTATATACTTTTTCTAACGACTATTCACTTTTCAGCGAGGAAGAAGGCAGTGCGATAGATAATCTTCTCGAATCGATTACAAGGATAACTCCCGATAGTATTTCCGAAAAAACTTATGAAGAAAATATTCACGATATTGTTACATATCTTCGAAAGAAAAATAACCGAGTAACAATTACAGATGTTGAATTTTCTAGGCAAAGATATAATGAAATTTTCTTTACTGGTAAAGCATACGTTGAGGGCGAGGCAAGCGAAGATGGATACACCGTTAGGGAATATGATATGGAGATTGAGCAGCCGTTGGATTGCGTAAATGTTGAAAATGTAGGAGGCACGAAGATGTATTATATAAACCCAGATGCGGTATGCAATGTTTATATAAACAAAAAAGAATATAACGAATATATATTAAATGATGCAAATTATTTAGAGATGTATATTAAGGGAAGAAAAACAACTAGCAAGAACTCCGCATCAATTGAAAATAATCTATTAAGTAGAATAAATGAAAACTATATAGAGTATAATAAAGAAATGGAAAAGTAAAAAACACATTGCAAAAAAGCGGCATATAAATATAAAGAGCGATAGCGGCAGGCTGTCGCTCTTTATTATTTGACAGTAAAATCAAAAAAGCGTTTATTATTAAAAATATCTTTACAAATTTAAATGTTTAGGTTATAATAAAATAGTGAGAAGATTTATTTTGGCAAGTTCGTCGCCGAGGAGAAAGGAAATTCTTTTAAAGGCGGGGTACGATTTCGAAATTATAAAAAGCGAAAAGGAAGAAAGTATTACAAGCGGAATTTCTCCCGAAAAATTTGCCGTTAAGAATGCACTTATAAAGGCGGAGGACGTATACGGGAAAGTTGGAGATAAAGAGGCGGTCGTATTAGGCGCCGATACCGTCGTAGAATTGGACGGCGTAATTTACGGTAAGCCTAAGGATATATCGGACGCTAAACGAATGCTTCAATCTTTCAGCGGCAAAACGCATAGAGTTATAACGGGTTACGCCTTGATATCCGGCTATATGCGAGAGAGCGGAAAAGTGATAACCGAAGTAACTTTTAACGATTTAAACGGCGAACTCATCGACGAATATTTAAAGTCGGGACTTTGGCAAGGAAAGGCAGGAGCGTACGGAATACAAGACGGCTATGAATTGGTGAGAGGATATAAGGGCGATTACGATAACGTCGTCGGACTGCCGATAGGCTCGATAGACGAAACGATAAAGGAGTTTTTAAAATGAGTAACAATACGGTGGCGATAAACATAGGTTCGGTAAACACGAGCATATATAGGCAAGGATTCGGCGTCGTATTATTCGAGCCGAGCGTAGTTGCGGTCTCGGCAGGCGACAAGAAGAAAGTTAAAGCCGTGGGAACCGAGGCAAAACAGCTGATCGGCAAGACTGCCGATGCCACGCAGATAATAATGCCGATAGTAGAAGGGCAGGTTGCGGACGAGAAAGTCGCAACGGATATGCTTGAAACTTTCGTAAATAAAATAACTTTAAAGAAACTCGGACTTCGTCCGTCCGTCATATTAGCCGTGCCGTGCGGGCTTGAAAACGTAGAGATAAAAAAGTACGAAAAGGTTTTAAACGGCGTAGGCATATATAATATCGAATACGTCGAGGCGCCGATTTTGACGGCGCTGGGGATAGGTGCGCCGATAAGCGAATCCAATCCGTGTATGATAATAGATTTCGGCGGGGCCACGACGAGTATGGCGGCGGTATCGCTCGACGGCGTAATAGCGGGTATCAACGTAAATATGGGCGGAAATACCATCGACGCTATGATAATGGATTACGTTGAGAAGTTTTTCAACTTAAAAATTGGCAGGCTGACTGCGGAAAAGATAAAAATTCAGATCGGAAGTCTATACGAAAACGATACTACCCGTACAAAAGTGAACGGCAGAGACGTATCGACGGGGAAACCCCGTTCCATATCTCTCGGGGCGCACGATATAATCGTGCCTTTGAAACTGTTTTTCGATAAAGTGTTCGAGATTGCCGATAAATTTATGGCAAAATTGCCGGCGGAAGTATCTGCCGAGATAAGGCGTTCGGGCGTATATTTTGCAGGCGGAACGAGTTTAATCGTCGGACTTGTCGATTATTTCAGAGACAATATGGCGATAAAGGCAAATATTACCGAAGAACCGGAACTCGCCACGGTTATAGGCGGAGGTATCGTTGCGAGCGATAAAGCGCTCCTTAAAAAACTTAAAATATCCAAAAAATAATATGGAAAAGGTCAATTACGATAAAAAAACGGAAGAAGTTATAAACTCGTTAAGCGGTAAGCCGACGCTTTTACTGCACAGTTGTTGTGCGCCTTGCAGTACCGCTTGTCTTGAAAGACTTTTTCCTTATTTTAATATAACGGTGTTCTATTTCAATCCGAATATAACCGAAAGTAAGGAATACTATATCCGTTTAGACGAGCAGAAAAGATTTTTGCAAGAAGTCTACGGCGATAAAGTTAAATTGATCGAGGGTAGGTATTTAAGCCGAGAATTTTTCGATATGGCGGAGGGACTTGAAAAGGAACCCGAGGGCGGTAAAAGGTGCTATAAGTGCTACGAAATGCGTTTAAATGAAACGGCGATAACGGCAAAAAGAGAAAATTTCGATTATTTTTGCACGACTTTGTCCGTCAGCCCTCATAAAAATGCGGAATGGATAAACGAGATAGGGAACGCTATCGGTGAGCAATACGGCGTTAAATTTTTACCGAGCGACTTTAAGAAGCAAAACGGCTATAAAAAGAGCATAGATTTATCAAAAGAATATAATTTATACAGGCAGAATTATTGCGGGTGCATATATTCTAAATATGCGCATATATCGGAGGAAAATTGAGGATAATAGCGGGAAAATACCGAGGCAAAGTTCTGGCGGAGTTTAAGGGCAGCGATATACGCCCGACTGCTGACAGAGCGAAAGAGGCGCTATTTAATATTTTGCAATTAAAAACCCCAGACAGCGAATTCCTCGATTTATATGCCGGAACGGGCAGTATAGGTATCGAAGCGTTGTCAAGAGGCGCAAAGTGCGTTAAATTCGTAGATAATTCGAAATCGAGCGTCGATCTTATAAAGAAGAATTTATCTTCAATAAAGGAGACGGCGGAAGTAGTGTTTTCAGACGCCTTAACTTACGCAAATACCACTTCGGATAAGTTCGATATAATTTTTCTCGATCCGCCGTACGCACAAGACGCTTGCGACTTGTTGAATGCGATAGCAGAGAATAAACTTTTAAAAGACGACGGAGTTTTGATTTACGAGCATACAAAAGGCGAAAAGTCGGAGCCGAAAGGACTAAAAAAAAGCGATACCAGAATATACGGTATTGCCGTGTTTGATTTTTATAGATATGAAGAATGATATGAAAAAGTGTATTTTTGCGGGAACGTTCGACCCGATTACGAACGGACACAAAGAGATAATATCCAAAATTTCCGAAATGTTTGACGAAGTTTTGGTAGCGGTATGCGTGAATAGGGCTAAAAGTGCGAAATTTTCTGCGGATAAAAGAGTTGAAATGGTGGAAAAGGCATGCGCAGGATATAAAAACGTAAAAGCAACGTATTACGAGGGTTTGCTCGTAGACCTTATGAAAAGCGAAAATATAAAATACAACGTGAGGGGAATAAGGGACGAGGCAGATTATTTATATGAAAGCCGAATGACTTTGGCAAATTCCGAATTTTTTCCCGAAATGGTTACCGTTTACGTTCCTTGCAATGAGAAGAATAAATTTATAAGTTCTACGCTCGTGAGGGAATTGATGTATTACGGCAAGGACGTATCGGAATTGGTGCCGCAAGAGATAGCCGATTTAATAAAAGAAAGTAAATAGCATAAAAGAAATTAAAAAGGAAAACACGGTCTGTAAAACTTTCGAGAATAGGAATATACCGGTTTTCACTTCGGCGCTCTGCAAAAACATCAATGACTGAAATATGACGGATATACCGCCGAAAGAAATAATCGATGCGGTGAGCGATACGCTTACGGCGGACAAACTACATTCCGAAAGCGCTTTTGCGCCTCTCGTACATTCGATGAGGCCGCTTACAAAACCCTTTGTTACACCTTCGTCTTTGATGACGATATTTAAAATATATTCGAGCGGCATAGTGATTTTTAAATTTATCAGCATATCCGCAAAGATATAAAACACGCAAATAAATCCGCCTACGAGCGCTACGGAGATAACCGAAGAATACACGCACTCGTATAAAATATTTCCGCTATTTGCGGCAATTCCGCGGTGGTTTTCGGTGATTTCGCCGTTGCCGTACGATCTGAAAATAATACCGCATATAACAGCGGATAGGACGTGGGATATTATGAGTATATATCCGACTTTTTTATCTCCGAACATTCCTATACCGACGCTGCCGATAATAAAAAGCGGACCGGAAGTAGAGCAGAACGTAGACATTTTTGTCGCTTCTTTACTGCTTATCAAGTTGTTTTTTCTCAAATCCGCTATAATCTTTGCGCCGACCGGGTAGCCGGAGAGTATGCTCATTAAAAAGGTATAAGCGCATAGGCCGCTGCAATTAAACAGAAATTTTGCCGGTTTAGCGGCGAGAGCCGATAATTTATCCGTTATTCCCGTAGCCGCCATGAGCGAAGTCAGAAAGAAAAATGGCAAAAGCGACGGCAATACGATAAGCGCCCATAACTTTAAACCGTTTAACGAACTCGAGATATAAACGTCGGGTTTTATAACAAGCAATAAAATACAAGCAAAAATCAGCGTTGCGACAACCGATTTTTTAATTTTTGTTTTTATATCAAAAGCAGTGGTATTCATACAAAATATTTTATTATTTTCAGCGTAAAAATATCTCAAAAAGGTAAAATTATGTACGATTTATTCGATGTTAAAACCGAAAATGCACAAAATGAAAATAAACCGCTTGCAGATAGAATGAGACCGACTTCGATAAGAGAATTTCTCGGTCAAAACCATATTTGCGAGGAGGGTAGTTTACTGAGGCGTGCAATTCTACTCGATAAACTCGGCAGTTGCATATTCTGGGGACCGCCGGGCAGCGGCAAGACGACGCTCGCAAACATTATAGCGAATTCAACGAGCGGCAATTTTGTCAAACTAAACGCCGTATCGAGCGGAGTTGCGGACGTAAAAAAGACGATTGAGGACGCAAAAGAGAATTTAAAACTTTACGGCAAAAAGACCTATCTTTTGCTCGACGAATGTCATAGGTTCAGCAAGACGCAGTCTGATAGCCTTCTGCCTGCAATAGAGCAAGGGACGATAATATTTATAGGCTCGACTACCGAGAACCCTTATGCATCGTTGACCCCCGCAATAGTGTCGAGGTGTAGGGTATTCGAGTTCAAGAGGCTGGACGTTGAGACAATAAAAAAAGCCCTGTATAGTGCGATTAACGACAAAGTCAGAGGTTACGGCGAACTTGATATCGATATAGAACCGGCAGCAATCGAGCATATAGCCGTAATGAGCGGCGGCGATTTAAGGACGGCATATAACGCCCTCGAACTCGCTGTTTTAACGACGCCACCCGGTTCTGACGGAAAGACGAAAATTACCCTTAAAGACGCCGAGCAATCAATTCAGAGGAAAGCGTTATCTTACGACGAAAATTCGTATTACGATATGCTGAGCGCCTTTTGTAAATCCCTACGGGGCAGTGACAGTGACGCTGCGCTCTATTATGCGCACAGACTTATTTCGGGCGGTTGCGATCCTCTTTTGGTATTCAGAAGACTTATAGCCCATTCTGCTGAGGACGTCGGAATGGCAGATCCGAATGCGTTAGTCGTTGCGACGAGCGCTCTTACGGCTTTTTTAAATATCGGATATCCCGAGGGGTTACTTCCGCTCAGCGAGGCGATAATATACGTATGCGAAGCGCCGAAATCTAATTCGGTCGTAATAGCGATGAACGAGGCAAAAAGAGCGGCGGAGAGTGCGGCGGACGATACCGTGCCTATGCATCTAAGGAACGCCGTATTTGCTGATAGCGACGCCAAAGCGCTTAGTCGAGGCTATAAGTATCCTCACGACTACGGCGGATACGTAGAGCAGCAATACTTACCGGATTCGCTGAAAGGCAGCGTATTTTATCGTCCTAAAGATATAGGATTTGAAAAAACTGTAAAGAATATAAGAGAAGAAAAAGGTAAAAATGACTAAAATCAGCGTTTTTACTTTACAATAATTTACTATTATGTTAAAATGAATATGTTGTATTGTTAGAATCAGCGGGGAATAGCATATAATGGAACAAGAAGTACAAAAAGAAAGTGAAAATCAACTTTCCATGCAAACTTTGTTTTTAGAAGCGAAGCACAGTTTACT
>CAJOMT010000040.1 GCA_905235815.1 uncultured Clostridia bacterium
TCCGGCACGACCGTTGCACTTGATATAAATATGGACGCTATCATGACGGCAACGAAAGGCGAAGCGACGACTACTACAAGAGAGAATATTAAAAGTCTTGATGAATACGTTACAATAAATTATAATCTTGGCAAAAACAAGGCTGACGTTAAGGTTACCCATAGCGGCGATGATATGGAAGAACTTGATTCTGCAGATACAGACGTGAGCGGCGACTATGCAGAAGTCGGCGGTTATTACTACAATCCTGTAACCGGTATACTTACTATCAAGACGAAATCTTTCAGTCCGTTTGATATAACATTCAAGAAATCCATTGCCGATGGTCAGGTCAGAGTTTCTAAATCCTCAACCATGAGAAATTCTATTAGTCCATGGATAACAAATGATACTAGCACCAGAGTTACGTTTTATATAAAATCTTCCTATTTAATGGACGAAGACGGAAACCTAACTACGACTTACATATATTGGTCGTTATATGAAAAGGGCATTACAACCAACAGCGACGGCACGCAAACTATCGTATACGACGTTGTGATCACCGATCAGGACGGAAATGATATTATGTTTGACGACGAAGTTATTGAAGTCTCATTCAACTCCGACTATTTTACTGAAACGGCTGAAGTTATCAAGGTTGTAATTGACGGAGAAGAAATTAACGATTACACTCATCAATGCAATTCTACTGCTTTATCAACGAAGGTCAAACATGCCGGTAAGATAGAAATAACGTTAAAAGAGTTTAATGGCGACATTACCAACCAAGATCAGTTGGAAATTGCTTTAAACAAAGGCGGTGATTACAAATTTGCAAACGACATTACAATTACCCATAAATTAATAGCCGGTAGTGCCAAATCACCCGACGACATCAAAACAAGTGTTATTGATCTGAATGGACATACGTTGATATTGCCGACAGAACAGTGTTTGCAATTAATTTGCGTTGATGATACATTTGTTGATAACAGTCAGCAAAAAACAGGTAAAATACTGGTTACAGCAACCGGAACCGATCCAAACTGGAACGCAAGCGGTATTCTTCTCCTAAATTCAAAATGTAATTTTGACGGTATGTCTGTTGAAATCACAAAAGAAAATGGCTCTTGTGTTATTATCGGAAATGGTAATAATAGCGTTAATATTAATAATACGAAAATTTATGTGCGTGGAAATAGTGCGGGCTTTATTGAAAATAGATCAGGCTACACCACCGACAATTCTACCATCAATATTTCAGGGAGCGATATTATTCTTGAAGGAGAAGGTACAACCTTTATTCACAAATGTGGAAGCAGTTATAATGAGATTTGCTTAAATCTGAATTCCGGTAGTATTGATATGGGAAGCGGATTATCAATAATTGATACTATCGAAGGTTACGGCAACTTTAATATAACAATTTCCGATGAGTTTGATATTGATGTCGGCACAAAATTGGTTTATACTACAGGCTCTAACTACGCCAGCAGTAAAGTTAAAGTAAATGGTGAAGAGATCAACTTCACCTCTGCGAGAGAAAACAGGACAGTACAATATACAATTAACGGTTGGACATATGAATTCAAGGAAGTATTTAGTAGCAACCCCAGAAGTCTGACATTGACATTGACGGCTAAAAATTAACGGCCGTAAAACAAATGCTTATAGCTTAGCCGCCTGTCTTTGGACATTGGGCGGGCGGTAAATTGAACTTTTTTTCCGAAACAAAAAAGCCGAGAAACTTCTCGGCTTTTTTGTTGTCCTTTGACAGATTGATATGCATATCCAACGTTTTTGCATCATTTTTTATTAAAACTTCAGTAAAACATATCAGTTCACCGGTGGATTTTTATTATTCGGCTATTATCAACTTTTAGTCGATAGATATAAGGTGCGAAGTCTGAACTTTCGGCTGTTCCTTCGGAATTGTTACACTTAAAATTCCGCTATCGTATTTTGCCTTAATCGTATCTTCCTTGACGTCTCCGACGTAGTAACTACGGGAAAGCGAACAACTTCTTTCACGCCTTATATAATTGTGCTTGCTATCTTCTTTGCTCTCTTTCTTTTCCGCAGATATCGTTAAATATCCGTTTTCAAGCGATACGCTGATGTCCTCTTTATTGAAGCCGGGCATTTCGATATCCATTACATACGAAGATTCGTCCTCTTTGATATCCGTCTTCATAGTGTTGAATTTTTCCTCGTAAAACATCGGCTTGAAAAAGCTGTCGAACACGTCGTCCAATACGTCCAATCCGTTTCTTCCGTCATTTTTAATTAAATAGTTTTTCATAATAATTTATCTCCTTTCAATTTATTTAGCACTCACAGGTGTTATCTGTTAGCACTCTAACCGTTTAACTGCTAATATTGTAACACATGAATTTTAGTTTGTCAAGGGGTTTTGACAAAAAAATTGTGAAAATTTTTAAATAACTTTATTCACAAATTTGTCAAAAAACTTTATGCTGTTATTATTGCCGCCCAAAATATTTTTAAACGGTTGCATTTAGTAAAGGGGTGTGATAAAATTATTATTAGTTATGTTACTCTTAAGGAGTTAAAGATGGAGAATTTTAAAGACAAAGAGTTTGATATTGTGATTTTGGCGGGGCAATCCAACGCCGAGGGCAACGGGGTACGCATAAACAGCGAGCCTCTTAAAATATCCGACAAAGTATTTCAGGTTGCGGATAAAAACAGAGCGGCGATAGACTCCGTAGACGGCAAGGCGGTGATAGCGGTAACGATGCCGACGGAGTGCGTCGTGGAACATGCGCACGACAGGAGCAACGGCGAATTTGTCTATGCGGACTTGTCGGGTACGTTTGCCAACTTTTATGCGAAAAATGATTTAAAGAGCGGAAGAGACTTGCTTATAGTCAAGACGGCAGTCGGCGGATCGGGGTTTGCCCGTGAACAATGGGGAATAGGCAAGCCTTTATACGAAAGAATGGTCGAGATGACCGATTTTGCGCTTTCGCTTGGCAAAAACAATAAAATAGTTGCGGTGTTATGGCATCAGGGCGAGCATGACGCTTTTGAGAATGCGCAACTGTCCGAAAAAGAGATATTTGATTTTTACGTGGATAAATTCGGAGCGCAAGTTAAAGATATGCGCCTAAGATACGGGAATTTTAAACTTATAACCGGAGAATTCGTAAACGATTGGGCGGATAAAAATCAACCTCAGACCGGCGCTGTGGAAAAGGCTCTCGATTTCGTTTGCAAAGAAGTGGGAAACGCTTGCTTAGTCAGCAGCGAGGGGCTTTTATCCAACGACCAGAAAATACATAACGGCGACGACATACATTTTTGCGCGGAGTCGGTAGAAGAACTCGGAACGAGATATTACGAAGCGTTTAAGAAGATATGAAAGAAGATATATTACCTAAAAGAATAATTGACTTAAAGGGCGTAGAAAGCGCACAGAATTTATTAGTCTTAAAAGAAATGCAAATTTCCTTACACGAACCGATTACTACGACGATCAATGACGGCTATATAATTTTGGATTTCGGCAAAGAAATGTGCGGCGGCGTAAGGATATTGACTTTTTTAGCCGACTCCGTTACGGCGAGAATAAGGTTTGGCGAAAGCGTAACCGAAGCTTGCAGCGAAATAGGAGAAAAGAATTCCACGAACGACCATTCGCTAAGGGATTTTACTGTTCAACTCCAAAATTTTTCGGATATGACTTTCGGCAATACGGGTTTCAGATTCGTCCGCATAGACGTTGTCGGCAAGGCAGTCATAAAATCCGTATCGGCTATAAATAATATCTTGAAAAGAAAGGCGATATACTCGTATAGCGGCAAAGATAGGGAGATAAAGGAAATATTTTCGGTTGCAAAGCGCACTATCGATTTATGCGTTTCGAGCGGATACGTATGGGACGGAGTCAAGCGGGACAGGCTCGTATGGGTAGGAGATATGCACCCCGAAATGTTAGCCTTGACCGCACTTTACGGAAGAAACGAAGAAATAGAGCGCTCGATAGATTTTGCAAGAAAAACCACTCCTTTGCCGAATTGGATGGACAAAATGCCGACGTATACGCTTTGGTGGCTTATAATCGTGGCGGACTATTATTCTAAAACGAAATGCGAAGATTTTGCTAAGCGGCAGTTAGATTATTACGAAAGTACGGTAGACTTTGTCTGCGATTTCGTTAAGGAAAACGGAGAGATGACTTATCCCTCGTATTTCCTCGACTGGCCGACGGCGGGAACTGCGGACGTAAAAGAGGGAGTCAGAGCGATAAACATTTATGCGCTTACACTTGCCGTCAAGTTTTTATCGTCATTCGGCCGCAATACGGAAAAAGCCGAAAAGACGCTTATAAGACTTAAAAGGGTTAAAATAATTTCGGCGAAGAAGCAAGTTTTAGGTCTTAAATATTTTGCCGTCGGCTTGAGCGAAGAAGAAAAGGCGGCGCTTTTGAAAGGCGGAGCGAAAGGCGTATCTACGTTTATGAGTTACTATATTTTAAAAGCGATAGCCTCGTTCGATAAAGAGTCTGCGATTTCGATTATGAAAGAGTTTTACGGCGGAATGCTCAGTAGAGGCGCAACTACTTTCTGGGAAGATTTCGACGTCGATAACCTTAACGGTTCGGGAAGGATAGATGAGTTCCCGAAAGAGGGAGAGAAAGATATTCACGGCGATTACGGTGCGCATTGTTATTTGGGATTTCGTCATAGCCTTTGCCACGGTTGGTCGGCAGGCGTAATTAAATTTATACAAGAGGAATGTTAGCAATTTCACTATAACGGTGCTTATACACACTTAATAATAAAAAAATGGGGAGATATTATGAAGAAAATTTTAATAATGTTATCTTGTTTGCTTACAATATCGATACTTGCGTGTTGCAATAATGAAAAAGAAAATATCGATAGAGACGGCAACGTCGTCAAAATAGAATTTAATTATACTGATTATATGGGCGGCGCCGAGAGGAATTTAGAGTTTGATTTTATTGAGAATAAAGTTACCGTTACTAATATAAATCCGGAAAATGAAGAGTATAACAGTGAAAACGTATATGAATTAGATCCGGATAAGTATCAAGCTTTGTTTGACGAACTTAAAAATTGCGGATTTTTCAGACTGAAAGAATCATATTATTTAAAGGCTGATGACGGTGGGGAATTGGAAATAGTCGTAACGTATGAAGACGGATCGGTGTTTAAGACTTTATGCGTTAATACCACTATCGGAATAGAGAATGAAATGTATGAAGCTTTCTATAATTTATTAGGTCGCAATATGAAAGAATTATAAAAACGAGGGGCTGTCGCTTGATGCGACAACCCCTTTATTTTTGCCTTGTGGCAACCCATGATTTTATATTCGCTTTGCGGCGAACTCAAACCCTATCGCTACGAACGAAACGACTACCGATACGGTCAAGAGTATCGTTTCCGTAACGATCAAGGCTGCCGTGAAATATTTCGACAGCGCTATTAAGAGTATTCCGCCGAATACGGCAACTAAGCCGACTAATATCTTTATTATAATATCTATTACCAAAACCCAAGTCTTGCTCGTTTTACCGTTTTTGTATTGCGTAAAATATATTACCGATCGGCATATTTGCCATACGCCGCCGATAATAGAGGACGGAATAATACTTACGAATACTATCGGCAAAATCAACATTATAACGAAAATTAAACCGATTTGCTCGTTTGCGGTTTCACCGCTTGTAAGTTCGCCCAATGAAATGAAAGATACGAATATCAGTAAAAATATCAAATAACTTATTCCGCTTACAAGTCCGAGTATAGCGGATATGAGTGCGTTTTTATTTTTCATACCTTAAGTATGAGCAAAATTTTAAAATTTAACGTTAATATGAACTTTTTTACCTTTATGCAATACGAAACTGCCTTTTTGTCTCAATTCGGGCGTTATCGAAACGGTGTCCATAGTCAATTTTTCGTCGTCTATTGAAACTCCGCCGCCCTCTATAAGCCTTCTCGCTTCGCTTTTCGACTTCGCAATTCCGGCGCCGACCATTATATCAATTATGTTGTCCTCGACTGCGTTATAAGTCGGCATATCTTCTGCGTTTCCGCCGAATGCGGCTTTCGCCTGCCTTTCGGCCTCGATTGCCTTTGCTTCGCCGTGTACGAGTTTTGTAACTTCGAATGCAAGTCTTTCTTTGGCAAAGTTGATACGCTCGTCGTTATATTTGGTGAGTTCGTCTATTTCTTCCATATCCATAAAGGTCAAAAGGCGCATACATTCCGCAACTTTTACGTCCTCTACGTTTCTGAAATACTGATAGAAATCGTATACCGAACACTTGTTTTCGTCCAGCCAAAGCGCACCCTTTTGAGTTTTGCCCATTTTTTTGCCCTCGCTGTTTAAAAGTAAGGTGCAAGTTAAGCAATATGCGTCCTTTTGTTCTTTTCTTCTGATGAGGTCTACGCCCGCCAGCATATTCGACCATTGATCGTCGCCGCCCACTTCGAGTTTACAGTTATATTTGCGGTTTAAAACCAAAAAGTCATAGCCTTGCATTAGCATATAGTTGAACTCGAAAAAGGTAAGACCTTTTTCCATTCTCTGCTTAAAACATTCTGCGGTAAGCATCTTGTTGACGGAGAAATATACGCCGATATCCCTCAAAAAGTCTACGTAGTTAAGCCCCAATAGCCAATCGGCGTTGTTTGCGATTATTGCGCCGTTTTCGCCCTCGAAGTTTATAAACCTCGACATCTGTTTTTTAAAACACTCTATATTGTGGTCGATAGTCTCTCTCGTCAGCATTTGCCGCATATCCGACCTGCCGGACGGATCGCCTATCATTCCCGTACCGCCGCCGAAAAGCGCAATGGGCCTATGCCCGTAGCGTTGCATCCACGCCATTGCCATTATGGGGATATAATGCCCTATATGCAGACTGTCCGCCGTCGGATCGAATCCGACGTAAAAAGATACGCTCTCTTTCGATAAGAGTTCTTTTAAATCGTCGCCGTAAACGGTCTGTTTGATAAACCCTCTTTCTTGCAAAATGTCATATACGTTTTTCATATTTTTCTCCCATAACTTAATAAGAACTTTTAAACGCCTTTGTTGCGGCGTAATTCTCATTCAGTTAAAAAAAGCCGATAGAACGCTATCGGCTAAAAATTTTTGTAAAGTAAAATTAACCGATGATATTATTATTTCGGAAAGAATAGTAAGTATAATAGTTATAATAGTATATAACGGCTAAAATCTTCATAAAAAAAGTATAAAATATTTTTGGAAAATTGTCAACGAATTTGAGCAAGTTTAAAAATTAAACGTAAAAATAATGAAATTTACAAAAAACGATAAAAAATAATTGCAATACGGTTAAAATTATGGTAAAATAAATAGGCTATAAAATTCACACTCGCGGCGTATGACCATTCGTGCCCGTAAAATCTTTCAATGCGGGTTAAGAGGCGTGCGAGGAGGAATAACGGAGGTAAAAAATATGGCAGTAACTTCAATGAAGCAACTTCTCGAAGCCGGCGTTCATTTCGGACACCAGACGAGAAGATGGAATCCGAAGATGAAAAAGTACATCTACGGAGAGAGAAACGGTATTCACATTATCGACCTTCAAATAACCGTCGATTTAGTGGAAAAGGCTTACGACTTTGTCGTAGAACAAGTTAAACAAGATAAGACCGTATTGTTCGTAGGAACCAAAAAGCAGGCTCAGGAAGCTATCCAACAAGAGGCTGAGAGATGCGGTATGTACTACGTCAATTCGAGATGGCTCGGCGGTACTCTTACCAACTTCAAGACTATAAGAACCAGAATAGACAGACTCAATAAACTCGACAATATGGAAAAGACGGGCGAATTCGACCTTCTTCCCAAGAAAGAAGTTTTGGGCCTTAAAGCGGAAAGGGATAAACTCCTTTACAATCTCGGCGGAATAAGAGAGATGAAATCTTTGCCGGGAGTTATGTTCGTAGTAGATCCGAGTTGCGAATTAAACGCCGTAAAAGAAGCGAGAAAACTCAATATTCCGGTAGTTGCAATTACCGATACCAACTGCGATCCGGACCTCGTAGATTACGTAATACCGGGCAACGACGACGCAATCAGAGCGGTAAAACTCATAGCGGCTATCATTGCCGACGCAGTTATCGAGGCTAAGCAGGGCGAGGACGCCGTAAGACGTAACGTCGTAGACGACGAACCCATCAACGTAGACGAGGAAGTCGCCAAAGCCGAAGAAGAAGTTGAGGCTGAGGCTGAGGCTAACGAAGAAGCGCCTGCCGAAGAACCCGCTCAGGAAGATAAAGAATAATAGGAGGACACATCGATGAATTTTACCGCTCAGGACGTTAAGACGCTCAGAGAGAGAACCGGCGCAGGAATGATGGACTGCAAGAATGCGCTCGTAAATTGCGACGGAGATATGGAAAAGGCTATCGACTTTCTCCGTGAAAAGGGAATAGCCAAAGCCGCTAAAAAGGCGGGCAGAATTGCCGCAGAAGGCATAGTGGACAGTTATATCCACATGGGCGGCAGAGTAGGCGTACTTTTGGAAGTAAACTGCGAAACCGATTTCGTTGCTAACGGAGATATGTTCAGAAGTTTAGTTCACGACATTGCTCTGCAAATAGCCGCAGCCAATCCGCAATACGTAAGCGCAGACGAAGTTCCGCAAGAAGTTTTGGAAAAGGAAAAGGCGATATTGAGGGCGCAAGCACTCGAAGAGGGCAAGCCCGAAAAGATTATCGACAAGATGGTAGAGGGCAGAATCAAGACTTTCTATGAAGAAAACTGCTTGCTTTGCCAAAAGTTCGTTAAAGATTCGTCTAAGACCATAGAACAAGTGGTAATAGAGGCGACCGCTCAAATCGGTGAAAAGATATCCGTCAGAAGATTCGTTCGTTACGAAATGGGCGAAGGACTTCAAAAGAAAGAAGAAAATCTTGCCGACGAAGTTCAGGCGCAAGTCGACGCAATGAAAAAATAATTATTTAGCCTTTACAACCATTTCTAATTGTAAAGGCTTTTTTTAAAAAGTGCGGCAATAGGTCGATAAAAGGGGATTTTATGAAATCTAAATATAAAAGAGTACTTTTAAAAATCAGCGGCGAAGCGCTCGCAGGGAGCAAAGGACACGGCTTTGACGTTAACGAACTCAAAGACGTGGCGGAGCAGATAGCTAAGCTTTCCGATCTCGGCGTTGAGGTGGGCATAGTCGTAGGCGGCGGAAACTTCTGGAGAGGTCGTCAAGGCGATGAAATGGACAGAACGACGGCAGACTATATGGGAATGCTCGCAACCGTCATCAATGCGCTTGCGGTTTCCGACGCATTGGAGAGAGCCGGCAAAAAGGCAAAGGTTATGACCGAACTCGCAATAACGGGTATCGGCGAACCGTTCAATTATAAGAAAGCCGACGAATATTTAAAGAGCGGCAATATTTTGGTTTTCGGCGGCGGCACGGGCAAGCCTTATTTTTCAACCGATACGGGCGCATCGCTTAAAGCGGTGGAGATAGGCGCAGAAGTGTTGATGCTCGCCAAAAATATAGACGGTATTTACGATAGCGATCCGAAACTTAACCCGAATGCGAAAAAATTCGATTCGCTTTCCTATGACGAGTACGTTTCGAGAGATTTAAAGGCTATGGATACTTCGGCTGTCATAATGTGCAAGGAAAACGGGTTAAAAGTTCACGTTTTCGGGCTTAAAGGCAAGGATTCCATAGTGAAAGCGGCCGTAGACAGCAACGAAGGAACGGTAATATTTTAGCATAAAGTGAGGAAAATTTTATGGCTTTGGACACAGAAAAAGTAGAAATGATAGTAATGGAGGCGGAAGAGAAGTTCGAAAAGACCGTAGAGGTATTTAAGAGCGATCTCTTGCAAGTCAGAGCGGGCAGGGCTAATCCGCACGTTTTAGACAAGATAAAAGTAGATTATTACGGCACGCCGTCGCCCATAAGTCAAGTGGGAAATATATCCGTTCAGGACGGACAATGCCTCGTTATATCCCCGTGGGATAAATCTCTTTTAAAGGCGGTCGAAAAGGCTATTCAGGTTTCGGATATAGGTATCAACCCGACTAACGACGGAAACGTTGTAAGGCTGGTTTTCCCGACGCTTACGGAAGAAAGGAGAAAGGAAATCGTCAAGCAAGTCAAAAAGATGAGCGAAGATTCCAAAATCGCCGTAAGAAACGTCCGCAGAGATTGCCTCGATACCCTTAAAAAGATGAATAAAAATAAAGAAATGACCGACGACGAATACGCCGGTTACGAATCCGATATAGAAAAATCGGTAACGAAAGCCGTAGAAGAAATCGAAAAGGCGACTTCCGATAAGGAAAAGGAACTTTTAACCGTATGACCGAAAAACGAGTTCCGAAACACATCGGAATAATAATGGACGGAAACGGCAGATGGGCGAAAGAGAGGGGCAAGCCTCGCTCTTTCGGACATAAAAAGGGTGCGGACATCTTGGATTCTGTCGTAGACGCCTGCGCTAAACACGGCGTAAATATCGTAAGTCTTTATGCGTTTTCCACCGAAAATTGGTCGAGGCCGCAAGACGAAATAGATACGCTTTTCGATATTCTCAGAAAATTCTTAAAAAAATACAGAAAAAAACTCTTGTCGGATAAAAGGCGTTTGACGATATCGGGAGACATATCCAAACTTCCCGATGATTTAAGAACCGAGTGCGAAAAATGCGTCGAGGCGACGAAAGATTTTACGAACGGTACTTTCAATATTGCGCTCAATTACGGTTCTCGTCAAGAGATAGTTTATGCCGTTAATCGACTTATAGGCAAGGGAAAGACGGAAATCACGGCGGAAGATATACAGTCGGAACTCTATACTTCCACTCTCCCCGATATCGATCTCGTCATAAGGACGAGCGGCGAACAGAGGTTGAGCAATTTCTTTTTGTGGCAATGCGCTTATGCCGAACTCTATTTTACCGACACGTACTGGCCGGACTTTAACGAGGAAGAACTCGTAAAGGCGCTCGACTGGTATGCAAGCCGTAACAGACGCTACGGCGGAATAGAGAATAAATAAATAGGTGGTAAATATGCTGAAAAGGTCAATAACCGGTACCGTTATCGTGGTACTGATTGCGGGTTTTTTGGCGCTCCGCAGTTTCGTTGATTATAGGCTGTTCGATTTGTTTTTATGGGGAATGGCGATAATCGGCACCATCGAATTACAGCGTGCGTTCGGCGAAAGGACGGACAAATTCCAAAAAATAATCGCCGTATTATTCAGCGCTCTCATTTTTCCCGTGGCGGTTTTCGCAGCCGATTACGTCTTTGCGACCGCTATGTTATTCGTCGCTTTAAACCTTTCGGCGCTCGTGCTAAGCTATAAGACGACGACGGTAAAGAGTACTGTGTACAATATTTTTTCTTGCGTGTATCCGAGTGCGTTTTTATTGATGCTTCATTACCTTAACGTCAGCAGTTTGCATTACTCGGACTTAATATTGGCGTTTGCGGTAACGCCGGTAGTGGACACTATGGCGTTTTTTGTCGGCTCGCTCGTAAAGGGCAAAAAACTCTGCCCGAATATCAGCCCCAATAAGACGATAAGTGGGGCTATAGGCGGTTTAATAGGCGGAATTATCACGAGCATTGCGGTATATCTGGTATTCAGATACAGCGCAGGCGAAGTCATTTGGAACGTTTGGGCGGACTTGGCGTTTTATACCTTAATCGGCGTAATATGCGGCGTAATGGGCGAACTCGGCGACTTGGTCGAGAGCAGAATTAAGCGTGAACTCGGAATTAAGGATATGGGAAATATTCTTCCCGGACACGGCGGAGT
>CAJOMT010000041.1 GCA_905235815.1 uncultured Clostridia bacterium
AATAGACTTTTTGTCATTAAAATAAAGCACAATTCCAAAACTTTCCTATAAAAAGAAAAATTGCACGAACTTGGTGTTCGTACAATTCCCTTTTGGCGGAAAGAGAGGGATTCGAACCCTCGATACGTTGCCGTATACCTGATTTCGAGTCAGGGCCGTTATGACCACTTCGATATCTTTCCTTGTCAACGTACTTTATTTTATACGATTTATCGCATTTTGTCAATGAATTTTTACACCTTTCTTAAAATTTTATTTTTTTAAAAAGTCGGATACCGCTTTTTCGCCTTCGGCCTTTATATTTTGCCCGTCTCCACCTAACAGAATTAAATTTTCTGTCTTTTTGAAAAACGTTATTTGCCTCTTGGCATAGTGACGAGAATTTAATTTTATTTCACTTGTCGGTATTTCATTCGAACTTAATATGGCATTCGCAATTTCTTTATACCCTATTCCTTGCATACATTGATTTTCAAGAGTTATTCCGGATAATAATAAACTTCTGACTTCATCTTCAAGTCCGTTTTTTATCATCTCGTCTACTCTGCGCTCGATTTTGTCGTATAATTTTTCTCTGCTGATCTTAGGCATAAGCGCAATAAAATCGTATCGCTTTTCTTTTGAGTCTTTTATATCCGATTTCTTTATTCCACCGGACTCGTAAATTTCTAATGCCCGTATTACTCTTACGGTGTCGTTTGGGTGAAGTTTTTCCGCAGTTTCTTTATCTATACCCTTTAAAATATCGTAAACGTATTCCGCTCCCCTTTCTTTGACGAGTTCGTTATACTTGTTTCTTATTTCCGTATTTGCCGCAGTCTGACCGTAACTGAATTTATACAGCAATGAATTTATATAAAATCCCGTTCCGCCGCAGATTATCGGAAGTTTACTGCGATTTATAATGTCATTCAGAATCGGTAACGCCATTTTTTCATAATCGGAAACAGAAAACGAGTCTTCGGGGGAAACGACGTCTATCATATAATGCGCAACGCCGTCCATTTCTTTTTTTGTGGGTTTAGCCGAGCCTATATCCAGCCCTTTGTATATTGCGACCGAATCAGCCGATATTACTTCGCCGTTAAACTTTTTTGCCAAATAAACGGACAATTCGGTTTTTCCGGACGCAGTTGGACCGCATACCACGACTACTTTATTTAAACAATTCTCTTGAACCATTTATCGATTTCCGTTCTCGTAATTTTTAAAGCAATCGGTCTGCCGTGCGGACATTTCAGACTAAGGTCGCTATTCAATGCGTTTATCAAAGCCTTTATCTCGGAATCGCTCAAAACTTTTCCGGACTTTATAGCGGCTTTACAGGATTTTTGAGCCAACTTTTCCCTTATGATTTCGGGAACTTCTTCTTTTCTAAAATTTAAATCGGATAAAAAGTCGTCGAAAAATGCTTTTAAATCTATGTCAAAAAGTTCTAACGGAATATCAAAAACGCAAAATTCATTATAGCCGGATTCAACGATATTAAAACCGAGTTGACGAAGCGGCACCAACATTTTTATAACAAAATCATATTCACTGTCGTTAATATTATACGTAAACGGCACAAGCAGATCTTGTTTTGCTATGGAATTATTCTTAAAATCTTCTAAAATCTTATCATACAGCAATCTCTCGTGGGCAGCGTGCTGGTCCACGAAATACAAGTCTCCGTCGCGCTCTAATATGATGTAAGTGTTAAGTGCTTGTCCGACTATTTTGAACGTCTTGTCAAACTTCATTTCTTCTTGTTTGATTTTTTCTTCTTTGAGCGCTTTCAGCCTTTCTTGTTCGGCGATATATTTTTTATTCTCTAAAAATATGTCTTCGGCTTCCTTATCTTCTTTTTCATACAATTTGGTATTAACTTCGACATATTCGTTTGCGTGCGACAGATATGCGTCTTTATTCAACGTTTTTCTATACGGAACGGTACTCATTTTGCTGACGGGTGGTTTTTCGGCAACCCTCGACGGAATGCTATCGGTTATATGCCTGATTCCGTTTTTACTAAAATAATTTTCGGGCAATACGACCGAATCCGGACCTGTCGGAGTGGTAAACACACTTTTTACTACCGTATGAACGGTATTGTACACAGTTTCATTGTCGACAAACCTTACGTCGATTTTGTTTGGGTGGACGTTTACGTCGACAAATTCTTCCGGCATATCGATTAAAAGTACGAAAAACGGATATTGCCTTGTCATCAGATGCGGCTTATAGACGTAGTAAACTGCATTTGAAATTGTAGAGTTTATTACGTATCTTTTGTTCAGTATAACCGTTTGATAAGTCTTATTCGGCTTGGTGAAATTTTCTTTGGATAAAAATCCTCTGATGCGTATGCCGTTTTTTATCGTGTCGATCTCATAACACTTAGATACCGCTTCATAGCCGTATACTTGTATAATTGCCGAACTTAATCCGTCTCCGAAACTCTGCAAAGCAAGACTGCCGTCTATTGTATATTTAAAGGCAACGTCACTTCTCGAAAGTATCAATCTTTTGATAATATTCGTTATATCGGCTTCTTCCTGATGATCGGGCTTTAAGAACTTTGCCCTTGCCGGAGTATTGTAAAATAAGTTTTCGACAGATATAAAAGTACCTACTTCGCTCGGCGCAACTTCTACGTCGCTGACTCGCTCGTCCTCTACCGATATCTTATAACCGACTTGCGAATTGTTCGTTCTCGAAATAATAGTCATTTTAGAAACGGAAGCAATGGACGCCAACGCTTCGCCTCTGAATCCCAAAGTCCTTATTTTATCCAAGTCGTTTTCATTTGCTATTTTACTCGTTGCATGCGGAAGAATCGCTTTGGGTAAATCGTCCTTTTCAATACCGGAACCGTCGTCTATTATCTGTATTAAGTCTTTTCCGCCGCTATAAATGTCTATACTGATATTTTTTGCGCCTGCGTCGAGCGAATTTTCTATCAATTCTTTTACTACGGAAAACGGGCGTTCGACCACTTCTCCTGCCGCTATTCGGTTATAAACCTTTTTATCCAAAATATTTATTTTTCCCATCAGTCAACCATTCCTTTAAGCTTAGATAATAGTTTTAATGCCTCAAAAGGCGTTGTTGAATTAATATCTATATCTCTTATTGCGTCTTTAAGCGCCGTATCGGTTTCGCTTTGAATTTCGCTTATTTCGTCCATATCGCCTATTTTCTTCGTTAAATCGTTCTTTTCAAGACTTCTTAATATTTGCTTTGCCTTAGCGGTAACGTCTTTAGGAATCCCCGCAAGCGACGCAACTTCTATTCCGAAACTTCTGTTTGCGCTACCCCTTACGATTTGCCTTAAAAATATTATAGAGCCGTCTGATTCCTTAACGGTTATTTTATAATTTTTAATTCCGTCGATAACGCCTTCGAGTTCGGATAGTTCGTGGTAATGCGTGGCAAAAAGCGTCTTTGCCTTAACTTCGAGCGCAAGGTATTCAACTACAGCCCAAGCGATAGACAATCCGTCGTAAGTGCTTGTGCCTCTGCCGACTTCATCTAAAATCAATAAACTGTTGGGGGTTGCGTTTATAAGTATTGAGGCGACTTCCGTCATTTCCACCATAAAAGTACTTTGGTCGAATACGAGATTATCGCTTGCGCCGACTCTCGTGAAAATTCGGTCGGTTATCGGAATTTCAGCAGATTTTGCAGGTACAAAACTGCCCATATGCGCCATTAACACTATGAGTGCGTTTTGCCGCATATACGTACTTTTACCCGCCATATTCGGTCCGGTTATTATCATTACTCTGTTTTCATCGTTGTCGAGTATGGTGTCGTTAGAGACGAATCTTTCACTCGAAACGTGTTCAACTACCGGATGTCTGCCTGCGGCTATATTAAGAGGCATAGAACTGTCAACAATAGTAGGTCTCGTGTAGTTATTCTTCTTTGCAACGTATGCAAACGATAATAGCGTATCGAGACATGCTATAGAATGAGAAGAATTTTGAATTTTTTTGATTGAAGCGCGAAGCATATCCTTTATTTTAGCGAAAATTTCGGATTCAAGTTTTTTTGCTTTCTCGTCGCTTGTTAAAACATCTTCCTCCAATTTTTTGAGGTCTTCGGTAATATAACGTTCTGCGCCCGTCAGAGTTTGCTTTCTCACGTAATAATAAGGCACCATATTTTTAAATGAATTCGTAACTTCGATATAGTAACCGAAAACTCTGTTGTAACCTATTTTAAGGTTTTTGATACCCGTCTTTTCGCGCTCTTCATTTTGCATCTTTTCGATAGTTTCGGTGGCGTTGCCTTTTATACTTCTCAATCTATCGAGTTCGGGGTCGAAGCCTGTGGCAATATATCCACCATCTCTCGTATGAGTTGGAGTATCTTTCTGTGTTATTGCCGAATTCAATATCATCGTGAGTTCGGAAAAATCAGTTATATGGTCGTTGATATCGTTTAATATTTGAGATTGAACGCCGAATAGCATCATCTTGACGGTCGGAAATACAGAGAGCGACGAGGCTAGTAATTTGCAGTCGCACGGCGTAATAGTTCCGTTTGAAACTTTTCCGGAGAGGCGCTCGGTGTCCCTTATGTTTTTCAAATTATCAATGAGCCCGTTCATTAAAATTGCGCTATTAAAAAGTTCTTCCACTCCGTCTAAACGATAGTTTATTTTATCCTTATCGGTTATGGGCGACAAAATCCAGGACCTTAAATTTCTCGCCCCCATTACGGTTGAAGTTTTATCCATCAGCCAAAGAAGCGAGCCGTATTTTTTATTGTCCGCCATAGTCTTTACGAGTTCAAGGTTCCTTATGGCGTTTGCGTCGAGCGTCAAATAATCGGAAGACGTTTCCAATGTGATTTTGTTTATATTCGGCAGAGAATTCATCTGGGTTTCTTTTAGGTATGCGATAAGTCCCCCGCATGCCGATATCATTTCGTCTCTGTCTACGCCGTAAACGCCGAGGGACGTTACGTTAAAATGTGCTTTAAGCGCTTTTAATGCCGTATGAGGCGTAAAAGCGGAATCGTTATATACGTTTGGTTTGGGTATGATTTCATGTTTGATTATCGGCAAATCTCTGAAAAAAGATTCTGCTTTTGAATTACAGATTACCTCTGCAGGAGAAATTCTTACGAGATTATCCGATAACTCGTTCGCTATATTTTCTGTCGTACATTGGCGTACAAAAAATTGCCCCGTAGTTATATCGCACCATGCAAAAGCACATTTGTCTTTACTGAAATATATCGAGCATATAAAATTGTTCTGTCTTTCGTCAATAAATTCTTCGTCCGTAAGCGTACCGGCGGTAATAACCCTAACGACTCCCCTTTCTATAGGTCTTCTGCCGGCTACTTCCGCAGGATCTTCGAGCTGTTCGCAAATTGCTACCTTATAGCCCTTTGATACGAGTTTTGATACGTATGCGTCGGCAGAATGAAACGGAACGCCGCACATAGGCGCTTTCGGTACGTTTTTGCCGCATTCTTTGCTTGTTAAGACGAGATCGAGAATTTCGGACGCTTTTTCGGCGTCGTCGAAAAAGAGTTCGTAGAAATCACCGAGCCTATAAAACAGAAAACAATCGATATATTGCTTCTTGGTTTCGATAAAATCTCTCATCATCGTCGAATATTCATCTATATTCGGTATATTAAAATAATCCATACCTTTCCTCCGAAAGTGAAAACTATCCTCTGAAATTTATATTACACAAGTTCGCCGACTAATGACATTCCGCCCGTGTCGGTTATTTTTACGTTTACAAATTCGCCTATAATATTTCTTTTTGACTTAAAATAAGCCATTTTGCCGTACTCGTCTCTGCCCATATATAAATCTTTTTTATCGTTATAGTCCTCTACGAGTATTTCTATCGTTTTACCTATATAACCGAGAGATTTTTCTCGATTTTTGTTATTTTGATAGTCGACGAGGCGCATTATTCTGTCTTTTGCGACTTCAGCGGATATCTGTCCGTCCATTTCAGCCGCTTTCGTACCTTTACGTTTGGAATATACAAAAGTGAACGCACCGTCATAGTCTGCATTTTCGCAAAGTTTTATCGTATCTTGAAAATCTTCTTCCGTTTCGGTTGGGAAACCGACGATTAGATCCGTTGTAACCGCACAATCAGGCATAACCTTTTTTATTATACGCACTTTTTCAAGATAGTCAGAAGACGTATATCTTCTGTTCATTAACTTCAATATCCTATCCGAACCCGATTGCGCAGGCAGATGGATCTGATGACACGCATGAGGATTATTCTTTATAGCGATAGCGACGTCCTCCGTAAAATCTTTGGGGTGATTGGACATAAATCTGAGCCTGAATTTCCCTTCGATTTTACCTATTTCTTCTAAAAGATCCGAAAATGAAACGCTTGGCACAAGGTCTTTACCGTAAGAATTTACGTTTTGTCCGAGTAAAGTAATCTCTTTATACCCTTCTTCTACCAAAGACTTTACTTCGTTTATTACGTCTTCGGTATTTCTGCTGCGCTCTCTGCCTCGAACGTACGGCACAATACAGTAAGTACAAAAATTATCGCAGCCGTACATAATATTTACCCATGCGTTCGGATAACTTGACCTAAGCGGCGTTATGCCTTCTGAAATTTTTCCGTTCTTTTCAAGTATTTCGACAATTCGCTTTTTCGTCTGTATTTTTCTCGTTAAAATTTCTTCGAATTTATCTATATTGTATGTGCCTATCACGATGTCGACGTACGGATAAGACTCCGACAATTTTTTAGCAAAATCACCTTGCTGCGTCATACAACCGCAAACGACTATAATTAAGTCTCTTTTCTCCGCTTTTAACTTTTTTAGCATTCCGATATTGCCGAAAGCGTGTTGCTCTGCGTTTTCTCTGACACAACAAGTATTAAATACGATTATATCGGCTTCTTCGGCCGCACTGCAAGCGACGTACCCAATTTTTGCCAGAATTCCGGCAATTTTCTCCGATTCGTGTACGTTCATTTGACAGCCGTATGTATTGATTAAATATTTACCCATAATGACATTATACTAAAATGATAGCAAATTTTCAAGCGTTTTTAATATAAGCATAAAATAAACTTAAATAAACATAATATTTTAGATGAAAAAAGCAATTAAAGTCTTTATATATTTAACTTTGGTGGCGCTAATTCTTGTCGGCGCCGTAATATGCTGGTATTTTGCAGTAACCGCAAATACCGTTTTTGACGATTCAAAACTTAAAAAATTCGAACAAAGCTTTACAGTTTACGATTCGAGCGAAAACGTTATCGAACAAAAGCGAAGCGTTGAATACGTAACCGCAGATAAACTCCCCTCGCACGTAAAAAATGCGTTTATTGCAGTGGAAGATAAAAGGTTCTATTCTCATCACGGGATCGATATGAGGGCGATACTCCGTGCAATAAAAAATAATGTCCTGTCGTTTTCTTTTAAAGAAGGTGCGTCGACAATAAGCCAACAGCTTGTTAAAAACACATTTTTGTCCGGTGATAAAACAATTACCAGAAAAATGAAAGAAATTAAACTGACAAAAATTTTAGAGAGTAAATACGGTAAAGACGAAATTTTGGAAATGTACTTAAATACGGTATATTTCGGAGAAGGCTCCTATGGAATAGGCGCTGCGGCGGAAAAATATTTCGGCGTAAAGGCAGAAGACTTAACCGTATCACAAGCGGCAGCTCTCGCAGGGCTTGTAAAATCCCCGTCCTACTACGACCCGTTTAAAAATTATGAAAATTCTTTGTCAAGAAGAAATCTTGTGCTTGACATTATGGCAGATGAAAATTATATAATTACGTCTGACATAAAAACTTATAAAAATGAAGAAATTATATTGAATTATGACAATAATTACAAAAATGAAGATAAGACTTTGGACTCTATAGTCGACGAGGCGCTGACCTTATTGCATAAGAATAAATTGTCGGATCTCAACGGATATAAAATTTATACGAGTTTAGATAGAAATTTGTCAAGAGGTATCCCTACCCCTAACGAATACGGAATACAGTGCGATTACTCGGCAATCGTTATTGATAATAAATATAAGACGATAATAGCCGCCGCTTCGGACGTTGGAGAAATAAGCCGCTGCCCGGCATCTGCCGCTAAGCCTTGGCTTTTATATGCGCCTGCAATCGAAGAAAAATATATTACGGAAGCAACTAAAATAGACGACAGCATAACCGATTTTAACGGATATGTACCGACTAATTACGGAAATAAGTATTACGGCTTTACGAGCGTTAAGGACTGCCTGACAAAGAGTCTCAACGTTCCGGCAGTTAAAATTGCAAGCGGATTCGGTATAGATAAAATAGTTCGCTACGCTAAAAAGATGAATATTGAGTTTCAAAACGAAGATTTATCCATTGCGCTCGGAAACTTGTCCGGCGGCATAACTTTAAGACAACTTGCCGGCGCATACCTTCCCTTTTCATCTGACGGCTATTACTATAAGCCTACGATTATAGAAAAAATAGTAAACCCGAAAGGTAAAACCGTATATAAAAAATCGACCGAATCTGTCAAAGTTTTTTCAAGCGGCACCGCCTTTATTATTAACGATATTCTATATGAAACGGCAAAGTCAGGTACGGCAAAAAAACTCGGGGCACTCGGGTTTGACGTTTGCGCAAAAACCGGCACAAACGGCGATGAGAACGGCAATATCGACGCTTATTGTATCGCTTATACACCTGAATATACGGTTGCCGTGTGGCTTGGAAACAGAGATTTCTCTGCTTTGGATAATTCCGTTAGCGGCGGTACTTACCCTACATCTATTGCGGCAGACATTATATCTACGCTATATAAAAGCGGTAAACCGACAAAGTTCAGCCGTCCGAATGATGTTTTAGAAGTAAAAATCGATAAAAAATCGTATGAAGACGGCAAAATATACCTTTCAGGCGGCGAAGATAAAGACGGTATCGGCTTTTACTTTTTATCGGGTACTGAACCAAAGAGCGTAGCGACAATGGAAGTTAAACCTTATGTCAAAGATTATAAGATTATTTGTCTCAACAATGTTATAACTATTGACGTCGAAGTAGAAAAAGGAACTTATTATAAAATTTACGAAGGCGAAAATATTCTGTTTGATTCTAAGGAAAACGAAGATACCTTTGTTTACGAAACGAAAAATAAAAGAGCGGAATATAACTTTTATCTTGTGCCTTATTCAGAGATCAATGGCGTAACAAAAGAAGGCGACAAAATAAAATTGCCCACCGTTAAAACGGAAGGCAAAGATAATAAGCGCATAACCGAACTACCCTGGTGGGAATACGATTGATTATAAATCTATTATCTCGACGTAGTTTAACGCTTCGGCTATCAAAGCTTCGACGTCGAGTTTTGATTCTTCTTTTAAGACTTTTTCCATTTTGGGCTTAATAACGGGAAATTTGGGTAAAAATACCGTACAGCAATCCTCGTAAGGCAAAATAGACGTTTCGTACGTGTCGATTTTTTGAGCGATTGCTATTGTTTCCAATTTATCGAAAGCGATAAGCGGTCTGAAAACGGGCATTGAAACAACAGAATTAGACGAGGTTATACTCTCTGTCGTTTGGCTTGCAACTTGCCCAAGGCTTTCACCCGTGATTATCGCTTGCCCACCGTATTTTAACGCTAAACGCTCGGTAATTCTCATCATAAATCTGCGCATCAAAGTAATCATAAATTCTTCGGCGCACTTTTCGTGAATTGCTTCTTGTATTTTAGTGAACTTTACGATATATAACCGCATACCGCAAGAGTATTCGGAAATTTTCTTTCCCAAGTCTATAACCTTTTGCTTTGCCGCTTCTCCGGTATACGGAAAACTGTGAAAATGTACTGCGGAAATCTTCATTCCTCGTTTACACATCATATAGCCGGCAACGGGACTGTCTATTCCTCCCGAAAGCATTAAAAAGCCTTTACCGGAAGATCCGACCGGCATACCGCCCATACCCTTTATGACTTCCGTATAAATAAGCGAAGAACCGTTTTCACGTATATCTATATTTACGGTATGATCTGGCTTTTTTACGTCAACTTTCAATTTTGCGTTGCTTTCCAACACGTCTC
>CAJOMT010000042.1 GCA_905235815.1 uncultured Clostridia bacterium
TTGGAGTGCGGACACGGCTATACTTTTCTATGGCTGGCAAGCGTTCTGGAACGCCGGCAGGAAGATAAATTTCGAACTCGATCTTAATACCTATGCCGGAACGGACATCGTTATCTATACCGATAAATGCGATAATTATCCGACGATAATTACGATAAGCGAACTTATTGATTTGTCAGACAAATCGATATATATGAAGGACGGCGACAACGGTAACGTGACGTACGTCGAAGGCAAAGGTTGGATAATTTCCAAAGACGACACGAGCAAAGCCGGCAACGCATATATCTCCGCCGACGTAATTCAATATTACGTCGCTCAAGGCAAACAGACTATGCGTGTGAGCTTCGTAAACAATATCGGAATAGACGAATACAGCAACGACGGCGGGGCGTTTGTCAACACCGATACGAGAATTATGCCCAAAACGGCAGCCGGCGGCGACGATTGGGCTTATGCCAGCACAACGATTATAAGTCGGTTTGCGACGTACGTTGAAGAAACCAATACCTGGTATTACGACGTGGACCTTACCGACTCAACGCACGACTTTACGAAAGATATTCGTATGTATTTCTCCACCGCAGACGTAAATGGTAAGCTTACGCCTTACGGATATATTGCCGACATTGAGTTTTTGGACTGATTTAAAGAAATAAACTGACAGAGTCTGTTCCGCCGAAGATAGACTTCGGCGGAACAGTACTAAAAAAGCGGAAAAGGGCTGAAAAGCCGCATTTTCGGAAACTATTATGAGGTATTTACTCTAAATGAAAAAGATATTTATATTTATTGCGGCGTTGCTACTCGTGACTACCGCAGGAACATTCGGCGGCAGGGCATATGCGTTTGCCTCGACTGCGTATCCCGAGGATAATTACGGCGCATATATTCTTGCTACGGGCGCCATAAGCGGCGGCGACGGAATGACGGTTTATTACACGGAGATAGGCGACGGAAACGGCATTATAACTTTCGATTTGCTTTCCGCGAACACTGCCGGTCGGTTTGGCATTGTCTGCGGCGACAGCTCGAAACTCGGAAAACTTGCCGATATCAAGGATTACGCTTTGTTCGGCAAAGACGTTAAAACGACGCTCGACCTTGGGGATATCGACTTCAAGTTCGTTTCCGGCAATACTTACAGGGCGACGTTCAACGCAAAGGAAAAGAAGATTTCTCTCGATTATAAGGAGATAGGCGCCGATGACGCGACTTACGTCAACGTTTTTACCGCCGACGCGACTTTTGCGTCCTCGAACACGGTAGGTCTTGCCGCTTTTTCCGACGGAACCGCTTCATCGACTGCAATAATAGACAATTTGCTGATTTCCGATTTAAAGGGTAGAAGTTACGTAAGCAACTCCTTTAACGGCAACGCTACCGTCAAAGACGGCAATATGGTTACCTTGTGTACCAACCCCGAAACGGGCGCAAAACTTACTTCGGGCTTGGGTACGGTAGCTCTTTATAAAGACTTGCTGTGCACCGTAAGATTTATGAGCGAAAACGGCGAGATCGTTTCCGAACAGAAAGTATGTCTTTACGGCAGCGCTACGGCGCCCGAAGTGCCCGAAAAGGAAGGTTACGTTTTTGACGGTTGGAGCGAGAGTCTGAACGGAATAAGAAAAAATACTGTTATTTATCCCAAATATAAACTTGCGGAAGAACCCGAACAGTCGGATAGCGATTCTTCTCCGTCTGGTGAGACGTCGGGAAGCAATACGCCCGGAAGCAATACGCCCGGAAGCGCACAAAATAAAGGTTGCGGCGGCGTTATAGCTGCGCCCGTATGGGCTTTGGGGCTGTTTGCGGCGTTTGCCGTATTGCGCAAAAGGAGGGTAAAGTAATGAAGTTTTTAAAAAGAACTATGGCTTTTATTTGCTGTTTTGCCCTTTGCGTCGGCAGTGCGGGAACGCTTTCGGCTTTTGCGGAAGATACAAACGCGAACTCTTTCGATATAATTTCGACCAAAGGCGTTACGGCGGTAGTATCTCAGGAAAGTTACGGCGAAAATAACGACGGCTGGGAACTTACACTTACCGCAAAGGACGCAGGGATCTCTTTCGCCAACGAAGCAATGCAGGACTATGAAGTCTTTCAGGACGTAATAGTCGATATGAGACTGAAAACTTCCGGCACGGGATACGACGGGGATTTCCAACTTTACAAAGCGGAAGGAGATCTGATAGATTACGGCCTTCCCGGAGGAATCTGGAACAGGGTTAAGTACAGAACGAAAATCTACGTCGAAAACGGCGTTAAATTCGTAAAGCTCGACTTGTACAACGGCAAGGGAAAAACCGTTAATATTTCGGATATTTCGGTAGAGATTGCGCCTGAGGAAAAACCTTTGCTCGGCGGAGTCAAACTGTTTTCTATGGAGGCGGGCGGCCTTATGCAGGGTTACGTGCTCGTTACTCCGGAGAACAAGGTAATAGTTATCGACGGCGGAAATACTGCGGACGTCACTAAATTGCTGAGTTTGATAAGGACCTTTACCAACAAGGTGGATTATTGGTTCATAACACACTTCCATACGGACCACGCAGGCGCTTTGCGCACCATACTCGACGCTCAGGCTATAGCGATAGAAAACTTGTGTTACAGTTTCCCCGATACGGCAACCGTAAAAAATCTGAGCGGTGACGCCGACGCATGGCTGTGCGACGCAATGGATGAATTAGTCGCAAATCACCCCGAAAAGGTTAAAAACGTTTACGAGCCTAAGGCTAAGGACGTATTTAAGGTGAGCGAAACCGTAACCGTTAAAGCTCTTAACGACGCTTGGTTCGAAAAGAATAACAATTACGGCAACAATTCGGGCGTTATGTATAAAGTTGAGACTCCCGGCGAAGATATTTTGTTTATCGGCGATATGGGAGATCGCGGCGATTATTATCTTGAGGACGACTGGGTGAAAAAAGAAGTGGAATCGTGTACCGTTATACAGATGTCGCATCACGGACAAAACGGCGTTACAGATCTGTTTTATTCCACGATAAAAGAGATGAAAGTCTGCCTGTACCCTGCGGTTATGTGGATTTACGATAACAACGGCGGTTCCGGATTCAACTCGGCAACTTTAAAGACGATGCATACGAGAGATCTCGTGAGAGAAAGGGGCGTAATGGATATTTACGTTTCCGGACGAGGCAGAGCTCTTCTTGAATAAAAAACGAGGTTTTGTCCGACGAATTTTGTCGGGCAAAACCGCTTAGTAAAGTTAAACCCGTTAAAACGCCGTAATTTCGGCGTTATGACGGGTTCGGATTTATTAAGGAGAAAGATGAAAGGATACGATCTTTATAGGTATCTGAAACCTATCTGGAATACCGATATTATCGAAAACGAAACGTTTATGTTTTTAGGCGAGGATGACGCCGCGCCGTTTTTGTTGTTGCCCGACGAGATCGTCAGCGTTAAAAATTATTTTTTAAACAAAGATATCGGTTCGGAAAATTACGGCGTTGAGAACGGAAAATTAGTCCGCAAGGGCAACATTCCGTATTATTCAATAGATGAATATTACACTTCGGAGCGCGGGAAATACGGTATTTGCGTAAACGAACGGACGGCAAATCGCTACGGTTTCGCCGAGCAGAGATATCTGCTTTACGGCGAGGGCGATACGTTTACGAAAAATCAAATAGCCGTCACATATAAAACGAGAGAAAAATGGAAGGGCTTCGTGCCTGTGGGAAAGCAGGACAGGTTACCTTCGTTTACAGATAAACTTCTTCGGAAAGAGAAGATAAATTTAACTTTTTACGGCGATAGCATTATGACCGGTTGCAATGCGAGCGGTACGCCTATGGGCGGAAACACTCCGCCGTATATGGACGCATTTCCGATTCTTATAAAACAGTTTTTAGAGGGCGTTTTCGGGGCGGAGATTGTTCTTTTCAACGTTTCGCAAGGTGGTTGGGACACCTATCAGGGGAGGGCGGCGTTTGAAGAACGCGTTCTGCCCACTTCGCCGGATCTTCTTATTCTCGGCTTCGGAATGAACGATTCGACTACGCCTCTCGACGAATACGGGCGTATGCACCGAGAGATGATAGCAAAACTGAAAGCGCAAAACGCCGATGCGGAAGTCGTCGCCGTCGCCACGACGTTGCCCAATACGGACAGCACGTGGGTGCAAAATCAAGCCATGACTCTCGGCGTTTTAGAGCAGATAGAAAAAGAAAACGATTGCGTTGCCGTTGCGGATATGACGACCATGCACGAGAGTATTTTATGCCGCAAGAGATATCGCGATATGACGGCGAATAATATAAATCACCCCAATGATTTTTTGGGACGGATCTATGCTCAGGTCATTTTAAAGACCATTTTGGGGGATAGATTTGAGAGTTTTTACGAGTCTTAAGAAAATATGATTGAAAAATTTATCGAAAATTTTAAATCCGCCATGTCGGGGGATTTGACGAAATATCGTTCGGTTCCGTTTTGGAGTTGGAACAACGAACTCGACGAAGCGACGCTTACTAACCAGATAGAGGAGATGAAACGCGTCGGGATAGGCGGATTTATTATCCATGCCCGCACGGGGCTGAAGACGCCGTATCTTGGCGAAAAATGGTTTTCGTGCGTAGACGCATGTCTGAAAAAGGCGCGGGCGCTGAATATGAACGTCTGGATTTACGATGAAAACGGTTGGCCGAGCGGATTTGTCGGTGGAAAACTTCTCGAAAACGAGTCTTTTCGCGCCCGTTTTCTCGAATATTCTGTAAAGGATAGTTTCGATGATTCCGCTTTTTGCGTTTACGTAAAAGAGAAAACAGGCTACCGTCGGGTGGTCGCTGCCGAATACGGTGTAGAGGAATATCATTGCGTTTACCTTCGCGTAAGCCCGTCGAATACCGACATACTCGACCCGAAAGTGGTAAGCTCGTTCATAAGCGAAACGCACGAGAAGTATTACGAGCGGTTCAAGGAGAGTTTCGGCAGAGAATTGGTTGGCTTTTTCACTGACGAACCGCAGTATTACAGATGGGCAACGCCCTATCCGTCCACGGTAAAAGATGAGTTTTTGACAGAGTTCGGAAAAGACGTTACCGACGGACTAATATACCTTTTTACGCAGGACGAGTGCGGCTTTGAGTTCCGCACGCAATATTATACTGTGCTAAATAAGTTGTACACCATAAATTATTATAAAAGGCTTTACGATTGGTGCGAGGCGCACGGCTGTAAGCTTACGGGCCATTCGGTTGAAGAACCGCACCTCTACTCCCAGATGTGGGGCGGCGCAGGCGTAATGCCATGCTATGAATACGAGCATATACCCGCTATCGACAGTTTGACGAGAAATGGCGAAAATTTCCTTTCGTTCAAGCAAGTTGCGTCCGTTGCGGCGCAACTCGGCAAGAAATTTATTCTTACCGAAACTTTCGGTTGCAGCGGATACGATGTAACGCCGACAGAACTCAGACATATCGGCGAAATGCAGTATTTTTGCGGCGTAAACTTAATGTGCCAGCACCTTATGCCCTATTCTGTTGCGGGGCAGGGCAAACACGACTATCCGCCCGTTTTCAGTAAACAGAATAATTGGTGGCAAGAATTTGCCGAATTTAACGAGCATTTTACAGGGCTCGGTTACCTTATCGCCAATACTTTTGAGCAGTGCGATGCGCTCGTTATTCACCCGATGCGTAGCGTCTATCTCAATTATATACGCGAGACGGACGAGGCGAGCGTGAAGGAAATGGAAGATAAGTTCAACGCTCTTCTTGTAGATCTCAATTCGCGCGGTATAACATACCACCTTGCCGATGAAACGCTGCTTGAAAAATACGGTTCGGTCGAAAACGACAAGTTGAAAATAGGTATGTGCGCTTACGACAAAGTTATCGTGCCGGATATGCCGTCCATTGCGAGTGCGACGCTAAGACTGCTTGAAAAGTTTAAGGGCAAACTTTGCGTTATAGGTTCGCCCGAATACGTTGACGGCAAGAAGTGCGGCGTAAAGCTATCTTCAAACGTCACGATAGGCGACATCGAAAAGCTCGCCGCCATAGACTTTCACATTACCGACGGAACGGGCATTATGACGGAAAGAGTATACAATTTCGGAGACTTGAACGGGAGCGTGCGGTTTGTTTTCATAAAAAATCTCTCCTTGACCGACAAGATGCACTGTAGACTCGGTGGCGGTAAAGAGCGGTTTGCCGCATTTGATATAGATACGCTTACGTTTAGCGAGGCGAAAGAGGAAATCGAGCTTAACAGATGCGAAAGCATTATTTTGGCTGAGATAGGCGAAGGCGATTTGAAATTTGTCCGCCCCACGTGGGAGCGCTTCGCAGTAAACGATATAACGGAAAACTTCCGAATGGAAAATATAAGCGAAAATTATTTCGTGTCCGACAAGGCGGCGTTTAGTTTTGACGGGGTAAATTATTCTTCCGAAAAGCCTCTGCCGCAGATATTCGAAAACCTGCTCTACGAAAGGTTTACCGGCAAAATTTACATAAAGCACACGTTTTTCGTTACCGAAAAAACGCCGCTTACGCTTATGGTTGAAAAATACGATTTTCTTTTTGCGATGTTCAATGGCGTTCCCGTTAAATTTTCGCCGTCGGGTTTTGATATAAAATTTGCCGAGGCAGACGTCAGTCCATACGTTTGCGAGGGTAAAAACGAGTATATATATTGCATCGATTATACCCAGCGCGAAGATGTCAGGTTTGCGTTTTTCGATCCGTTGGCGACCGAGGCGCTCAGGAATTGTCTGTATTACGACACTTATATAGAAAACGTTTACGTTCGCGGAAATTTTATCGTACAAAAAGACGGCGCTCTCGCACGGCAAAAGAGTTTACCGCACATATCTTCGGAACTGTTCAAGGAAGGCTATCCGTTTTTCTACGGTCAATATACCATAGTCGGAAATTACGAGTATAACGGCGTCGGAAAGCGATTTTTGTTGCCGCAGGGCAGGTTTGTTGCGTTGAATATCCGTTCGGGCGGAAAGAGTAAAAACCTCGTTTATCGTGAGCAAGAGGATATAACGGAACTTCTTAAAACGGGCATAAATAAAATTGAGATAACCGTTAAGTCGAGTTTGAGAAACTTGCTCGGTCCGCACCACTTTCGCGGTTTTACGGAAACCGATTGGGCGGGGCCGGATAAATTTACGCTTTGCCGCACTTGGTTTGACGGGGTTTCGCCGAACTACGATAGCGATTACAATCTCGTGCCGTTCGGCATAGATAAATTGATTATTATAGAAACGAAATAAAAATATATATAATGGAGTGTTGTTATGAAAACTGTAAAAGACAAGTATTTGGTAGTGGGTGCGGATTTTGCGGGATTTCCTTTAAAAGAAGTCGTCGTGGAACATTTGGAAAAGAAAGGCTGGAAGATTTTGGATTTAGGTGTAAAGAAGGACAGCGATCCGAACGATACCGACCTTATGTTTCATAGGGTAGGGCTTCGCGTGGGCGCGGAAATATCCGAAGGAAATTACGAAAGGGCACTCGTGTTCTGCGGCACGGGTATGGGCATACATATAGCGGCGAGCAAGTGTCCTCACGTCCATGCCGGTGTAGTAGAAAGTCTGCCTGCGGCGATAAGGGCGATAACGGGTAACGGCGTAAACGTCCTTGCCATGGGCGCATTTTACGTTGCGCCGCAAACCGCATGCGACATAGCGGACGCATATCTTGCGAACTCGCTCGGCAGCGGCTGGGAATGGTGGCACAATTTCTATGAATTCCATAAACTCGCTATCGATGAATTGGAAGCGTTCGATTACGAAGAATATAAAAAGAATGGGTTTAAGGTCAATAAACTCGGCGATTACGACTTAACGCTCGATTTTGACAAAAAGCCCGAATAATCATAATATAATATGCACCCCAAAGTCAGACACTTTGGGGTGCATTTCATTATACGTTAAAATTATACGTTAAATCTGAATAATACCACGTCGCCGTCTTTCATAACGTAGTCTTTGCCTTCCGAACGGACTTTTCCGAGTTCTTTCGAATTTCCGCATTCGAGTAAAACTTGCCAGTCGATACACTCCGCACGAATAAACCCTTTTTCAAAGTCGGTGTGTATCTTGCCTGCCGCTTTCGGCGCTTTCGTTCCCTCTTTGATTGTCCAGGCTCTCGTTTCCGGCTCGCCCGCCGTCAGAAAACTTATAAGACCTAAGAGTTTATAGGACGCTTTGACAAGTCTGTCAAGTCCGCTTTCTTTAAGGCCTAACTCTTCCAAAAACATCTTTGCGTCCTCGGGCGGAAGTTCGGAAATTTCTTCTTCCGTTTTCGCACAGATGACGAGCGTTTCGCTGCGCTCGGATTTCGCATAGTCGTCAACAATCTTTGCAAGCGGAATTTCCGAAATGTCTTTGCCCATATCTTCTTCCGATACGTTGGCGGCGTATATCACGGGTTTGGTGGTGAGCAGGAACAGTCCGTCTACGTATTTTTGTTCTTCCTCCGAAAACTCCATACTCCGAACGGGTTTTTCCGCTTCCAAAACGTCGAGTATACGGCGAAGTAAATCGGCTTCTATCTTGTACTTTTTATCTCCCGACTTTATCATTCCGAACGCCTTGTCGTATCTCTTTTGCACGGTTTCAAGGTCGGCAAGAATGAGTTCGAGGTTTATTATAGAAATGTCTCTTAATGGATCTATGCTGTTTTCGACGTGCGTTACGTTGTCGTCCTCAAAACACCTTACGACGTGAACGATTGCGTCTACTTCTCTTATGTTCGATAAGAATTTGTTGCCCAGCCCTTCGCCTTTCGACGCTCCCTTTACAAGTCCTGCAATGTCTACGAACTCGATTACCGCAGGCGTTATTTTTTTACTGTTATAGAGTGCGGCGAGTTTGTCAAGCCTCTCGTCCGGCACCGCTACTACGCCCACGTTCGGCTCTATCGTGCAGAACGGAAAGTTCGCCGCCTGCGCTCCGGCATGGGTTATTGCGTTAAAAAGCGTGGACTTGCCGACGTTCGGAAGTCCTACTACTCCTAATTTCATATTATCACCTTTGTAATTTATATTTGACCGTATGATATTATACAATATTTTTAAAAATTATTCAATCTTTTGTTGCGGTATTTTTTATTTTATGATAAAATTTAATAAAAAACTTCGGAAAATATTATGGACTACAAAACTTACATTTCAAAAAAACTCGATATACCCTCCGTCGATAAAGACGAATTGACTTCTCTTATAGTAACGCCGCCGGATAAAGATATGGGCGACTATGCGCTTCCTTGTTTTAAACTTGCCAAAGTTTTAAGAAAGTCGCCCGCAATGATTGCGGACGAATTAAAGGCAGGTTTTAAAACGGACGACGTTATCGTTTCGTGCGAATCCGTAAACGGATACCTTAATTTCAGAGTGAACAGAAACGCCCTCGCAGACGAAACGCTGAATGCCGTACTTTCCCAAAACGATATGTACGGCTCGTCGGATATGGGGAGCGGCAAGACTATTTGTATCGATTATTCCTCTATTAACGTCGCCAAACCCTTCCATATAGGGCACCTTTCTACGACGGTTATAGGCGGTTCGCTCTATAAGATTTTCAAATTTTTAGGGTATAATGCGATAGGTATAAATCACCTCGGCGATTACGGTACGCAGTTCGGCAAACTCATTTACGCCTATAAAGCGTGGGGCAATAAAGAGGCGGTCGAAAAGGGCGGTATAAATGAATTAACCGCGCTATATGTCCGTTATCACAAGGAAAGCGAAAAAGATCCTTCGCTCGACGACGAGGCTCGCCGCTATTTTAAACTCATAGAACAAGGCGATAAAGAATGTAACGAACTCTTTAATTGGTTTAAGAGTTTAACGATAAAAGAGATAGAAAAAATTTACGAAGAACTCGATATAACTTTCGATTCTTACGCCGGAGAAAGTTTTTATAACGACAAAATGCAGCCCGTCATCGACGAACTCGAAGAAAAGGGCTTGCTGAAAACGAGCGACGGCGCAAAAATTGTAGACCTTTCCGAATACGATATGCCGCCTTGCCTTATATTGCGTTCGGACGGTGCGTCGCTGTATGCCACGAGGGATCTGGCGGCGGCGTGTTACAGAAAGGAACACTACGACTTCGACAAGTGCCTCTACGTCGTTGCCTATCAGCAGAATTTGCATTTCAGACAGATTTTCAAAGTTTTACAGCTAATGGGCAAGGAATGGGCGAAAGACCTCGTTCACGTTTCCTACGGAATGGTAAGCCTTTTGGACGAGAACGGCAATCAGGTTGCGATGAGTACGAGAAACGGTACCGTCGTTTTGCTCGACGACGTACTTAAAAAGGCTCACGAAAAGTGCCTTGAAATAATCGAGGAGAAAAATCCGAATTTGGAGGACAAGGAAAACGTTGCGAGAATTGTCGGCACGGGCGCTGTAATTTTCGGGGCGCTTTCAAACAGCAAGATAAAGGACATAGCGTTTTCTTACGACAAAATTTTGAATTTCGAGGGCGAAACCGGACCGTACGTTCAGTATACCGCGGCGAGAATAAAGAGCGTTTTGAGAAAAGGCGGCGAGGTCGGAGATTATTCGGGCTACGAGTTAAATGACGACGAATATCAACTTATAGCCGCACTTTCTACTTTCCCCGACACCGTAAAATCGGCGGCTGAAAAACTCGAACCTTTCTATATAACGAGGTATGCGATAGAGGTTTCGTCGCTGTATAATAAATTCTATTTCGACCATAAAATAATCGGGGCGGAAGAAAAAGCCAAGAATTTCAGACTTGCGCTTTCAAAGGCGACGCTCATTACGCTCACTAACGCCCTTTCTCTGCTCGGTATAAAAGTTCCGGAGCGTATGTAATGAAAGAACTCGTCATTTTCGATCTCGACGGAACGCTTACCAATACTTCTTACGATATTTGCGACAACGTAAACCTTGCCTTAAAGCATTTCGGTTACGACGAGATCACGTTGGGCGAGACGGTTAAATTTGTCGGAAACGGCGCAAAAAAACTCGTCGAGCGTGCCCTCAAAGGTCAAAAGCCTGACAATTTTGATGAAATTCTGGCATATTATAATTTGAAATATAATTACTGCGGCTCGCCGAAAACTTACGTGTATCCGGGAATGAAAGAAGTTATTCAAAAACTCAAAAAGTCGGGCTATAAGTGCGTTATTGCGAGTAATAAGCCGCAAGCGGGCACGGACGAAGTATGCAAACAATTCTTTCCGGATATCCAATTCGATTACGTTTTCGGACAAAGAGAGGGCATAAAAGTCAAGCCTTGTAGAGAAAGTATTGACTTTATTTTAAAAGAGGTCGGAGTTTCTCCCGAAAATGCGGTTTTCGTCGGCGACAGCGAGGTCGACGCATTGACGTATATCAATGCGGGTATAGACGGAATAAGCGTATTGTGGGGATATAGAAGTAAAGAAGAACTCGAAGGCGTCGGCGCAACGAGGTTCGCCGAAAGCGCAGAAGAACTTTACCGTATGATTTTGGCGCTGTAACGGTTTCCGACAAATTTTATGTCAATGTGCTTGACAAAAATGTGTGTTGATAATATAATAGTTGTAGAAAAAAATACGGAGGTATATAAAATGTTTAAAAAAATATTATCTGTTTTGCTTGCAAGTGCGCTTTCGTTGTCGTTTGTACTCAGCTTGGCGTCTTGCACTAAAAAGGTTGAGCCTGTTACCGAATCGGAGTCGGAAATAGCCGACGCTTCGGACGAGAATGGCAGCAAGGAGAACGAGAGAGATTCTGCGCCGATGTCGATATTCGAATACATCGATTCCGTAAAGGGCGAAAACGTATTCGTGTTCTTAGGGCTTGATCCTGATACGCTTAAGCAATACGTAGATTTATTTGCTGCTATTGAAATCGACGTAGAAAACGCAATAAATTATGCAGTGCCGCTTTTGGGTATCGAAGGCGTATCCGATTTAAAAGATCTTTGCGATTTTATCGATGAGGCTTATCCGTACGAAGATGCTGTGGGTTTCGTTACGGGAAAAGTTGAACAGGCAAAAGATAAATATCTCGAAGTTGAAGATTATTTAGATGATTACGAATCGTATTCCGCTCTGCTCAATGGTTTAATCGAAAGTGAAGACGCTCAGCAAATAATAAACGGCTGTGCAGACATACTCGTTGTGGTTCTGGACAAATGTCTTCCGAGCGAGGCTTATGAACAATTGAGTGGTGATGACCATCAATTTGAGGACGCACAGGATATAGTTGACTTCGTGGTAGAATTTATCAACGACGAACTCGCAGATGAAATAGGCGCCAAATTGGAAGAACAACTCGCTTATGAAGAACTTCTTGCTAATCTCGAAGACGGCGAAGATGTTTTCGACAAGATAACGGGTATTTTTGACGAAAAGGATTCGTATTACGAACTGATTGCTGCTTACGTTCCGCTCGATAAAGTAATATTCACCAAAGACGATGCGGCGCAAGTCAAGTCTATTATAAGTTTATTTGAAGCGATGAGTTTAGAAGACTTATATAATATGGTTCAATTGTTCGTCAACAATGCACAATTACCTTTTATTGCATAAAACTCGGGTGTTGGACTGAATTTATTTCTGATTAAAAATGCTTGAATTTATAAAAAACAATTTAATTTTGGCAATAGCGGTCGTGGCGGTCTTGATTATCGCAGTTGTTTTGTTGGTTGTCCTTTTGGCGAAAAAGAGAACAAAACGGCGTCCGGAAAAGCAAGATTTTTTCAAGAACGCACCGATAGTTATGCTCGGCGAAGAACCGACTCCGACCGAAGTCGTTCACGTTAAGAAGGACGAAAAGGGCAAGAAGGCTGATTTTTCGTGGGTTAAAGATTAGAAAAAATAAAAGCGGAAGAAATTTTTTGAGGAAAATTTCTTCCGTTTTGTTTGTAAAATAGAGTCCGATACCTCTCCGTCGGCTGCAAATACGCAAGATCTTATGTCCGCATGGTCGGTATTGTCTTTATTCATCGTAAATTTGAATTTCAATAATTTTTCTCATAATTTCGTTGTAGAAAAGCAAAAAAATTCGATAGCAGATTAAAATTTCTTAAAAAATATTATATAATATGTAAATTTCGGCGTTAAAAAAGTTGACTAACCGTAAAAAAAGTGGTAAAATAACCTCTATAATGGTATCGGAGTGCCATTGTTTTTTGGTGCGCTACGTTTCGGTGCGCCGAGGCGGTCGGTTTTTAGCCATAGCCGCAATAAAAATTTCGCTTTCTTTAGACGGGTTAGGGTCCGTTTTCAGAATATTTCATTAAAATAAGGAGGTAAAAATGCCAACTATCAACCAGTTAATCAAACACGGCAGAGTTACGGCAAAGGATAAGAGTAAAGCACCGATACTTTCGAACTGTCCTCAAAGAAGAGGCGTTTGTCTTTCGGTTACCACTACTTCTCCCAAGAAGCCTAATTCGGCTCTCCGTAAGATAGCGAGGGTAAGGCTTACGAACAAGCAAGAAGGAACTATTTATATTCCCGGCGAAGGACACAACCTTCAAGAGCACAGTTCAGTACTTATCCGTGGCGGCAGGGTAAGAGATTTGCCCGGCGTACGTTATCACATCATTCGCGGTACGTTGGATACCGCAGGCGTTGCTAAAAGACGTCAGGCTCGTTCTAAATACGGCGCTAAGCGTCCCAAATAAGAATTTTAGCAAAACTTTTTAAAATCCTACTTATCGGAATATTCTGAAACAGCTCGAAAAGTAGGCAGTACGGCGCTTTGAGTGCCGGAAGGTTCGCTCCCTTGAATTTCAAGGTCGTAGCGATAGCTGTACCGGGCGAAAACCGAACTATCGGTTGCCCTAATTAAAATAAAGGAGGACAAATTTATGCCAAGAAGAGGAAACGTTCCAAAAAGAGACGTTTTGCCGGATCCTATATACGGCAGTAAAGTAGTTACCAAACTCGTAAATCAAGTTATGCTTGACGGAAAGAAAGGTACTGCTCAAACCATCGTGTACGATGCGTTGGAAAAGGCTCAAAACAAACTCGGCGTCGACGCAATGGATATTTTCAATCAAGCGATGGCGAACGTTATGCCCGTTCTCGAAGTAAAGGCGAGAAGGGTAGGCGGTTCGAACTATCAGGTGCCCATTGAAATAAGACCCGAAAGAAGACAGACTCTTGCAATCCGCTGGATAGTGGCGAGCGCAAGAAAGAGAAGCGACCGTGAGATGAGCAATAAACTTGCAAGTGAACTCATGGACGCATACAACAACACCGGCGGCGCTGTTAAGAAGAAAGAAGACACGCACAGAATGGCGGAAGCGAACAAGGCATTCGCACATTACCGCTGGTAATAGGAGTTAAATTTATATGCCAAGACAATTTGATTTAGAGCATACCAGAAATATCGGAATAATGGCGCATATCGACGCCGGTAAAACCACTACTACCGAAAGAATATTGTTCTATACCGGAAAGACTCATAAACTCGGCGAAGTTCACGACGGCGCCGCTACTATGGACTTCATGGTACAAGAGCAGGAGAGAGGTATTACCATTGCGTCTGCGGCTACCACATGTTTCTGGAAAGGCAACAGAATAAACATTATCGATACTCCGGGCCACGTTGACTTTACGGTAGAAGTAGAAAGATCACTCAGAGTTTTGGACGGCGCTGTTGCGACGTTCTGCGCCAAGGGCGGCGTAGAACCCCAGTCCGAAACCGTATGGCGTCAAGCGGACAAGTATCACGTTCCCCGTATTGCTTATGTAAATAAGATGGATATCAACGGTGCTAACTTTGACAACGCCGTTAATATGATGAGGGAAAGACTTAAAGCGAACGCTATGCCTATATGCCTTCCCGTCGGAAAGGAAGAAACTTTCTGCGGAATAATCGACCTCGTTGAAAACGATGCGATTATATATCACGACGATTTAGGTAAAGAATTTACGGTAGGACCTATCCCGGCCGAATATGCCGCTGCCGCCGAAGAAGCGAGACAAGCGCTTATGGAGGCTTGCGCCGAACAAGACGACGCCTTAATGGAGAAATTCTTCGAAGAGGGCGAACTTTCGGTCGATGAAATGAAGAGGGCGCTGAGAAAGGCTACGCTTTCTATGTCTATCGTACCCGTTCTTTGCGGATCGAGTTATAAAAACAGAGGCGTTCAACATCTTTTGGACGCAATAGTAGATTATCTTCCCAGCCCGCTGGACGTAGATCACGTAAAAGGTATCAATCCCGATACCGATCAGGAAGAGGAGAGAAAGACTTCGGATAACGAGCCGTTTGCAGGTCTTGCATTCAAGATCGTAGCGGATCCGTTCGTCGGTAAACTCGCATATTTCAGAGTTTATTCGGGCGTACTTTCTTCCGGTTCTTACGTTTACAACTCTACGAAAGAGAAGAAAGAAAGAGTCGGCAGACTTCTTTTGATGCATGCAAACCACAGAGAAGAAATCGAGGACATTTATTCGGGAGATATTTGTGCGATAGTCGGACTTAAAGAGACGACTACGGGCGATACGCTCTGCGACGAGAGTCACCCGATAATTCTCGAAAAGATGGAATTCCCCGAACCGGTTATCCAAGTCGCAATCGAACCCAAGACGAAAGCAGGTCAGGAAAAGATGACGTTAGCGCTTTTGAAACTTGCCGAAGAAGATCCGACTTTCAAGTTCTATACCGATAAAGAAACAGGTCAGACGATAATCGCAGGAATGGGCGAACTTCACCTTGAAATCATAGTCGACAGATTGCTCAGAGAATTCAAAGTCGAGGCAACGGTCGGCAAACCGCAAGTTTCTTATAAAGAAACGTTCAGAAAAGCGGTTGAAGCGGAAGGAATGTATAAAAGACAATCCGGCGGTAAAGGTCAGTACGGACATTGCCGCGTAAGATTCGAGCCGTTAGAGCCGGGTCAAGGATTTGAGTTCCAGGACGAAACGGTCGGCGGATCTATTCCGAAAGAATATATCGAACCGGTCAGAAAAGGTATCGAAGAAGCTGCGAAAAACGGATATTTGGCAGGCTACGAGATGGTTGACTTCAAAGCGACCGTTTACGACGGATCGTATCACGAAGTAGACTCGTCCGAAATGGCGTTCAAGATTGCGGGTTCTCTCGCATTTAAAGACGGTATGAAGAAGGCTAATCCGGTACTTCTCGAACCTATCATGAAGGTAGAAATCGTAACCCCCGAAGATTATTTCGGCGACCTTATGGGTAACGTATCTTCGAGGAGAGGTACTATTCTCGGAACAGAGGATAGAAACGGCTCCAAGGTTATCGATTCGTACGTTCCGCTTTCCGAAATGTTCGGCTATGCAACGGATTTGAGATCGAGAACTCAAGGCAGAGGTCAGTTCACAATGCAATTCGACCACTTCTCCGAGTGCCCGAAATCCATTTCCGAAAAGATTATAGGCGAGCGTGCCGTTAAACACGACGACTGATAATTAAACGTCGGCAACTACGATAAGTTGCCCTATAAGTCGATTAAACGGTAGTTTAGTCGCAATCAAACGGTTATTATACTCGCTTCAGTGCGGTATATAATACAATAAAAAAATAAAATTTATTTGGAGGAAACAAAACACTATGGCTAAAGCTAAATTCGACAGAAGTTTGCCCCACGTTAACATCGGTACTATCGGCCACGTTGACCACGGCAAGACTACTTTAACTGCTGCTATAACTATGGTTATGGCTTGTAAAGGCGACGCTGAAGCGATGAGATATGATCAAATCGATAAAGCGCCCGAAGAAAAGGCAAGAGGTATTACGATAAATACCGCTCACGTTGAGTACAAGACTGACAAACGTCACTATGCTCACGTTGACTGCCCGGGACACGCAGACTACGTTAAGAACATGATCACCGGTGCCGCTCAAATGGACGGCGCAGTACTCGTTGTTGCTGCTACCGACGGTCCGATGCCGCAAACCAGAGAGCACATTCTTCTTGCTCGTCAGGTTGGCGTTCCCTATATTATCGTATTCCTTAACAAGACCGATCAAGTAGACGATCCCGAACTTTTGGAACTCGTTGAAATGGAAGTAAGAGGTCTTTTGGACGAATACGGATTCCCCGGCGACGATACTCCTATCATCAAGGGTTCTGCGCTTAAAGCGCTTGAAAAAGCATCTTCCGGCGCAAGCAAAGAAGAAATTCTTGCTGCTCCCGAATGCGCTTGCATTTTGGAACTTATGGACGCTATCGACAACTATATACCGACTCCGGAAAGAGACGACGCTAAGCCGTTCCTTCTTCCCGTAGAAGACGTATTCACGATTTCCGGTCGTGGTACTGTTGCTACCGGTAGAGTTGAGAGAGGTGTTGCTCACGTAGGCGATCCCATTGAAATCGTTGGTCTTCAAGACAAGCCTTCGACTTCGGTTATTACCGGACTTGAAATGTTCAGAAAGTCTTTGGATGAAGCAATGGCAGGTGATAACGTAGGTGCTCTTCTTCGTGGTATCGACAGAAACGGTATCGAAAGAGGTCAAGTTATAACTAAACCGGGTACTGTAACCGCTCATACCGAATTCAGCGGTCAAGTTTACGTCTTGACTAAAGAAGAAGGTGGTAGACACACTCCGTTCTTCAACAACTATCGTCCTCAGTTCTATTTCAGAACTACCGACGTTACCGGAACTATTAAACTTCCCGAAGGCGTAGAAATGGTAATGCCCGGCGACCACGTTACTATCGACGTTGCGCTCATTACTCCTATCGCTTGCGAAGAAGGTTTGAGATTCGCTATTCGTGAAGGCGGCAGAACCGTTGGTTCGGGCGTTGTTTCGAAGATAATCAAATAATTTACTGACAAGCTAAAAAAAAGGATTGAGAATTTCTCAATCCTTTTTTCGTTTGCGGAGGGGGTTAAGACAATAACCCGACTCCGCTTTTTTAACGTTTGAACAATTCAAACATCTCTTTTAAAAGATTTCCGACTTCGCTCGGCTGAGCCTCACACAATAATTCTTG
>CAJOMT010000043.1 GCA_905235815.1 uncultured Clostridia bacterium
AAATATGTCGTCTAAGTTGGCGTAATTCGCAACCGCCTCGTTGCCCAAGTCGTAGAATTTCTTGATAAGTTTCAACATTCTGTACTGCTTATCGAGCGAAGTATACGTATCGGTTTCGTGGAATGCGTTCTGATGCAGATAATCTTCTCTTATCATCTTCGCAGTTTCCATAGTCATTCTGTCTTTATAAGAAAGTGCGTCCATACCGACGAGCCTTACTATCTCGTCTAAGTTCGCTTCTTCTTGCAATATATTCATAATGAACGAGCGGAGCGACATAAAGTCTTCTCCGACGTTTTCGTTATACCAATCTCCCATTTTATCGGCATACAGCGAGTAACTCACGAGCCAATCTATTGCGGGGAAATGTCTCTTGTATGCGAGCGAAGCGGATAAGCCCCAGAAAACTTTGACAATTCGGAGAGTCGCTTGCGATACCGGCTCGGATAGGTCGCCGCCCGGAGGCGATACTGCGCCTATTGCGGAAACAGAACCGACTTTATCCTCGCTGCCGAGAACTTTGACTATTCCGGCACGCTCGTAAAATTCGGCAAGTCTCGACGACAAATATGCGGGATACCCTTCGTCGCCCGGCATTTCTTCCAATCTGCCGCTCATCTCACGGAGCGCTTCCGCCCATCTCGACGACGAGTCCGCCATTATCGCTACGTTATATCCCATATCTCTGAAATATTCCGCAACCGTTATTCCCGTATATATAGACGCCTCTCTCGCCGCAACCGGCATATCCGAAGTGTTCGCTATCAAAACCGTACGCTTCATAAGCGGTTCGCCCGTTTTCGGATCGATAAGTTCCGGAAACTCGTTCAAAACGTCCGTCATCTCGTTGCCGCGCTCGCCGCAACCGACGTAAACTATTATCTCGGCGTCCGCCCATTTTGCAAGTTGGTGCTGAACTACCGTCTTTCCGCTGCCGAACGGCCCCGGTACTGCGGCTACGCCGCCTTTCGCTATCGGGAACAAAGTATCTATTACCCTCTGGCCCGTTATCAAGGGCTTTGAAGGTACCATTTTCTCTTTGTACGGACGAGCCTTTCTGACCGGCCAACGCTGTAACATACATATCTCTTTCTCGCCGTCGTCCGTCTCTAATACCGCTATCGTCTGAGTGATATTGTAGTCGCCCTCGTCGATAGATTTTATCTTGCCTTTCACGCCGTAGGGAACCATTATCTTATGTAAAACGATAGGCGTTTCCTGCACCGTTCCCAAAACGTCGCCCTCATAGGCGTATTCACCGACTTTTTTTACGGGAACAAAATGCCAGAGTTTTTCGTGGTCGATATTATCTACCTTAATTCCTCTCGTTATCCTGTCTCCGTAAGTCTTGACGAGTTTATCGAGCGGTCTTTGTATACCGTCGAATATTCCCTCAATTAGTCCCGGGGCGAGTTCCACCGACAGCGGACGGCCTTCCGACTCGACCGTATCGCCTACTCCGAGTCCCGAAGTTTCTTCGTATACCTGTATCGACGCTCTGTCGCCTCTCAGTTCGATAACCTCGCCTATAAGCCCTTTATCGCCGACTTTTACGACGTCGTACATCTTGACGTCCTGCATATTTTCCGCAACGATAAGCGGCCCCGACACCTTTACGATTCTTCCCTGCATTATCTTTCCTCTCTTTGAAACAATATATCTACGCCGAGCGCTCGTTCCATCTGTTCTTTCATTTTATCCCTCGCATACTGGCTCTTGCCGCTATTGCTCGGAAGCGGTACTATTATGGGATACGGCTGTTCGTTCGTTCTGTTTATTATATCGCTTAGTCCCTCAGCCAAATCGTCGGTAATAAAAATTACCTTGTACGTCTTTGCGAGTTTTCGCAAAATTTCTCGTGCTTTGGCAGGAGTTTCCGCAGAAAATGCGTCCACTCCGCCCGCTTTGAAGGCAAGAACGCCGTCGCCCGAACCGATTATAGCCGTTTCACCCTGCATAGCACTCTCTTAGCCTCCTCTTTATTTCTTCTTTGTCTGCGCCGCCGAGTTTGCCGGATATTACTATCCTCACGTTCTTTATCTCGTTCGCCTTGTAATTGCAATATAGGAGCAGCGGCGTGATACCCTCGCTTTCAAATCTCTTTTCCTTTAATTTCTTCATTGCGAAATCGTCTGCGATGAGTTCGAATTCCACCAAAGACCTGTTGTCCGCTCTTGCGTCAAGCCCTTGTTTTATAAGTTCTGAATATTCGGTATATCTAAGGTATCCAAGCGCCTTATCGTCCTCGCCGCCTGAAACGCATTTAAGAACTTTCTCCGAAATTTTTCCGCCGCCTATAAACATTTCTTTCGCAGCGTTAAAATCGGCGCTCCTAAGCGCTACCGACAAGTTCTTTGCGTCCACTTCGTAAGTCAAAAATTTGCGCCATGCCTTGTATTTAACCGTTTTAAACATATATGCGTAATACGCCCTTGCGAAAATTACGCTCACCTTGATTCCCGTCGCCTCGGAATTTTCAAACAGTTCTTCCGCCTTTTTCATAGGCTCGGATAAATAGTCGGGGATATCCGCTTTTTCTCCGCCTACATAACTCAAAAAAACAGACCTGTCTATATTTCCGTCCGACATAAATCCTGCGGCGCTTGCGCCGGCGTACTTCATTCTTACGGCGTTCTCCGCATTATGGAAATCGTTTTTGGCGAAAATTCCGTCCGAAAAACGCTTATTGGGCGAATATTTTTTAATAAATTCGGCGTAAGACGTCCATTCCCTTTCTATCGCAGTCTCGAAATCCGCCGCCGTGCCGCCCGTTTCTCCGCCGAACGAGTAATCGGTTATCAACTTGTATGCGTCGTCGGCGGTAGAAGTTTCCGCCGCCTGCAAAAATACTCTTTCGGGTATAAGATATTTCTCTTTGGACTTAACGAGTCCGTTTACGAATACTAAATCCACTTAAAGACCTCTGCGATTATTCGAATAGTTTTCTCGCAACTTCCGACTCGGTTTTCTCTCTTACCGAATCTGCCAATGCCGCAAAACTCAAATCTTTATCGAATTGCTTTCCGGATAAAATTATTCCGCCGCCGTGCATGCCCGTCTTTTCTACCTTTAAACCGAGTTTTTGCACGACGTCAAGCGCCGAAACTTCCTCTGCGGTTATCTCGCCGTCTTTCGGTAAAATAACCGTTTCGCCCTGTTCGGCGTACTCCGAAATCAACTTGCCTATAAGATCGAGGCAGTCTTTTTTATTCAATTCGCCGAGTTTATTTACGGCACGCTTATACACGGTTTCTACCAAACTCTGTCTGGCGGCAAGCAAAATCTTCTTCGACTCCAAATTGCCGAGAGTTTCTTTGCCGTCTTTCAGGTTTTTGATATAAGCTTCGGTTTCCGCGCGCTGCGCCTCTATATACTCCGAGGCGGCGTTTTCCGCTTTTTGTACGGTTTCGTCGTAATATTTATCGGCGGCGGCGAGTATCTTCGCCGCTTCCTCTTCGCCGTCGGAAATTATTTTCGCTATCAAAGCGTCTTCCGCGCCGAGTTCTTTTTCATTTTCCATACTGTTATATCATAATGCCCAAAACGAGCGCCAAAATCGCATAGAATTCGACCATTGCGGGGAACAATACGTATTTTCCCGAACCTTCTGCGTTCTTGCCGATCGCATAGATACAAGAAGCCGCCGTCTTGCCTTGCAATATTGCGGAAGCCAAACCGGTTATGCCGAGTCCTAAAAGCGCAGCAAACGCTACCCAACCTTCTCCCGCACTTGCAACCGACGCTATACTTCCCGCTTTCATTACTGCGAGAACGAATCCGTAAATACCCTGCGTTGCGGGGAGCAAAGCCAAAATGAGAACTTTGGAAAACTTCTTGTTGTCCTCCGCTACGACTCCTGCCGCCGCCGAACCCGCTTTATAGAGTCCGTAAGCCGATCCCGCTCCGCATAAACTCATACAGAGCGCTAAACCTATAGCACCAATAACTGCACCAGTGTTCATAATAAATTCCTCCGAATTTGTTTTTTATATTTGATAAATTTTTATCCGAAATAAGCGTGTTCGAGCGTGTTGCCGAACGGAGTAAACAGTTCGCCCTCGCCCTCGTAAAACTTTCCGTAGAACTCTACGTATTGTAACCTTGCGTCGTGAATATATGCGCCGAGCAAACTTATCGCAAGATTGAAAACGTTGCCGACTATTATCAATATCACGCCGAAGAATATACCTATTATTCCGCTCGGGAACAACATATCTATCGCCAGAGTGTTGGTGAATATCGAGGCAATCTGTGCGCCCGAAAGCATCAAACCGTAGAGCCTTGCGTAACTTAAAATATCCGACATATAATTTATAAGTCCGTAAAGCGAAGTGAAAGGCTTGATGACTTTGCCGAAACCTTTCTGACCTATACCCGAGGTAACAACGCCGATTGCGAGCGCACCGACGGTTATATATCCGCCGTACGTCTGCATCGCCGAATTTCCGCTTGCCATTCCGTACACGAACGCCACGAACGCAAACATCGCAAGCGCCCATACTATTCCGCCGAAAAATCCTTCGGCAAACTTCTTTCTTCCGAAACTCTGCACCGCTTTAAGCAAAAGTCCTACGCCTATCTGAATAGTGCCGAGCGCCAGACACCACATAAGTATCGACGGTATGTTTATCCCCGATATCGAAGTGTTTGCCGTGATCTGATCGAGGTAAAGCGAATAAAATTCGTTATAGCCTGCGCCCAAAGTCTTTCTCAAAAGCGGATAGCCGAGCCAACTGTCGAACAGAGCGCCGAACAAAACCGCAAATATTCCGCCGTAAGCGAAAACTTTTGCCATTCTTCCCAAAGTGGAACCGGAGCGTTGTTTCTTCGCAAACAAAAATCCGCCGATTATCATAATAAGCCCGTAACCGACGTCCGCCATTATAAGTCCCATAAACAGCGAGAAGAAAAACGACATTACCGCATTCGGGTCGAGCGCCCCGTAAGCCGGAGCGGAATAGAGATTGGTAACCGTTTCGAAATTGGATACCACCTTGCCGTTTCTGTTAAGAGTGGGAGCGAATTCGTCCCTCGGAATCGGCTCGAATTCGGTAAACACGGCGCTCGAAGCTTTCTTCGCCGACGCCTTGACCGCCTCTATTGCGTCCGTCGGAACGTACGCTTCCATTAAGAAAACGGAAGAAGTAGAGCCGAAATTCTCCGACGCATTTGCCTTTTCTATCAAAAATGACAGATAGTCCGAATAAATTTTTAAATCTTTAACGTTATCTCTGAGTTTCGCCGTTTCATTCAGCAGCGAGTCGTCCTCAGCTATGAGTTCCTCTATCTTCAAGCGGAGTTCTCCGATTTTTTCTTCCGCAGTGAAATCTTCCGAAAACGTGCATTTTTTAAAGGAAACGGCAGACAGAATTTCTTCCGCCGCCTCTTTATCCGACCTATGCGCTATCAAACAAACGGTACTCTCCGAAGTTCCTTCGCCGAGTATATACGACGGAATTTGTTTCTCCTCGGAAAGCGAAGAAAATTCTATCGCTTTGGCTTTCGGAACGGTTCCGAGATACACGAGCGCCGAGTGCGTGTTTTTAAACGCCGAAAATTTTTCCTTTACGCAAAGGTACGGCTCGAACGAAGCTATCTGCGCTTTTATTTTAGCGACTTCCGACTTTATTTTCGCGCGGCGATCCGAATAGTCTAATGCCGAGCGTATTACTTCGCCTAAACTATCCTTTTTTTCGTATATCGCAAAAAATTCGTCTTTCGATACGGTAAACCCGTCTTTTACGACTTTCTCTCCGCGTTCCGCTTTCGGAAGTTCGTCAACGGCTGCGGAGATTATCCCTATCGCCTTTTCGACGAGAATTTTTTCCTTAGCCGTTTCGGCGGAATCTTCCGCCTCGGACGTTTCGGTCAAAGCGTATTCTTTGGCGGTGCGAATTTGCGTCGCTCCGCATTTTTGCATTTCGTCTAATATGGCGCTCTTATCGCTTTTTAAGCCGATAAGCGTCATTACGGACATCTCTGCAACAGCCATTATATTCTCCCGTCGAATTCTAAAATTTCTTTAACTATAAATTCCGAAAGTTCTTCCGCCTTCTTATCTACGTCGAGTTTGAGTTTTTCGCCCTCTTTTCCGGCATTGGCGACGGCTTCCGCATACGTTTTGTCCGCTTCCATAGTGGCGGCGAGTATCGCATTGCTCCTCTCCGCTTTTGCGTTCTTTTTAGCGTTCTCGAAAATTTCGGCGGCACGTCTGTCCGCCTCCTCCGTTTTCGCTTCGGCAGCCTCTTGCGCTTTCGCTTTTTCCTTTTCAGCCGTTTCTTCCGCTTCTCGTATCCTTTCAAGAATTTTATCTACCATTTTCAACCTCTTGCAAGATTACAAAGTACATTTCATCTATTATATTATTTTTCGGCTCTTTTGTCAATACTTTTGTGTCGTTTTTGTGAACGGATATTATAAAAATAATGTCGCAACATAACGCAATATTTTTAAATTTCTTTACAATTCTTTTAAATTGTGTTATAATGCATATATTATTTTATATTTTGGAGAAATCATGGACCCTTACAGTACGACGAGATACGTCGTTAGTATAATCGTTTTGATCGTTTTTTCCGCTTTTTTCTCGGCAACGGAAACCGCCTATTCGTCACTCAACCGCGCAAGGCTGAAAATTCGTGCCGATTCAGGCAAAAAATCCGCCGTTTTAGCATATAAATTATCTGATAATTACGATAAACTGCTTTCCACGATTTTGATTGCAAACAATATCGTAAACATTTTAATCGCCACGATTTCCGCAATGTATTTTTCTCAGCTGATCGCAGGCAACGAAAGTTTGGCGACTACCGTAGCGACAGCCGTTTCGACGGTTGCGCTCCTTATTTTCGGAGAAATAACCCCGAAAATGCTCGCAAAAGAGTTTGCGGAGAGTTTTGCGTGTTATTCAAGTTATTTAATCGGGTTTTTTATGATAGTCCTCTATCCGTTGAACCTCGTGTTTTCTGGCTGGAAACTACTGCTTAAAAAACTGTTCCGCTTTAAAAATCAAGACGTCATTACCGAAGAAGAACTTTTAAACTACGTCGAGGAAGCGAACGAGGACGGAACTTTGGACAACAGCGAAACCGAACTCATATCCTCGGCAATAGAATTCAACGACGCAGAAGTCGGAGACATCTTGGTTCCGAGAGTTCAAATGGTCGCTATCGACATAGATACGCCTATGTCTGAAATAAAAAAGTTATTTTTCGACAACGGTTTTTCAAGACTGCCCGTATATAAAGGCACGATCGACTCAATAATAGGAATGATACACGAAAAAGATTTCTTCGAGGCGCTCGAAAAGGGTGCGAAGAACATAAGCGGCATCGTTACCTCTATTGCGATCGCAACCGAAAATATGAAAATATCGGTACTTTTAAGAAGTATGCAGCGCCAGCAAGTGCATATTGCGGTCGTCATCGACGAATACGGCGGCACGCTGGGGCTGGTAACGCTCGAAGATATTCTGGAAGAACTCGTAGGCGAGATCTGGGACGAACACGACGAGGTCGTGGATTATTTCAATAAAATATCCGACGACGAATATACCGTCGACGGAAACGCCGAAAAAGAGGACTTCTTCGAACTGTTCGGTATTTCGGACGAGGAGTCGGACGCCAATACCGTCGGCGGCTGGATAACCGAGAAGTGCGGAGACATTCCGCCCTTAAACTACAAGTTCGACTTCGACAATCTCGAAATCGAGATAACGAAGCGCAGTATTAAAAAAGTACTCGAAATAAAGGTGAAAATTTCAGAAAAAAACGAGGAGGCCGAATGAAAAAATTAGGTTTGGTGCTTGGTTCGGGAGGATCGAGAGGAGTAGCGCATATCGGATTTTTGCAAGCTTTGGACGAAAACGGAATAGAACCTTACTGCATATCCGGCTGCTCAATGGGCTCGGTAGTCGGCGGACTGTACGCAAAAGGTATGCGGCCTGCCGAAATGGCTGAGATTACCAAAAAATTAAAGCCGTCCGACGTCATCGATATAAACCCGATAGGCTTTGCGGAAAAATCCTTACTTAAAACGAACAAGATGCACAGATACCTTTCAAAACTTTTCGGCAAGGTAACGTTTTCGGAATTAAATATACCGTTTATGTGCAACGCTTTCGATATACGCACGGGGCAGACCGTTTGGTTCGATTCGGGCGAAGTCGAGCCGTGCGTCAGGGCGAGTTCGTCTATTCCCATAGTATTTAAACCGGTAATTATTGGCGATAAACAACTTATAGACGGCGGAGTGGTTATGCGTATGCCGATAGACGCCGTCAGAAAAATGGGTGCGGAAGTCATCGTCGGCGTGGACGTTTTGGGAAGTTTGAAAAAATCGTACAAAGCGCAAAACATAGTAACCCATGCGCTCAGAATAATCGATGCGGTAGACTGGGCGCAGACGAGCGCAAATTATGAAAGAGAGCATTACGACTTGCTTTTGATGCCGGAGCTCAAAGATATGAGTCAATACGCAATAAAGAATTTGGATTTCGCCTACAAAAAGGGCTACGAACTCGGAATTGAAAACGCAGAAAAGATAAAAAGTTTAATAGCATAAAAATGACTGCCTTTTTCGGCAGTCATTTTTTTTGTTTAATGCTTTTTTAAAACTTTGGAAAAAGTATCGACTTTTTCATCGATAATCGCCTTATCGGCGGGTTTCGGCTCGTAATAGCCGCTTTGTTGCATCTTGCAAAATACCGTATATTGGTCTTCCGCAGTTTCAAACATATTCGTCTTTAAAATCTTTCTTACGTCCTTGCCGCTCGCCTCGGTCATAGCGGTCGAATAGAGTTTTACCAAATCTTTTTCACCGGTAAGAATATCGGTCAATGCGTCCTTTTCGGTTAAATACATTTCATTCTTTTTCATAATTCCCTCCTTATCCGAGCAGCCCGAGCAGGGCGTTAAAGCGTTTTTCGTGATTTTCCGCAACCGTACCTATTTCGCTCGCAATAGTCGGATCGGTCAGTGTTTTCGAGTACATTCTCGCCTTTTTCCACACGTTCTCCTCGAGAGTGAGTAAATCGGAAATGCAATCGAGTTCTTTTGCCGTAAGTTTTGTTTGCATAAAAAATTACCTCCCTATGGAGGTAATTCTTCCCTTTTGAGTTTTTTTTAAACGTTAACCTTTTATATTCGAGTCTTTTTCTATATAAATCGGTCTGTTTTTCTCCTCGATATATATCTTTTCCATATACACGCCGTATATTCCCAAAAATGCGCTCTCCATTCCTATCAGCGTTCCTATAATTTCCGTCGCCCATATCCAGCCGGGAACTTGTACGCCGACAATCACAAGCACGATGGAAGTTATTATCGCCAAAACCCCCAAAACCGAAATCGCTATGCCGAATCTCAGCAAAAATTTGAGCGGCAGCGTTGAAAACGCAACTATTCCGTCCACCGCATACGAGAAAAGTTTTTTAAACGACCACTTCGTCTTGCCCGCTACCCTCTCTGCGTTCTCGTAGTCTATCCATTTAGTCTTAAATCCTACCCAGCCGAACATTCCCTTCGTGAATCTGTTCCGCTCGGACAAGTCGAGCACTGCGTTTACGAATTGCCTCGTCATAAGGCGGTAATCCCTTGCGCCGCTTATCATTTCGGTATCGGACGCCTTGTTCATTATTTTATAAAATTTCCTCGCAAAAAACGAGCGGAGTTTCGGTTCGCCCTTTCTCGTAGAGCGCCTCGTGGCGACAGAATCGTACCCCTCGTCTTTTATTATTCTGCACATTTCGGGAAGAAGGGACGGCGGATCTTGCAGGTCTGCGTCCATCATACACACGAGATCGCCTTTGCTCGCTTTAAGTCCGGCATATATCGCCGCCTCTTTGCCGAAATTTCGGGAAAAGGAAATATATTTCACCCTCTCGTCGTTCTCGGCAAATTCTTTTACGATGTCGAGCGTTCGGTCCTTGGAGCCGTCGTCTACGAATATCAACTCCAAATCGTCGCTTAATTTTTCGGATACGCCGTTTATCTCTTTATAAAAATACGGCAGAGATTCCGTCGTAGCAAGGAACTATTACTGAAATAATCATAGTCAAATTGTATATTATTTAAGCCGAAGTGTCAAGCGTTATTTGATATTATTTTTTCGTATAAACTCTTGGATTCGAGCAATTTCCCCACATCGTAGGGTTCGAGCACTTTATATTTTCCGTTCGGGTAATAGACGTAGAGCCTATACAGGCAATCTCCGTCTAATGCCGCAAGGAGTCTTTTCACGGTGAAATCGGAAGTTATTGCGAGAGTCTTTACCTCTTTGAAGTTTTTTATATTTGACGGCGAATACGACTCGTAAATTCTCACGTATTCGTTTTCGTTTTTCAGGTCGAACGAACCGAACAGTATAAACAGCGAGAAGAACAGCAAAGATAGGTTAAGTTCGGTAAACGCAGTCAGCGCAAACGCAAAAAGGAGCGCAAGCGAGAGTACGTACCCCGAAAATTTTGCTACTTTGACCGCCGTTTTTCTCTTTAACTTCAAGCTTAAAGTTGCGAGCAATAATCTGCCGCCGTCCAGCGGAAACGCAGGAATTAAATTTACGAGAAAAATCGAGGCGTTTGCATAAAGCGCCGCTTGGGTATACGGATAAGAGGACGGAAATATCCACCACACCGCCATTATCGCAACGGCAATGCACAAGTTAACTAACGGGCCCGCCAAAACGACCTTGACTTCGTCCGAATATTTTATGCCGTTTATATCCCCCGAAATTACCGCCCCGTAAGGCATTAAAGTGATTTTAAAGAGCTTATAGCCCAACTTTTCCGCTTGAATTGCGTGTCCGAATTCGTGCAGGACCGCCGTCAGAGTTATCACTATAAAAGAAAATACTTTGCCGGTTAAAGCAAAGTATAATCCGAAAATAAAAAACAGCGGGTGAACGTTTACGTTTAACTTTCCCATACTACGTTGCCGTTTTCGAGAATATAGCCGGTAAGCAAAACTCCGTCGTTATACATTGATACGGTTACGCTGCCCTCGTCGCAATAGCCTATCGGTATATATTTATAAACTTCGTTGCCTATTTCGGCGTAAATATAATTCAGTCCCGATACTACGGTCTTGAACAAATCGCTGTGATTTATGGTAACGGTATAAGTATCGCCCTCTTTTACTGCGGAAACGAGCGTTCCGTCGCAGACGGGATATATGGCGCCCGTACCGTTTAAAGTCATTATTCCGCCGTCTATTTTGGCAGTAAGTTCACTGCTCGGCGCAGTCGCATTAAAACTCCGATAAGTCCTCGTATCTGCGGCTACGGCGCTTTGACCGAACGCATTCTTCATAATGGTATTTATACCGCTGTCTTCCCAAAAAATATTAGTCAGCAGTATCGCCGCAACGAGTAAAAATATCGCAACGCCCTCTGCGTAAATTATATCGAATGAAAACTTTTTCTT
>CAJOMT010000044.1 GCA_905235815.1 uncultured Clostridia bacterium
TTTATTTTGTATTGCCGCCACTCGATTGACTTGAATCAGTATAACATAAGCAATCGCTTTTGTCAAGCATTTGCAAGGTGTTTATTATATTATTAGTTTTTCTTATAATTTAGTTTAAATGTCAAAAATATTTGACAATCTGCGTTAAAGGTTATATAATTATACCGTCAATGATGTGCGAACTTGCCGAAAAAAGAGCGTTTTGCTCCGCAAACGGCAAATTTCGGCGTAAACGGTTGACGCTCGTTACAATTGACGGGCTCGGAGAACGCATTATGCAAAAAATAGTTGCCTTTTATTACGTATATTATTTTAGCGCCAATATTTTATAATATCGGTTTTTTTGCGTTATAAAAATAATCAGTAAAGCCGATATATCGAATATCGGCTTTTTTTTAAGGGTAAAGGAGAGAGACAAATGATTATAGTAGTAAAAAAAGATTGCGACAAGAAACAACTTGACAATTTGATCGGTTGGGTAAAAAAACAAGGTCTCGGCGTAGACGTAAGCGTGGGGGAATCCTCTATCGTTTTAGGACTTATAGGCGACACGCCGAGAGTGGATATAGATCTCGTTCGTTCGATGGATATTGTCGAATCCGTCAAGCGTATACAAGAACCGTATAAGAGCGCCAATAGGAAATTCCACCCCGAGGACACGATAATAGACGTCGGCGGACATAAATTCGGCGGAAATCATTTCCAGTTTATCGCAGGACCTTGCTCGGTCGAAAGTGAGGAGCAAGTAGTCGGAATAGCAAAGGCGGTAAAGGCGGCGGGAGCAACCCTTTTAAGGGGCGGAGCATATAAGCCGAGGACTTCTCCTTATTCCTTTCAGGGTATGGGCGAAAGGGGACTCGAACTTCTCAAAATTGCTCGTCAGGAAACAGGACTTCCGATAGTAACGGAAATTATGAGCGAAAGACATATCGACCAATTCAGAGATATCGACGTGGTGCAGATAGGCGCAAGGGATATGCAGAATTTCCAACTTTTAAAAGAAGTCGGCAAAATGGATAAGCCGATATTACTTAAAAGAGGTCTTGCCAACACTATCGAAGAATGGCTTATGAGTGCGGAATACATTATGTCCGAAGGCAATAAAAAGATAATTCTCTGCGAGAGGGGCATTAGAACCTTCGAGCCGATGACGAGAAATACTTTGGACTTGTCCGCAATTCCGCTTTTAAAGGAACTTACGCATTTGCCGGTCATCGTAGATCCGAGCCATGCGTCGGGAATTTCGAGGCTTGTAGAACCGATGTCGCTCGCAGCGGCAGGAGCAGGCGCAGGAGGTCTTATGATAGAAGTTCATAACGATCCGGCACACGCACTTTGCGACGGGCCGCAGGCGCTTAGACCCGAACAGTTCGAACAAGTGGTCAATAAGGTAAAAAATATTCTACCGCTCGTAGATAAGGTGTATGACTGATGAAAATAGGAATAGTCGGATTGGGCTTAATAGGTGCGTCGTTCGGGAGAACGCTTTTAAAGCGCACTGATCACGAGGTCTACGGTTACGACGTAGACAGCGTAATCATCGAGGAGGCTCGCTTTATTTACGCAATACATAAACCGCTTACCGAAGAAAACGTGCGGGATATAGATCTGCTCGTTTTCGCCGTGTTTGCAGGGGACTTCAAAGAAGTCGCCGAAACCTATCTTCCGAATATGAAAGACGGGGCGACGGTTATGGATTTTTGCGGCAATAAACGCTCTATAGCCGCAGATATGCTCGAATTAAGTCAGGTTTATCCGAAGATAAATTTTATAGGCGGACACCCGATGTCGGGCAGAGAAGTTGCGGGGATAGAAAATTCCAAAGACGATTTGTTCGACGGGGCGTCGATGGTATTTACGCCGATAAACGTCGGACTCGATAAGGTAGTCTTTTGGAAAGAGTTCTTTATTTCGCTCGGATTCGGCGATGTGGTCGTTACCACTCCCGAAAACCACGATAAGAATATTGCCTACACTTCGCAACTTTGCCATATAGTTTCAAATGCGTATATCAAGAGCCCTACGGCTAAAAACCATTTCGGCTATTCTGCCGGAAGTTATAGAGATTTGACGAGAGTTGCACGGCTTAATCCCGGCATGTGGACCGAACTTATGATAGGCAATGCGGACAATTTAATTGCCGAACTCGATTTGCTTATAGAGAACTTGCAAAAGTACTCGGACGCATTAAAGAGAGAAGACGAAATTACGCTGTATAGACTATTACAAGAGGGCGACAGCATAAAATTAAAAATCGATAAGGGCAAAATCGAATGAAAAGGATAACCGTTCCGGCAAGTAAGGAATACGAAGTCGTAATTGAAAGCGATTTCAACAATTTAAAATCCGAAATAGAAAAAGTTTACAGCGGTGAAAAGATAGCGGTAATAACCGATTCAAATACTTCATCGCTATTTTATAAAACCGTTGAAAATCGACTTATAGGCTATCGTTTGTACGAAATAACCGTGCCTTACGGAGAAAAGAGCAAGAATGCGGAAAATTATATAAAGATTTTGTCTCGGCTCGCCGAACTTGAATTTACGAGAAAAGATTGCGTCTTATCTCTCGGCGGCGGCGTCGTCGGAGATTTGAGCGGTTTCGTCGCCTCGACGTATATGCGAGGGATAACGTATATTCAATGTCCCACAACGCTGCTTGCATGCGTGGACTCGTCCGTCGGCGGCAAGACCGCAATAGATTTACCGCAGGGCAAGAATTTGGTCGGAACTTTCTATCAGCCGTCTTTGGTGTATATAAATACTTCGGCGCTTGACTCTTTGCCGAAGTGCGAAATCGACTGCGGAATGGGCGAAATAGTCAAGTACGCATTCATCTCAAAAGAGATAACCGCTTCGGATATAAACTGCGGCGCAAGTGAAGACCTAATTAAAAAGTGCGTCGGAATAAAGGCGGACGTAGTCGGTAAAGACGAGTTCGATAAAGGCGTCAGGGCGATTTTGAATTTGGGGCATACGATAGGGCATGCAATAGAGAATTTGTCCGGTTATACTCTTTCGCACGGGCTATGCGTGGCAAAGGGAATAGGCGTAATAATCGACCTATCTGCGGACTTTTATCATTTAAGCGAAGAAAAAGTAAATGAAATGAAATCGCTTTTGGGGGCTATGAATTTCGATTTATCCATACCGTTTACCAAGGGCGAAATAGGCAAAAAACTGTTTTTAGACAAAAAAGCGGAGAGGGACGGAATAAACTTTGTGCTTATAAAGGATATAGGCGACGTAAGAGTTGAGAAACTCTCCGAAGATTATATAAGGAATACGTTTTATGGCGACGACGCTTTTTCCGTTTAAGGCAAATTTGGACGTGACTGCGCCGCCGTCCAAGTCTTATGCGCACAGATTGATGATAGCGGCGGCTCTCGGCGAAGGCGAAGTCGAGATATTGAACGTCGGACTATCCGACGACGTTAAAGCGACTGCCGAGTGTCTGAAAAATTTAGGTGCCGGTGTGTCTTTTGAGGGCGAAAACGTAAAAATAAAGGGCATATTCGGGGAGAAAAAAGGAACGAAAAGCGCCGTACTCGATTGCGGAGAAAGCGGCTCCACTTTGAGATTTTTATTTCCGATAGCGAGCGCTTTGGGAATAGACGCCGAGTTTACGGGCAGGGGAAATCTTCTAAACCGTCCGAATACCGTTTTAACGGAGGCGCTTAAAAAACACGGCGTTAAAGTGGACGGGTTTTCGGTTTCGGGCAAGCTTGAAAGCGGCGTTTACGAGATAGACGCTACGGTGAGTTCGCAATATATCACGGGGTTATTGTTTGCCCTTCCTCTTTTAAACGGGGATAGCAAAATAATATTGAGCGGCGAACTCGTAAGTTCTGATTATATAGATATCACCCTTGAAATTTTAAAACTTGCAGGGATAAGGGTTGATATTAGCGGCGGCGAATTTACCGTTTACGGCGGACAGCATTACAGATTGCCGAGCAAGGTTACTTGCGAGGGCGACTGGTCGGGAGCGGCGTTTTTATTCGTACTCGGCGCAATATCGGGTGCGGCGAGCGTAAGCGGACTTAAACTCGATTCCAGACAAGGCGATAAGCGAATACTCGACTTTTTGGCGCTGTCGGGAGCGGAAATAGAAATATCAACCGATAAGATAACCGTAAAAAAATCCGAATTAAAGGGGTTTAACGCTTATCTCGAAAACTGCCCGGATTTAGCGCCGATAGTGTGCGTTTTGGCGGCGGCGGCAAAGGGTAAAAGCGAGATAACGGGCTTAAAGAGGTTGAGAATAAAGGAAAGCGACAGACTTTCGGCAATAGCGGATATGTTAGGTGCGGCAGGGATACGCTGCGAGGCGACAGGCGATGCGATAACAATTTACGGCGGCGAAGTTTCGGGCGCAGACTTTAACGGGTATAAAGACCATAGGATAGTTATGGCGGCTACCGTGCTTTCATCGATAGCAAACGGGAAGTCGACCGTTACCGATGAAAATGCGGTAAATAAGTCGTATACGAATTTTTTCAGAGATATAAAAGGTGAAAAAAATGCCTAAGTGGAAAGGTAAAAAACTCAGTATCGAGATCTTCGGCGAATCTCATTCGGAAAAAATAGGCGTTAAAGCGCAGAATATGCCGACCTTTAAATTCGACGAAGATGAACTTTTAAAATTCTTGTCGAGAAGAAAGGCAAGCGGCGGCGTATATTCCACCGCAAGGCGTGAAAGCGATATGCCTATTTTTGTAAAAGGCGTCGATAACGGGCTTATAGGCGGAGATTTTGAGGCGATAATAAAAAATAACGACGTCAAAAGCGGAGATTATTCTAACCTTTACGGCAAGCCTCGTCCGTCGCATGCGGACCTTTGCGCTTATTTAAAAGACGGCACTTTGGATTTCAGAGGCGGCGGAAGATTTTCCGCTCGGCTGACCGCGCCGCTTACAATAGTCGGCGGAATATTGAAACAGTATCTCGAAAAGGAAGGTATTTATATCTGCGCATATTTATCCCAAGTCGGTAGCGTTGTCGGGAAGTCTTACAAAAATGACGAGATAACGATAGACGAGGCGAGAGAGATAAGGGAATTTCCGTCGCTATCAAATGCGGAAGAAATGCTTAAAGAAATCGAAAACGCCAAGAAAGAGGGAGATTCGGTCGGGGCGATAGCGGAATGTATCGTATTCGGCGCACCGACGGGATTGGGCGATTCCTTGTTCGAGGGAATGGAAGGAAAGATATCGACGCTTCTTTATGCTATACCGGCAGTCAAGGGCGTAGAGTTCGGGAGCGGTTTTGCGCTCGGAAAAATGCACGGCAGCGAGGCTAACGACGCATGGAGATACGAGGGCGAAAAAGTCGTTGCAAAAACGAACAATGCCGGCGGCATAAACGGCGGAATTACGAACGGTATGAATATAACTATGCGCATAGCGTTCAGACCAACGCCTTCGATATTGAAAGAACAAGAGACCGTCGACTTAATTCGCAAGGAAAACACTACGATAAAAATACAGGGCAGGCACGACGCTTGCGTAGCGGTAAGGGCATTGCCCGTGATAGAAAGCGCGGTGGCGATAGCGTTAGCCGATGAAATCGTGTAGGTGCGATAAAGGTTTATTGAGAGGAAAATTATGGCAAGTTTAGAAGAATTGAGAAAGGGTATAGACGAGATAGACGACGAGTTGTCCGAATTATACTTAAAGAGAATGGCGCTTTGCCAAGAGATAGGCAAGGAAAAAGCGAGGACTTCTACCGCCGTAAACGCTTACGGCAGAGAAAAAGAGATAATAAACAGAGTTACCGCCAAAGCCGACGACGAACTCAAAGTCTATTTAAAACAGTTTTATCAGTCGATATTTTTTCAGTCTAAAACTTATCAAGGCAAGTTTGCGCCGGCAAAATCCGAAACGAGCGAAAAGATAAGGGAAATACTTCGCTCGGGCGAAATGAAATTTCCCGTTTCCGCTACCGTTGCGTGCCAGGGAGTCAAGGGCGCTTACAGCGGAATAGCGACGGATAAAATTTTCGAGATATCAGATATTACGTATTTTAAAACTTTCGACGCAGTATTTAACGCCGTCGATAAAGGACTTTGCGAGTACGGCGTTTTGCCGATAGAAAACAGTACCGCCGGTTCTGTTTCGGCAGTGTACGACTTGATGAAAAAATACAGTTTCTACATAGTCAAGAGCGTAAGATTGCGTATAAACCACGCCTTGCTCGCCAAAAAAGGCGCAAAACTTCAAAATATAAAGACCGTGTATTCGCACGGTCAAGCGCTTTCTCAATGCGCACAGTACCTGAAAAATTTGGGCGTTAAAACGGTGGAAGTCGAAAATACGGCGGTCGCCGCTAAAATCGTTGCGGAAAGCGACGACAATACGATAGCGGCGCTCGCTTCCGAGGAATGTTCTTCGCTCAACGGGCTTACCATATTGGAAAAAGGAGTTCAGGACGCAAGCGACAACTTCACGAGGTTTATCTGTATTTCCAAGGACTTTAAGATTTTTCAAGGGGCAGATAAGATAAGCGTTATGACGAGTTTATCAAATAAACCGGGCTCGCTTAACGAAATGCTCACGAGGTTTTCTATGCTCGGATTAAATCTTACAAAACTCGAATCGAGGCCGATACCGAACAGCCCGTTTGAGTTTATGTTCTATTTTGATTTCGACGCAGACGTTTCGGAGGATCGGGTTCTCGATTTGATTGCCGAACTCGACAACAATTCGGATAAATTCGTATTTTTGGGAAGTTACAAAGAGGTAATATAAAGTGAAATTCTGTCTTTTGGGCGAAAAACTTTCACATAGCCTTTCAAAAGTCATACACGAGGAATATATGAAATTGAGTTACGACCTCGTGGAACTTAAACAAGACGAACTCGTCGGGTTCGTAAACGGAGTAAGGGGCGGCACGTATTCGGGGTTTAATATAACCATTCCTTATAAAAAAGCGATAATTCCGCTTTTGGACGAAGTCGACGACGTGGCGGCGGAAATAGGCGCCGTCAATACGGTCGTAAATAGAGGCGGGAAATTAAAAGGCTATAATACCGATATTTTCGGTATGAAATATATGTTAGACGAGGCAGGAATAGATTTAAAAGGCAAGAACGTTCTCATATTGGGTACGGGCGGAACTTCGGAGACGAGTGAAGTTCTGGCAAAAAGAGAGGGCGCCAAAGACATAAAAAAGGTGGGCAGAACGAGCGAGATAAATTACGGTAATTGCTATGAACTCACCGATACGCAAGTTATAATAAACGCAACTCCCGTCGGAATGTATCCGCACGTTGGCGACAAGCCGATAGACGTAAAGTTGTTTAAAAACCTGGAAGGAGTTGTCGATTGCATATATAATCCGTATGAAACGTTGCTTATAAAAGAGAGCAAAGAACTCGGTTTAAAGGGCGCTAACGGGCTCGGTATGCTCGTCGTTCAAGGGCTTAAAGCGGAGGAACTCTGGCTCGATAAACCTATCGATAATCGACTTATAGCCCCGCTTACAGAGTATTTAAAGGAAAAATTAAGAGAGTGGTAATATGAAAGTTTTGGTAATAAACGGCGTAAACCTTAATATGCTCGGAATAAGAGAGCCGTCGCTTTACGGCGACAAAAGTTTAGCCGCATTGGAATCCCTTTGCAAAAGCGAGGGCGAAAAGAGGAATATAGAGGTAAAGACGTTTCAATCCAACTACGAGGGCGAAATCGTTACGGAAATTCAGAAAGCCTACGGAGTGTTCGACGGAATTATTATAAACGCCGGAGCGTATACGCATACGAGCGTTGCGATACTCGACGCTTTAAAGGCGGTTCAGATTCCGACGGTCGAAGTGCATCTGACGGATATATCGAGCCGTGAGGAGTTCAGAAAATTCAGTTTTATAAGCCTGTATGCCGAAAAGGTAATAATCGGCAAAGGTTTCGACGGGTACGTCGAGGCGCTTGAATACTTTAAAAACAAATAAAATAAATAAAACAAATATAAATGCGGCTCTTGTAATCGAAAATTACAAGAGCCGCATTTATATTATAATCTTAAACAACGAATTGTACAGTGGTAAACGCCGCATAAATAGCGAGCAGAACTATTCCCTGCCACCTTTTCAGCTTGCCGTTTATCAAAGGCGGAATGACTAATATTCCCATTACGGTAAGCATTATAGGTATATCCAAAACGAGCGAACGGTTGAGAGAAAAGAACGGTTGCTTTGGCAAACTGAACGGCGATAGGGTTATCGATACGCCGGCAACCAGTAAAATATTTAAAATATTTGCGCCTATAAGATTGCCGAGAGAAAGCGAACTGTGTCCCTTTACGAGCGCGGTTATAGCCGTTACGAGTTCGGGCAGAGAAGTGCCGAGCGCAACGAAGGTAAGCGCTATGACGGATTCGGGTATTCCGATTTTTTTCGCTATAAAAGTGCCATTGTCGACAAGAAGATTTGCGCCTATCGTAATAAGCGCCGCACCGATTATAAGGAGAATTATGTCCTTTACGATAATTTTTTTCTTGTCTTTATCCGAAATTTGATTATCGGTTAATTCGGCTTCGGTATTCGGCAAAAGCATTTGCTGTTTTTTTGCGTCCTTTGCGGAAACGAATATATATACGCAGAATACTGCGAGCAATAATATTCCGAACGGTCTGTAAAAATATTTTAAAACGTACGCAGAGAAGATATAGAGCGCCGCCGCTATCAAGAAAAAGAGCGACGGAATAAAGAGCGAGCGTCTGTTTGCGTCGGAAGGCTTTATCGCAATAGTCAAAGCGGCGATGAGCGCCGTATTGCATATTATCGAGCCTATGGCGTTTCCGTAAGCCAGATCTCCGTGCCCCGAAACGGCGGAAGTCGCAGATACCATTACTTCGGGGAGCGTAGTTCCTATCGAAACTATGGTTGCGCCGATCAGAATTTCGGGCAGACGGAATATTTCCGCCATATTCGTTGCGCCGTCGACGAACCAATCTCCGCCTTTTATAAGTAAAATAAGTCCGACTATAAAGAGCAATATCGCTATTATCAATTCTTTCATAACGAGAAGTATAGCAAACTTAATATAATTTGTCAAGTATAAAATAATAAGTAAAAATTTTTAATTACTGACACACATCTGTCATAATTTCCTTTGTACAATATAGAAAAATTGCAGAGAGGTTACGTATGACGAATAAACTTTATTTAAAGAGTTTCGGAAGTTCTTCCGAGTTGGGATTTTTAAACGGCGAAAGGAATTTTTACGGCGTAGACAGGGAAAGAAACGAGGAATTTGCCAAGAAATATTATAGGGAATCCGCTCAAAAAGGTCATGCCGGTTCGCAGTATATGTACGGATATATTCTGACGAGGGGAATAGCCGGAAACGTAAACGTAAAAAGGGGCGTAAGATATATAAGAAAGGCGGCGAGACAGAATTACGTACCGGCGGTAATGGAGACGGCGAAGAACTATTATTACGGATTCGGCGTAAAGAGGAGCGGCAGAAAGGCTATGAGTTTCTGGAAAAAGGGCGCAGATCTCGGCAGCGGCGAGGCGAACTATTATCTGGGATTGTGCTATTATAAGGGTGAATTTGTCAAAAAAAACAAACTCGCGGCTGAAAAATATTTTTCCATAGCGAAAGAAAACGGGATAAATTTGAGTTATTGAGTTCTAAACTCCGTTTTGACATAATAAAAATATACCACGAACGAAATGGAGGAAGTTTTTATGAAAGACGGAACGGATTATGCGGAAATGATAGAAATGCCCGTATCCACTTGCGACGTTATATTCAAGCCCGCTAAAAAGAGAAAGAAGAAAAACTTAAAAGAACAGGTGATAGCCAAAGTGAACGACGGCGATACGGAAGCAGACGAAACGCAATTCGAGATGAAGACGGTCGTTACCGAAAAAAAGCCCAAATTTGATTTCTTTAAAAAGAAAAAGAAAGAAGAACCCGAAAAATATGCGGAAACCGCAGAGAATACGGAAGGCGAGCAAGTTTC
>CAJOMT010000045.1 GCA_905235815.1 uncultured Clostridia bacterium
GGCGGTAGATATGATATTGCTCTCAATGGTTCCGGCGGAGATGGGTTCAGGTTTACTTGGAGCGCTGCCTATCACGTTCAAAAAGCAGTCAGATTTATAGGACTATGCGATAGCGCCGTAACAGGATATACCAACGGAGAGCTTGTCTTGATTAAATTTTCAGATGAAGACGATGAAATTCCGGTTTCTGATTTGTCCGAGCTTGAACTGAGATTTTTCGCCAATAACTTTATTATAGACGGTTTATCGACAAGATTATCGAATTACGATAAAATAGAATATATCCGTATCAAACAGGGGTTTGTATGGTATACGGCGGACGCAGATTATTGGGGAGGAGCCACAGCCGCTTCGATATCTGACTATTACGTTTGTCCTGAATACGTCGTTGCGAGTGATCTTTACTTCGGTATTAAAAGCGGCAACGTTTACCGCTACGTCGACGGCATATCGGTAAATAACGCTCAGTCCGCATACGCGCCCGAGCAAGGCATAGATCTGTCCGCTTTAACCGTAACCGGAACTTATAAAGACGGCGCTCCGATAAGCGCATTCAATCCTACGGCGAGTATGCTTTCGGCTACTTCTTCGCAAAGTGAAGTCGGCGAGCAGACGATAACGGTAACCTATTACAACGCTTCGGCATCGTTCGATATAGTCGTTCGCACAATCAAATCGATCAGAATAGACGAGAACGCCAAGACCGAGTATTACCCCGGACAGGAAATAGACGTTACGGCAATATCTTTGACTCAGGTTTATACTGACGGCTCCGAAGTTAGCGGTATACACCCGTCGGCGAGTATGCTTTCGAGCGCACGCGCAGGATTTACTACGGGTAGTCAAACGATATCGGTAACACTCGGCGAATTTACGGAAACTTTCGATATAACCGTTTCGGCTTCCCTTTTCGGCGGAGTAACGTATAATACGACCGCCACTTCCGATACGGACTTTACGATAGCCGTTTCGACGCGCGGAACGACAATTTACGCGCTGAGTTATATACAAAATTTGCAAAGCGCAAAGGAAGGATATACAAACGGCCAACTGGTTGAAGTAAAGTTTGAGGATAACGATTCTCCCGTCGCCCTTTCCGACAAAAGTATGAGCGCAATAGACTTGGCGTTTTTCGGAGACGGACAGATAAGGCTCAGATACGCAAACAATTTAGGCGCCGTGGAATACGTTATAATTCGTCAAGGTTTCGTATGGTATACGGCGGACGGCAATCATTACGGCGGAACAGACGTTTCTTCCTCCTATACTGTGGTTCCGAGCATCGTAGTTACGACGGATCTCTATATCGGCGCATACGACAATAAAATAGTAAAGCCCGTAAGTGGTATTTCCGCAAACGTACCGGCAGAACACAATATGAAATATGCCGCAAACGGCGAGTTTGACGTTACAGGCGTAACCGTTACGGTAGACTATTTAGATCCGAACGAATCTGATGCCGATATAGCTATAACATCTTCTATGGTCAGCGCAATAGCATGGGACGGTAGTAATGGTTCCGTTACCGTTAATTATATGGGTAAAACTTGTGAAATCAACGGTTTAACGCTTGTAACCGATGCGTTTGCCGCAGTTCAACTTTCGCTCGACGGCGATATAGGTATGCATATATACGTAGTATCTGCGCAAGACAGTCTTGAAACAAAAAGCGGTATTGTAGGAACGGCTTGCGTATATAACGGTCTCCCTGCGTTTAAGTTTACCGTAAGAGTTAATCCGAAAGATTATAATACGGCAATTACTTTTGATTTCGACGATATTGATATTTCGGCAAGTTATGCTGTTGCGGATATTATTTCGACGTATAAATCCGCTTATTCGGAATATACTTCGCTCGGGACGTTAGTTCGTTCACTCGAATCTTATTGCGCAGCTGCCACCGCTTATTTCGGCGGTGAAACGGTTGAAGAGCCGAGCGCAGACGTAACTATAAGCGACGATTACAGAGCGGAGATTTCCGGCAGTGACGGCGACATAACCGTCGGAACGTCGCTTACGCTCGAATCCAATACTTCCATTCTAATCTATTTCCAAGCGGACAGTATTGACGGTAAGACTTTCAGCGTAAACGGTACGACGGTAACGCCGACAGTTTATAATAGTGACGAAAATATTTATCTTATCAAGATACAAAACGTTTCAGCAAAGGGACTTAACGACGCTTATACGGTAGTGGTAGGCGGATACACTGTAAAATACAGCGCTTTGAGTTACGCATACGTTGCGCAAAATTCCGGAAACGATAACTTGGTAAATCTCGTAAAACACCTTTATAACTATAACGTCGCTGCGGACAGGTATTTTGATGAAACCAAGCGCGGCATAACGATAGACGGAGTTGATAATGCCCGTTACGTCGTTGACGGAAAGGTATATAGAAGCGCAGAACTCGATAACGTTACCGAAGACGGTATAGCGTATGCGACTACAACTTTGGGAATAAAGACCGAACTCGATTTAAGAGGTCTTAACGGCAACGGCAACGTGCTTGAAAGTTCCGCTTTGACGGGCGCGGAATATATCAATGCGCAAATCGCTTGGTACGAGGGCGCTATACCCGAAAAAGGGGCGGCAAACGGCGAAGCAACCAATAATCTTCGAGACGCAATAAAAGTTTTTGCCGACGAAGATAATTATCCGATTATTTTCCACTGCTCCGCAGGCAGGGACAGAACGGGTACTCTCGCAATACTTTTAGAGGGAGTTTTAGGTTGGAGCAAAGAGGATATTTTAAGAGATTTTGAACTTACGCTTTACGCCACACAGCACTCCGCCGAGCAAAAAGAATTATATTTAGGATATTTTAACGATACTTATAACGCAATATTAGAGCGATTTGCTTCTGACGGTGAAGACTTTCAAACTGCCTGCGAAAATCTGATGTTGCAGATAGGCGTCACTGCGGACGAGATATCTTCTATAAGAACGTTGCTTGCGGAAAATGTTTGATGGGAGGGATGATATATGAAAAGGGCATACGATGAGCCTATATTATTGATTATTAGTTTGAAAGAAGATATACTTATGGCAAGTGTAGATACTTGGGGCGAATTTGTCGAGAGCGGAGAAAATGACTTGCCCATTCTTCCTTGGTCTTAAACTCAAAGGTGAAATTATGAAAAAAATATTTATAGTTATTTTATCTCTGATATGTTTGTTGTCCTTTTGCGCTTGTTTAAGCGGTGGCGAATCGAGCCCGCAAAAGGAAAGCGAAACCACGTCAATATCCGACACGTCCGAAACGGATATAGAAAGTATATCCGAAACAGATGGCGAAAGTGAATCTGAAACGGATAGCGAAAGCGAGTCTGAAACGGATAGCGAATGGATGGAGATAATTGACGAAAGCGACAACACTTTACCCATTGTTCCATTAGGCTGATATTATTAAATATCAAATTTTAACCGTTATGGGAATGATTGTATCAAACAGGTACGATTATTCCCATAACTACTATTTTTTTTGTACAGGAGAAAAACAAATATGTGCGGCAACAATATTCTTCCGGTAAAAGTTATAAAATGTGACGGTAATATTTCCAATCAAGAGGTTTTACTTAAAGAAAAAGTCATGCAAATTTCCGTTGCACAGTCTTATGAAGAATTTGCGACTATAAGCGGAAAGACTTATATTATCTTTGATTTCGGCAAAGAAATATCCGGCGGAGTAAGAGTAATAACGTATAATGCGGACGGAGAGAAAAAAGTAAGATTGCGTTTCGGCGAATCCGTATCCGAAACCTGCGCCGAAATAGGCGAAGACAATGCGACCAACGACCACTCTTTAAGAGATTTTACCGTAGAGTTGCAGAGTTATTCGGATATGACTTTCGGCAATACGGGTTTCAGATTTTTGAGAACAGATACGGAGGAAAATTGTACTATAAAACTCTATGCTTTAACCGCCGTAAGCGATATCGACGAAAGACAGCAGATAGGCAAGTTTTCGTGCGATGATAAACTGATAAACGAGATTTGGGACACTGCCGCTTATACCCTGCGGCTATGTATACATAACGGATATTTTTGGGACGGCATAAAGCGAGACAGACTCGTATGGATAGGAGATTTGAATTGCGAAATGAATTCTGCGTACTGTCTATACGGCGATATGCCCGAAATCAGGAATTGCCTTGATTTTGCCGAAAAAGAGGGCTCGAAAATAGAGTGGATAAACGGAATACCTATGTTCTCGCTTTGGTGGCTGATCGATTTATATGAAGATTATCTTCATACCGGCGAAACAGATTATGCAAAAAATAAACTTCCGTTTATCAATAAAATTTTATCCGACACCGAAAAATGTGTGGATATAGACGGAAATACGTTTTTTCCGTACAATTTCATAGATTGGACTTCACATTATATGGACGGCGAAAGCAACGCTAAAAGAGAAGATGAACTTATCGGCGTCAACTTCTTAACGCAAATCGCCGTAAACGCTGCGAAATTGCTTTTAACAGCGTTATGCGAAGACTATTCTTTATGCGATGAAATGTTACGCCGTTTAAAACGTAAACATTCGGCGGTGAATGAATTTAAGCAGGCTGCTGCGCTTTCGGTTTTAGCGGGCGACACGTCTGAAAGCGCGTTAAAAGTTTTGTTGTCGGATATATACGAGGGGCAATCGTCTTTCTTTATGTATTATACGCTCAGCGCAATGGCGAAAGTAGGTAAATATTCTGACGCTTTAAACGTAATGAGAAAGTATTACGGCGGTATGCTTTCGCTCGGGGCGACTTCGTTCTGGGAAGATTTCGATATTGGTTTCGGAGAAAAATGTCGCCGAATAGACGAGTGGCAACAAAGCGAAGAAACTGATTTCCACAGGAAATTCGGCATTCACTGTTATAAAGGGTTCCGTCATAGTTTATGTCACGGTTGGTCGAGCGGCGTAATACCGTATATAGTTCGTAATATTGTCGGTATCAGGTTTATAGGCGCAGGTCAAGAAGAATTTGAAATAGACGCTCATTTATGCGGTCTTAAAGAGGTAAAGAGCGTTTATCCGACGAAATACGGCAATATTGAAATAGAATACAAAGTTATCGACGGCAACCTCGAAAAAACAATAAACTATCCGTCTGAACTTAAATTAAAAGATATAAAGATAGAATTATGAATAATTTAATCAAACTTATTCAAAATCCTACCGCTCCGTATCGCGGTAAGCCGTTTTGGAGTTGGAACGGTAAACTCGACAAGACGGAATTGTTAAGACAGGTCGAAGTTTTTAAAGATATGGGTTTCGGGGGCTTCTTTATGCATTCGAGAACGGGATTAAAGACGGAGTATCTTGGAGACGAATGGTTTGAAATGATAAGAGCCTGCTCGCTGAAAGCGCAAGAACTCGGAATGGAGGCTTGGCTATACGACGAGGATCGTTGGCCGAGCGGAACTTGCGGCGGACTTGTATCGAAAGACAGAAAAAACAGATTGAGGTTTATATCTCTTTATCATTCAGACTATAAGGCGGAAGCGTGCGAAGAAGTTTCGGAAATAATTGCAAAATATGCCGTCAAGTTGAAAACGGATAATAACGGAGAAGAGCGTCTCATAGATTTTTATCCCGTCAAAAGCGAAAACGAAGTAAAATACGGATATACTTATGCGGTATTTGCGGAAGAAGAACAAAAATGCTCGGATTTCTATAACGGATATACCTATATAGACGTTATGAATATAAAAGTTACGGAAGAATTTATAAAAAGCACGCACGAAAAGTATTATGAAAAGTGCGGAGATTTATTCGGTAACGCAATAAAGGGTATTTTTACCGACGAGCCGTATAGAGGTTCGGCTTTCAACGGTTTTTCGCTTTCCAATGAAAATCGCCTGAAAATGACTCCTTATACGGCAAATTTGTTCTGTTATTACGAAGAAAAATACGGAAAAGAACTCATTTTACCCGAATTGTATTGGAGAAGAGAGGGCGTTTCATATAACGAAGTCGCCGAACAATATATAGACGTTCTGGACGACTTATTTTTAGAAAACTTTGCTCTGCCTTGCCAAAAATGGTGCAAAGATCATGGGATTATTTTAACCGGACATATTTTGCATGAGGATTCCGTAAGTATTCAGACCGCCGAAACGGGTTCTTGTATGAGATATTACGAGTATATGGATTATCCCGGGATAGATAACCTTACTCAAAACAATAGAGCGTATTGGGCGGCAAAACAATGTTCTTCCGTCGCTCGCCAACTCGGTAAGAAGTATGTTTTGAGCGAAATGTACGGCGCAACCGGTTGGGATATGACGTTTGAAAAATATAAGCAGATCGGCGATTGGCAGGCATTTTTCGGAATAAATCTGCGTTGTCATCATCTTTCTATGTATACGATGAGAGGCGAAGCGAAACGTGATTATCCGGCAAGTATTCTCGACCAAAACGCATGGGCGTACGATTGGAAGTATATAGAGGATTATTTTGCGAGGCTCTCCGTTTTATCTGCGGAGGGCGAAAGAATTTGCGATACTTTGGTAATTACTCCTATAAGAGAGCCTTGGGGCAAAGTCAGAACGGGTTGGATGGACATTTTTACTCCCAATGACGACAGTGTAAGCAAAATAGACCAAGAATATATGCAAGAGTTCTATGATTTGAACGCAGTAAACGTAGATTTCGACTATGGCGACGAAGAACTTATCGGTAAATACGGCAAAGTCGTTTGTGAAAACGGTAAAGTCAGACTAAAAATCGGCAAAGTCGAGTATGGAGAGATACTTTGTCGCAAAGATTTTAAAATGGGCGATAAGGCGAAGAAACTTATCGAAGAGTATAGGCGTTTGGGCGGCAAGTTCGTTCGGTCGGTTGAAGAATTATCGCCGACGTTTCACGTCAGCACACCTATCGGCGTGGTTTCAACTGCATATAAAATGGGAGATGATATTTGGCTGCATTTATTGAATCTCGATATTAACGGTGAAAAATCCGGTAAAATAATTTTACCGAACTCCGTTAAAGGATTTAACGCCGAATTATGGAATTTCAGAAAGGGAGAGCCTGTCGGCAGAGTTGATTTTGTCGATGATTTCCGCTTTTTTGCGGGAGAAGAAAAAATAATAAGGCTAACAAGCGATAAAGTGCAAACATTACACGACGACGCTTTTTATGAAACGCTGAAACTACCCGAAAATTTTAAATATAAGCTTACGGAATATAACGTGTTGCCGCTCGACGAGGCGGTTTGGAAGTTTGACGGAAAGATTCAAAATGACGGTAAAGAAGAAAACGTATTACATATAGATAAAAAGGTCAGAATCGCAAAAGGGCGCAAAACACGAGGCGGAGAGATGATACAACCGTGGTTTGCGGATAAAACCGGCGAGGAAGATTTAGTTCTTGGGAAGATAGAACTCGTGTATGAGTTTGAAGTGGACTTTATTCCCGATACGCCCGTATATTTGGCAAAAGAAGAAAGTAAATTAGATTGCCGTTTAAACGGAGAATCGGTAAATGAAAAAACCGATATCCGTTGGGTAGACAGTTGCTTTACGTTATTTAAAATAACGCCTAAAAAGGGTAAGAATATCATAACGGTTTCAGGCGATTTTTATGAAAAAGACGGGTTAGAAGCGGTATATGTTTTAGGTTGGTTTGGTGTAAAATTACCCAACGTCATTACAGTTCTTCCGTCAGAATTAGAGCAAGGGGATATATCCGTACAAGGTTTACCTTATTATTCGGGAGGGATTAGATATTATAATGATATAAATAATGGCAATTATATCATAAGTTTTAACGCCTTAAACGCCGCATTGATAAATGTATACGGAGGAGATAGAGTTGAGACTATTGCGTATGAGCCGTATACTGCCAAGGTTAAATTGAAGAGTGAACTCGTTTTAGAAACGATATTTAGCAGAAGAAACACTTTCGGTCCACTACATCAGACGTATAATCAGGAAGTTTGCGCGCCGGAAAGTTTTATGACGGAAGGAGAGCGTTATATAGATTTTATATCTATGCCGCAAGGATTGTTTTCAGAATAATAATTCAAAAATGAATAGCGCTAATATGATTATAAAATTGGTAATCTTTGCAGATTATATTTCAGAAATGGACTGTAAGGAGTGGAAAACTCTTTACGGTCTTTTTTTGAAAATTTTTTTCGAGTACCCAGGCATTGGGTATTCGACCTGGGTAAAATGATAGCAACAAGTTGACCACAATATCGTTACATATCACGGCGGTAAAAGGCGCAGAGAACAAACGGAAGGAGGGAATAGTAATGTCTTAATAGCGAGAGTAAATCTTTGGGGGGAATTACGGAAATAAAAAAAGAAAACAAAGAAATAAAATTGTCAGTAAAAGGTAAAAATTAACGTTAATTTTTAACGGAGATGATAAATCACATCTCTTTTTTATGTGGGTTGATTTTTCAGGGGGGGGGAAAATGATATAATAATAAACATAAAACTTTAAATAACAAAAAATCGTAATTTACAGGGGAAACAAATTATGTTAGATGATAAAAAACCGAACCCGAACGATATTTATCCCATTGCCGGATACGATAACGAAATATACGTCAAGCCGACCGTTGCGAATCCCAATATTATCGTAGGGGATTTTACTTATATAGCGGATTCTGACTTTGAAAGTCACGTAACGCACCTTTACGATCATATCGGCGACAAATTGATAATCGGGAAGTTTTGTCAGATTGCCGCAGGCGTCGAATTCGTTATGAACGGAGCCAATCATCAAATGAACGCCATAACCACTTTTCCGTTTTATACGCTTAAAGGCTGGGAAATGAATGCTCCCTCAGCAAAGGACTTGCCCTTGAAAGGCGATACCGTAATCGGTAACGATGTTTGGATCGGTCAAAATGCGGTCATTCTTCCCGGGACGCATATCGGTGACGGGGCAATCATCGGCGCAAATTGCGTGGTGGGAGGCAATGTAGAGCCGTATACGATTGTAATTGGAAATCCGGCAAGGGTAGTTAGAAAAAGATTTGACGACGAGTTGATTGAAATGTTGCTTAACTTCAAGTGGTGGGATAAAAGCATAGAGGAAATCAACGAGTTGATCCCCTTGTTGACGTGTAGTGATTTAAGAAAAGTGAAGGAAGAGATTAAAAATATTTTAAATAACAAATGACAGCTATTTTATGAGTACAAGACAAAAAACGCAGATTTTATCTGCGTTTTTTCTTTATACCCGTGCAGGTTCAAACTTACCCTCAACAAGTTGACTGTAAGTGACGCGATCGACGGCGGAGCCGTAGCGATGCGCTCTTAGCCGAGCAAACGAAGTTTGCGAACGCCACGAAAGCGTCAGCGAAGTATTCCGTCGCTTTGCTCCTTACGAACCTTACACGGGGAGCCATCTTTCGTTTACAAAATAGCTGTAAACGAATAAAAATAGACGAGATTGCATAAATCTCGTCTATTTTTGTGCTTTTTATTCAAATATGCACGCATAACTGTTTTTACGTCTCTTATTTCCATATTTTTTTTCATACACAATGGCGGTATTCATTGTATACAGTATAATATCAAAGGATATACTTTTAAGGAGTT
>CAJOMT010000046.1 GCA_905235815.1 uncultured Clostridia bacterium
TTACGCTATATTCTTTTTTACTATTTCGGGAGATTTTTTACCCAAAACCACGTCTTTATCTATTATCACCTTTTCGACGTTCTCCTCGGAAGGAATATCATACATACTGTCAAGCATAAGGTTTTCAAATATAGTCCTCAGTCCCCTCGCTCCCGTTTTGAGTGCAATCGCCTTTTTAGCGACTTCACGCACCGCATCGTCCGTAACCACAAGCTCGACGTCGTCTAAACCGACTAACTTTTTATACTGCTTGACTATTGCGTTCTTCGGCTCCGTCATTATGCTTACGAGCGCATTTTCGTCTAAAGGCTTTAAGCCGACGACTATCGGTATTCTTCCCACAAATTCCGGAATAAGCCCGAACTTCGTAAGATCTTGCGGCTGTATCTCGTCGACGTAGGAAAAATCAACTTCCGAATTTTCGGAAAGCTTTCCGCCGAAACCGAGCGAAGAATTATCTTTACGCTTGCCGACTATTTTGTCTAACCCGACGAATGCGCCGCCGCATATAAACAAAATATTCGTAGTATCTATCCTTATAAAATCTTGCTGGGGGTGCTTTCTCCCGCCTTGCGGCGGAACGGACGCAACCGTGGACTCGATAATTTTAAGGAGCGCTTGCTGTACTCCCTCGCCGCTTACGTCTCGGGTAATGGAAACGTTCTCGCTCTTTCTCGCTATCTTATCTATCTCGTCGATATAGATAATTCCCATCTGCGCCCTTTCCACGTCGTAATCGGCGTTCTGAATGAGTTTGAGCAGAATATTCTCTACGTCCTCGCCGACATAGCCTGCCTCGGTCAAAGTCGTTGCGTCGGCAACGGCAAACGGCACGTCTAATATCTTGGCAAGAGTCCTCGCCATAAGCGTCTTGCCGCAGCCCGTCGGGCCTAAAAGCAATATGTTGCTCTTGTCTATTTCAGTATCGTCTTTTTTGTGCTTTTGAGAATAATTTATGCGCTTATAATGATTGTATACCGCAACCGACAAGACCTTTTTCGCCTTGTCTTGTCCGACGATATACTTATCGAGTTCAGCCCTTATCTCCTGCGGTTTTAACAGTTTTACGGGACCGTCGGACGTCTTTTCTTCGTGCTGTTCCAATACGTCTCTGCAAATATCGATACATTCGTCGCATATATATACTCCGTTCGGGCCGGCGATAAGCCTCTTGGCTAAATACTTCGGTTTACCGCAGAACGAACAGAATAATTCGTCTTTATTTTCTTTGTCTTTATTATTCGGCATATTTAAAATCCTTAACGGGTTTACTCTCTCCTATTATCTCTTGGAAAAAATTTTATCTATCAAGCCGTATTCGAGAGCCTCCTCGGCGGTAAGATAATTATCCCTGTCCGTGTCCTTTTCGACTTGTTCGAGGGGTTTACCCGTGTTTTCGGCTATTATCGAATTGAGTTTGCGCTTGATATTCATTATATGGTTGGCTTGAATCTCTATATCGCTCGCTTGACCTTGAGCGCCGCCCAAAGGCTGATGAATCATTATTTCACTCGACGGCAGAGCATATCTCTTGCCCTTGGTTCCGCCGCTGAGTAAAAATGCGCCCATACTCGCCGCTAAACCGATACATATCGTGGAAACGTCGCACTTGACGAAATTCATCGTATCGTATATTGCAAGCCCCGCCGATACACTGCCGCCCGGCGAATTGATATAAATGTTGATATCTTTTCCCGAATCTTTCGCTTCAAGATATAAAAGTTGCGCCACGACCGTGTTCGCCACTACGTCGTTTATTTCGCCCGTTATGAATATTATTCTCTCCTCTAAAAGTTTGGAATATATATCATACGAACGCTCGCCTCTGTCCGTCTGTTCGACGACTACGGGTATAAGTGCCATATTTGTTTCTCCGTTTTTATACTATTTCGTTGTTCTCTTTTAAGAACTTGAACAACTTCTCGATAACTATTCCGTTTTCGATATACGCAAGTTGTTGGTCGCTCAGTCCTCTCTTGTACTCTCTTATATTCTTCTTGGCTTGTTCCGCTTGCTCGGCGATTTTAGCGTCGATTTCGTCCTCGTCGGCAACGATCTTTTCCTCGTTTAAAATCTTATCGATAACGAGTTGAGTCTTGACGTGGTCTGTCGCACTCTCTCTTAAACCTGCCCTGTATTCTTCCTCGGTCTGACCGGTATACTTTAAATAGTCCGCAAATTGAAGACCTTGATACATAAGCCTATAAGATACTTGCTGTACCATATTGTCTATTTCGTTTTCTATTAAAATTTCGGGTATTTCGGTTTCGCTCGAATCGGTTACGGTCTTTATTATCTTGTCTTCGGTTTCCCTTTCCGCCCTTTCAGTATTCGCCTTTTCAAGTCTTTCCTTTATGGAAGCTTTATATTCGTCAACGCTGTCTTTTCCTACTTTTTCTTTGACGAATTCGTCGGTGAGCGCAGGAAGTTTCTTCTCCTTTATCTCGTGCAAAGTAACGGTAAATACCGCGTCTTTGCCCTTTAATTCCTCTGCGCCGTAATCATCGGGGAATTTGACGTTTATATCCTTGGTTTCGCCGATATTCATTCCGACGACTTGTTCCTCAAATCCCGGAATAAACATTTTGCTGCCCAAAGTAAGGTTTTGCTTTTCCGCAGTGCCGCCGTCAAATTTTACGCCGTCTATTGCGCCGCTGTAATCTATTACCGTGATATCTCCGTCCTTGGCAGGTCTGCCCTCTACCGCTTCTTCTGTCGCATGCTGATTTAAAAGACGGTTGACTTCGTTTTCGATATCCTCATCTTTTACATTATACTCAATTTTTTCAATCTTTATACCTTTGTATGCGCCTAATTTCACGTCGGGCTTGACGGGTACTACCGCAGTAAACTTCAATTTTTTATCCGTGAGTTCGTCGATAGATACGTCAGGTCTGTCGATGGGTTGAATATCCTTTTCCTTTTCGATAATATCGTAATAATGTTTAACGAACGCCTCGTTTACGCCGTCCTCGTAAAATGCCGCCTCGCCGTATTGACTTAATATAACGGCCTTGGGAACGTGTCCCTTGCGAAAACCCGGTACGCTGAATTTGGATTTATTCTTCTCGTAAGCCCTGTCCTGAGCCTCGTTCCATTCCTTTTCGGTTAAAGTTACGGTTATTTTGACCGTGCTGTTTTCGCCTTTTTCACAAGTATACTTCATAGAAATTTTCTCCTCTAAAATCACTTCTTGATTTATGACTTTTACTATTGTAGCACATTTTTTATAGTTTTGCAAATTTTTTATGTCAATAAATTTTACTTTTAACTCAATTTTATATATAATATTTATGATATTTTAATGAAAACCCGACTTAATTCTATAATCGAGGGCTATTATGGCACAGGACGCATACACGCTGTTTTATACGGCTTTGGAACTTAATACTTTGCTTGGCGGAGCCAAAATAAACAGAATTACTCAACCGAATAAGGACGAGGTCTTTTTGCTTGTCTACACTAATGCGGGAACTAAAAATCTGGTGCTTTCGGCTAATGCGGAGAGTTGCAGAGTATGCTTTTCTTCTCAAGAGCGGCAAAACCCGAAAGTTGCGCCCAATTTTTGTATGCTACTGAGAAAACACGTTTCGGGCGCCACGATAGAAAGCGTAAAATTAGTGGGCTACGAGAGGATATTGGAGATAACGTTCTCGTCGAAAAACGATTTCAGGGAAAACGTAACCAAAGTTTTGTACTGTGAAATTATGGGCAAATATTCAAACCTTATCTTGACCGAAAACGGTATAATCTTAGGTTGTTTAAAAAATCCGCCTATCGACGCCGTAACTTCGAGACTGACAATTTCGGGCGCAAAATACACTCTCCCAAAACCCCAAGACAAAGCGGATATTTACGACAAAGCCGAAACCGTAAAGAGGCTCTCGCTTTATAGCGGCGGCGACGAGGCAAAATTTCTGTTTGAAAACGTCAAGGGGCTATCCTACCCGACTGCGGCGGAAGCGGCGTTAAAAGTCTTTCCGTTTTCTATTGCCGAACAAGGCTATGAAAAACTTTACGAATTTTTGCTTTTAGGGAAAGTAAGACCGAATATCGCAGGAGAAGGCAAACTCAAAGACGTATACGTTACCGACTACTTATCTATCGGCGGCGAAAAGAAATTTTTTGAAGATATTTCCTCTGCGTTAGACGAATTTTACACCGCAAAAGAAAAGAACAAGGCGTTTAATTTAAAACAAAAAAGTCTTGCGGACAAGACGAACGGGCTGATAAAAAAACTCACGAAACGACTTCAAAACGAAGAAGAAAAAATCGCCGAGGCGGAAGAACTCGAAGATTTGAAACTCAAAGGCGAACTCATAACCGCCAATTTATGGCGAATAGAGAGCGGAAAATCCGAATGTACGCTCGAAAACTATTACGACGGCGGCGCTCCGATAAAAATCGCCTTGGACAAAAATTTAACTCCCAACCAAAACGCCCAAAAATACTATAAAAAGTACGCCAAAGAAAAGCGCACGCTCGACGTAATAATTCCGCAACGTGACGAAACCAAAGCGGAACTCGAATACCTTTACGGCGTTTTGTTCGAGATAAACGAGGCGAAAGTTATAACGGACTTTTCGGACATCGAGAGCGAACTCATCGCAGCAAAACTTCTCCCTGCGCCGAAATTCAAGAAAAAACAAGAAAAAGAATCTCAGCCGAGAATATATAACGTGGACGGCTTTACCGTCAAGTGCGGTAAAAACAACGTCCAAAACGACAGACTAACGTCCCGAGCGTTTTGGGGAGATATGTGGCTACACACCAAAAATTATCATTCGGCGCACGTTATAATAGAGACGAAAGGCGAGGACATACCGAACGAGGTCATAGAAATCGCCGCCGAGATATGCGCATTTTACAGCGACGCCGGCGGCGGAGGAAAAGTACCCGTCGACTATGCGCTTAAAAAATTCGTCAAAAAGACGCCGCAGTCAAAACCCGGCAGCGTCATCTATACGAATTATAAAACATGTTACGTAACCCCTTCTTCGCACGAAGAATTTTCCGTTTAATTTTAAAGTGAAAATAAAAAAATTGCCGCCCTCGGGCGGCAATTTTAATTGCAGTTATTATAAATACTTTTTCAAGTCGTCTATGCGGTCGAGTTTCTCCCACGGGAATTCGCTTCTGCCGAAATGCCCGTATGCCGCAGTCTTTTTATATATGGGGCGCCTAAGATCCAAAGTCTTGATTATCGAATAAGGTCTTAAATCGAATTCTTTGGCGACTATGTCCGCTAATTCTTCGTCCTTTAACTTGCCGGTTCCTGCCGTATCAACTACGATAGAAACGGGCTTCGCTACGCCGATAGCATACGCTATCTGCAAAGTACATTCGTCCACAAGCCCTGCGGCAACTATATTTTTGCAGATATACCTCGCCATATACGCAGCGCTCCTATCGACTTTCGTCGGATCTTTGCCCGAAAACGCTCCGCCGCCGTGCGCACATTTGCCGCCGTAGGTATCGACTATTATCTTTCTGCCCGTAAGTCCGCTGTCGCCGTGCGGTCCGCCGATTTCAAACCTGCCGGTAGGATTTATAAAATATTTCGTATTCTCGTCCAAAAGTTCTTTCGGAATACTCTCGTCTATGACGTATTTTTTTATGTCCGCTCTTAATTGCTCGGTAGTAACTTGCTCTCCGTGTTGAGTGGATACAACTATCGTATCTACCCTCTTGACCTTTCTGCCGTCGTACTCGACAGTAACTTGAGATTTGCCGTCCGGACGAAGATAATTCAAAATACCTTCCTTTCTCACTTTTGCAAGGCGCATAGTAAGTTTATGCGCTAAACTCAAAGCCATAGGCATATACTCTTCGGTTTCGTTCGTCGCATAGCCGAACATCATACCTTGATCGCCTGCGCCGAACGTGTCCGCTATATCGCCGGAAATTCTATGCTCTACCGAATTATCCACGCCGAGCGCTATATCTTTGCTCTGTTCGTGTATGCAAGTCAGCACGGAACAAGTTTCGGAATCGAATCCGTACTTTGCCCTGTCATAGCCTATCTCTTTGACGGTTTCTCTCGCTATTGCGGAAATATCCACGTAGCAATCGGTTGAAATTTCGCCCATAACGAGAATTAGTCCGGTAGTCGTACAACATTCGCACGCAACTCTTGCGTCAGGGTCTTTTTCTAAAATTGCGTCTAATACTGCGTCCGAAATCTGGTCGCAGATTTTATCGGGGTGCCCCTCGGTAACGCTTTCGCTTGTAAAAAACTTTCTCATAACCCATATTATACATTTAAAACATTTGTTTGTCAAATACAAATAAATATGTTAAAATAAAAATATGGAAAAATGTTATCTTTGCCCCGTGCGCTGCGGTGCGGACAGATCGGCCTCTACGGGCGCCTGCGGCGTGGGCGAAAACTTAAAAATTGCAAAATACTACTTACATAAGTACGAAGAACCGATATTAAACGGTAAAAACGGCTCCGGCACTGTATTTTTCGTCGGTTGCTCTTTAAAATGCGTATTCTGTCAGAATTATGCGCTTTCACGCTCTGAAACGGGCAAAGAAATTTCTCCGAAAGAACTTGCGGAAATTTTTAAGCGGCTCGAAGATATGGGCGCTGAAAATATCAACCTCGTAACGCCCACTCAATTCGTCGAAAAAATTGCGGAAGCGTTTGAAATCTACCGCCCCGCTATCCCCGTAGTCTACAACACTCACGCCTATGAAAATATCAAAACACTCGAGATAATCGACCCATACGTGGACATTTACCTTCCCGACCTCAAATTTTTCTCGCCGGAAATTTCTATGCGCTACACAAAAAAGAAGGACTATTTTTCGGTTGCGGCAAACGCCGTCATATTTATGATGAACAGCAAAAAACGAATAATCGGCGACGACGGAACGCTTAAACAAGGAGTTATAGTCAGACATCTCGTACTCCCGTTAAACGTTCCCGACACGAAAAAAATTCTCAATTGGTTTTCCGTCAACAAGAAAAACGGAGCGTATTTTTCGCTTATGGCGCAATACACGCCTTTCGGCGAATACGAAAAATATCCGGAACTCAAAAGGCGAATAACCAAAGGCGAATACGAACGGGCATACGAAGAAATGTTAAGGCTCGATATAACCGACTATTTTATTCAGGAACTTAAATCCGCAAGCGAAAGTTTTATTCCCGAATGGGATTTTTAGTATAAATTCAACACTTCTTGGAAATAAAGTTTTATTCCCGAATGGATTTTTAGTATAAATTCAACACTTCTTGGAAATAATCAAGCCAAGGAGTTTTTTTATGAATCCATTTGAAGAAAAAGCAAAAAACGTTGACGAATATCTTTCAAGTCTGAAAGATCTCTACCCCGTTCCCTACGATAAAAACGCAGCGGACCCCTATACCAAAACCCGTATTATTCTCGCCGCCGGCGCAGAATACGAGGCTAATTGGCATTCACACCACGCAATGAGGCATATCGCCGACCCCGATTTAAGACGGGAAATGGCGCTTTGCCGTTTCGTTGAAAAACAACAACAGCAAAAAATAGCAAATTTAAAGCCTATCGACGAAACTGTACTCGAAACCACTATCGCTTACGAGCAACTCGCCGTTGACTTGACTGCGGAAATGGCGCAAAAGGAAAAAGATTTCAACGTCAAAAAGGCACTCGATTTCGCTCTTTTGGAGGACTTCGACCACCTTTACCGCTACGCTAACCTACTCGATATGGACGAGGGCGTACATGCGGAAAGATTAGTGGGCAAGTATACCGAAATTATGCCGGCACGCCCGACCGTAAACCACCACCGCCACCCGTTCGATAACGTCAAAAACGATATTTCGGGCGACCTCGCAAATACGCAGACTGTTTTAAATACCCTTATCATCACCGCCGCCGAGCAACAGACGATGAACTATTATATGAATAATTCCGCCGCCTATATCAACGACAGAGGCAGACGACTTTATCAGGAAATAGCGCTCGTCGAGGAAGAACACGTTACTCAATACGGCTCTTTGATCGATACTTCGCCTACTCTGCTTCAAGGCAGTTTATGGCACGAATATTCGGAGTGCTATATATATTGGTCCAACTATATGACGGAAACCGACGAAAGAATCAAGGCGCTTTGGGAACAATACTTCGAGGCGGAAGTTTCTCATCTTCTGAAAGCTGCGGAACTGCTGAGGAAATACGAGGGCAAAAATTACGACGAAGTTATTAAAGATCCCGTATTCCCGGACCCGCTTTCTCTCCACGAAAATATAGAGTACGTAAGGGGAATTCTGAAAGAAACCGTTCAGTTTACAGGGCTTTTGACAGACTATGAAAACGTAAACAAATTGCACGCCGACCACAGATTTTTCAAGCACAACGAACTAATGACGACGCCCATTAAAGACGCCGCCTCGCATAGAGTAATTATGGACAGAGTTGCGGACTTCGGGGAAGATTACAGATTTGAAACCAAAGAAAACCCGATAAACAAACACCATAACCGCGAACAAGACGACGTCGTCGTCGGGTTAAAGCCCGATGCGGCGGAAAGCGGAAATTTCCACCCTTTAAAAATGGCTTAATAAATGAGGCTGCCACTCGATATGCGCCGCAGCATTGTCTGTTGAGATAGACGCATATTACCGCATAAAAAAACCGAGATTCTTCTTAATTGGAAAATCTCGGTTTTTTATTGCTGTTTTACAGCCCTTTAAAAAGATTATTTTTATCTGTTTTTGCAGAACTTAATGCCGAACACTATGCAAACTATCACGGAAACGCTTACTCCGACGATAGAAGCGATGCAAACGTGCAAGCAAACGGTAACTATCGCAAATACCGATGCTACAGCAGAGAAACATAAGCCGATAATGCCAAACAGTTTCTTTTGCTTTAATAATAGTCCTGCAAATCGAGATTGAGCTTCTTGTCAAGCGTGCCTCTGGCTAAAACCTTAACGAAGCCGACGTTTGTCGGAATCAGTTTCTTTGCCCATAAAGCTTGATTTATTCGCCGTCTTCGCTGTTTTCACTTTCAGCCGCCTCGGAAGCGAGTTCTTCTTCAACGGGTTCGGCGCCTTCTTCGACGGTCGTTTCCTCTTCCGCTTTGTCGCCGTTCGATTTACGATTGTTAAGGTAAATAATCAGGTCGGCAGCCCATACGGCAAGCGTTAAGAACGCCAAGACGTACAACACGATGAATTTAGCGTCGAAGTAGTGGCTGGTCGCCGCAAGCAGCAACGGAAGCCCCGTAACGCTCATTACCTTCGTTCCGCCGTTCTTTTTGTTGTCGTTACGCTTACGGAGAAGCCGTATCAGTACGATTATACCTGCAATGAGAAGTATTATCGATATGATAAGGAATACGGTTGATATCGTAT
>CAJOMT010000047.1 GCA_905235815.1 uncultured Clostridia bacterium
CGTCGTTCGACTGTCCGCCGAAGGCGGCAGCCTGCCGAGGCTCCCGAAGGGAAACGGCAGTATCCCTTCGCCTAACGCACTCTCTTTTTGTATGGCGGAGGCTCAAGGGCAGTCGTTATGAAACATATTGCAAAATGAAAATATTATTTTCCAAAGACTGAATTTCTGAATTAAACGGTAAAATCGTTTTATAAAATTTTATTTTATGGTATAATTACCGTATGAAAAGAAAAAATAAAGTCTTTTTGATAATAATTTCAGCGATTTTAGTTGTTACTATCGTCTGTTTTTCGACGGTTTATTTTTTATTTTTGCACCGCTATAAGGGTAAAAATGTAATAGACGAATGGAACGTTACGGACGAATTTAATATTGACGATATCGCCACAATAAAAAAAGAGAAAGATAAGGAATTCGTCATTTTAAACCTTGCGGACGTGCAAATGTGCGACTTGGAAAATTTTTTCAATATGGGCATCATAAAGAAAGAGATCGAATATTTAGTCGAAGAAGTCAAGCCCGATCTGATAACTTTAACGGGAGATCAGACTTGGAGCAACGAAAATCTCATATCTCTCAAATCTTTGATAAGTTGGCTGGACTCATTTAAAATACCCTATGCGCCCGTATTCGGCAATCACGACTACGGAAATACGAAAAACTCGTCCGTTTTAGATTTAAACGCTTGTTGCGATCTGTATGAAAAGGGCAAATATTCTCTCTTTAAGAGAGGTCCGTCGAATTTGGACGCTTTGGGGAATTACGTTATCAACGTTACAGAAGATGATAAAATTTATAAAACTCTCTATATGCTTGACTTGGGCTATGGGGACGAAATAACGGATATGCAAAAAGAGTGGTTTAAATGGAACGCCGAGGGGATAAGGGCTGCAAACGGCGGAGAATATACGGAAGGAATGTGCTTTTTCCATAAACCTCTGCCCGAATATGCTTATGCGTATCGGCAGTACGTTTCCGGTAGTCCGACAGTTCGTGCGCTTGGCGACGTATACGTTTATTATTCGCTTTACGGTTCCTTGCAAAACGGCTTTTTTGATGAGGCGAAAGATAGGAACGTTAAAGACTTTGTCTGCGGCCACCAACACGGCAACAGTTTTACGCTTTTGTATGACGACGTGCGCCTTACTTTTGCGTTAAAGACCGGCGAACTCGGCGGATATTGCGACGACGGAGAGACGTATCTGAGCGGTGCGACGTATTTTGTATTAGACGGCGGCGAAACGACGGTTAAAACTATTTACGTAGATAAAGACAAATTCCACATAAACGGTTCGGAGAACGTATTAGAATAAAGTATATAAAAAGGTCTGCCATAAGTGGATAAATTCCTCTTATGGCAGACCTTTTAACTATGATTTACTTTTTAAATATTATATAGAAATCCGTTCCGACGTTTTCTTTGGAATTTACTTTTAGAGAAATGTCGCATACTTCCGCAATTTTTTTGACCGTTGCAAGCCCTAAACCGTTGCCCGAGGTAGAACGCGATTTATCGCCTCTGAAATACTTATCGAACATTCTGCGTTTGGTTTCAGCGTCCATACCTATACCGTTATCGGATATTTTAACGGTGGTATTTTTATCATTTTCGGTAATCGTAATATCCACTTTGCCGTTTTCGCTTGTGAACTTTATGGCGTTTTGGAGTACGTTGATAAACAGTTGGCTGACGAGTTCCTCGTTACTTACTATAAAATACTCCAAAAAGTCGGCGTTTATTTCAATATTTTTCTTTTCCCAATCGCTTTGGAGCATAAGTATACATCTTCTCAATTGTTCGGATAAGTTGTATAACTTTTCTTCAATCTCCAAGCGGTTGTTGTTGAGTCTGTCGATGAGAAGTGTGCCGGCGGTCAGGTCGATGAGCCTGTCCGATTCGGAAGCGATTACTTTAAGATATTCGGTTTCTTCCTCTTTGGTGAGGTTGCCTTTTAAAAGCAATCTTGCGAACCCGCGAATAGACACGATAGGTGTTTTGATTTCGTGCGAAAAATCGTTCATAAAATCGTTGTTCGCCGCTTCTGCTTTTTTCAGTTGGTCGGAAAGGGCGAGTAGTTTATTCGCTACGTCCGCATACTTTTTCGAAACTTCCGGCATATTTATGTCGTATTGTCCCTTCATTATCTTGTCGAGAGCGTCGGAGATTATCTTGATTTCCCGATTTTTATTTTTCGCATACAGCATATAGACTATAACGCCCGAGGCGATCGAAACTGCAAATATGAACAATATAAACCAAAAGGCATTGTTCATATTGAGTTTTATAGACCCTGTAAATATCGTTATCGCTATTATCGTCAAAAAGAACCCAGAAGAAGCGAGCGACGTAAATAATCCTATCAGCAAATCGGGGTGATTATTCACTTTAATCGACTTATTGGCGGACTTTTTGTCTTTTTTTTCTTTCATACGATTTCTCCCGCCTTATATCCGAGCCCTCTTATCGATTTGATTTCAACGTCGCATTCGGGGGTTAATTTTTCACGGATACGGTTGATATGAACGTTTAAAGTGTGGTCGTCCTTTTCGGTAGAACCCCAAATTTCTTCCATAAGTTCGTTTCTCGTAAATATTTTGCCGGGAGAGGATAGAAGTTTAAAAAGAAGTAAAAATTCTTTTTGGGTAAGTTCTATGTTTTTCCCGTTCACTTTGGCGGACATTGCGGAATAATCGAGTTCGAGGTTTCCGATCGTGATTTTTTGTTCCGATGCGATTTTCGCCCTACGCATAAGCGCTTTTATACGCAAAATCAGTTCTTCTTCGTCGACGGGTTTCGTGAGATAATCGTCTGCGCCGACCATAAAACCGTAATGCTTGTCCGATTGCGACTGCTTAGCCGTAACTATTATAATGGGTATATCCGGATGAGTTTTTCTTATCGTTTCGGTAAGTCTGAAACCGCTCATATCGGGTAGCATTATGTCGGCAATGACGAGATTCGGCTTTTTTTCTTCAAGTAGTCTGAGCGCCTCTGCGCTGTTTTCGGCGGGAATAGGCAAAAACCCTGCGTTTCTCAGGGTTATGCACATAAGTTTTCTCGTTCCGAAATCGTCCTCGACAAGAAGAATGTTAAACATTTTCAACTCTCCGTTTTTTATTATTGTACCACAATTCACATTATAAATAAAGCATTTTTATAAATTTAATCATATAACCTTTTAAAATACTCCTCATTATAAATTACGGACGGGTGGTTGGGTGCCAGCGAATACGCTTTTTTATGGTATTCTAACGCCTTATCGATTTGCCCCAAAACGCCGTAGCAATGAGTCAATCCCAAATACGGATAGAGCGTTTTAAACTGCGGCTGTTCGAAATCTCCGTCTTTTAAATGGTCGTTGGCTTTTGTGGCGGACTCAAACCAGAATATCGCCTCTTTCAGCTTATTTTCGTTCATAAAAATTTCGCCTGTTTTGTAAAGTATTTCCGCTCTCGGCTCGCCGAATTCAAAACTTTTCAAGAGTGCGAAAAGCGCATTTTGAGTTTCGTTTTTAGCCCTGAAACAGTCGGAAAGTACCGAACACGCCGCTATCGCATTTACGCCCCAAACGCCGCTGTCTTCAATAGATTCGTTTAAAACGGCTATTGCTTCGGAGTATAGTCTATTGTAATAAAGTTCTCTGCCGAAATAAAATTTATCCCTTGCGGAAAGAGTTTTCCCCGCCGAGATATTTTTAATATAGATCATTAAATTTCTGTCGGAAACGCCGAGCGTTCTTTCTTTCGGTTTTGCGTGCATAACGGAAAATTCCGAATTGATTATTTTTCCCCTCGGCGCAATACATTCGTGAACGAAACCTTCCCACTTAAAGCCTACGCCGTTTTTGATTATACGCTCTCGGTAATAGGAAAGGGTGGAGTTTCCGAACTCGTCCGTAGCCGCAATATACGGGCACATTACCACGTCAGGACGGGAGTAGTCGAGTTCTGTTTTAAGTGTGTTAAGTTCAGAAAGAGATTTTTCGCTTATGACGTCGTCTGCGTCGAGCCAGATAATATAGTCGCCTTTCGAAAGGGAAAAAGAGAAGTTCCTCGCTGCGGCAAAGTCGTTTATCCAAGTAAAGTCGTAAACGTGAGCGCCGAAAGATTCCGCAATGCGTTTGGTATCGTCGGTAGACCCCGTGTCGACCACTATAATTTCATCTATCTCCTTGCTTATAGACTTCAAACATCTTCCCAGCACTTTTTCTTCGTTTTTCACTATCATACACAGCGATAATTTTATTGCCATTGTAACATTTTCCTTTATATTATAATATGTTATATTAACACGTAAAGTGTTAGCGGCTGTCGAGCTTTGATTTGTTTATCGGCAACAAGCCGCGAAAGGAGAAAATATGGCGTGTATAAACAGAGGTTTCGGTTGCATTCATTGCCGCCGAAATTCAAATAATAATACGATAATAGTTACAGGTCCGACGGGGCCAATGGGGCCGAGGGGTGCAACGGGCGCAACGGGGCCGACGGGTGCAACAGGTCCTACCGGTCCTACCGGTCCTACGGGAAGGGTAAGAGAGGAGATCCTCGCTGCCGAGACCTCGGCAAGCCCCGCCTCCGTTCGTGCAGCGGCGCTGACCTTTGACACGATAAGATACTGTGCGGGCAATGCGATAGACTACACGGCTGGAAGCACCGATATAATTATAAGCGAGCCGGGACTGTATCTCGCCTCGTTCAGTGCGATAATCACCGCAAACGACGACGCTTTTAAAACGGGCGTTGACGCAGAAGCGGTCTTTGAAATGATGGTAGACGATATCACCGTCGGAATTGCAAAGACAACGTGGATGAGCGCAAAAGACGGAGACAAGGACACAGACGTGATAACCGCCCCGTTTGCCGTCGGCGACACTGCGACGCTCAAAATCGTCGCATCCCTCACCGGCATAAGCCTTGACAGTGCGGCGATATCAGTCATCAAAATAGCGGACATTTCTTAACGAAGTGCAAAATTGCGCAGATGGCTTTGCGAGCTAAGCGACAGGCAAGCGAGCCTTGACGCACAAAAAAGAGCCTTGGGCTTTTGCCGCAGGCTCAAAATTTGAAATCCGAGGGCAGCCTCGGATTTCTTGTGTTGCTTTGATGCTAATTCAGAATTTTTTTGGCGTAATTTACGCTCGCAAGCGCATCTTTTCCGTAAAAATCAGCGCCTATTGCGTCGGCATATTCCTGGTTCAGAACTGCTCCGCCCACCATAATTTTGCACGAATGCGGAGACCTGCGGAGAGCTTCGATCGTCCTTTCCATAGAAGCGACGGTCGTCGTCATCAGCGCCGACAGCCCGACAAGGCGGATATTCTGCTCCTCGGCTGTTCTGACGATTTCCTCGGGGGCAACGTCACGCCCCAAATCAACGACGTCAAAGCCGTAAGTCGACAGCAGAAGCGAAACAATGTTTTTTCCTATATCGTGAATGTCGCCCTGAACTGTCGCAAGGAGGATTTTTTCGCCCTTTGCTTCACCGGGACCGACAAAATCCGTTATTGCGGTGAAGGCGTTTTTGGCGGTTTCGGCGGCGGCAAGCAGATGCGGCAGGAAAATCCGCTTTGCTTCAAATTCTGCTCCCGTGCGGTCGAGCGCAGGGATAATATACTCGTTTATAATGTCAAGCGGCTTCTCGCTGTGCAAAAGCTCCTGCGTTTTTGCATAGGACTCGTTTTTAAGCCCGCGGAATATGATCTCGTCAAGCGTGTCGGCGTCTTTTGCCTTGCTCTCGGCGGCTTTGGTTTCAATTCCGCAGCTCTCAATGTATTTTGAGAAGCCTTCGTCAAGGGCGTGGAGCGCATTGTAAGAGAGAAATGCGCTGAGCATTTCGTCGGACAGGGGGTTCATAATTGCGCACGAAAGACCGTTTAAAAGCGCCTGGGTGAGAAAAGACGAATTTAATTTCTCACGGTTCGGCAGACCGAACGATACATTTGAAACGCCGAGAACAGTGCAAAGTCCGAGTCTCTCTTTTATCATTTTTACAGCGTCGAGAGTGGTTTTTGCGGCGTTTATGTCGGAGCTTACCGTAAGCGTAAGGCAATCGATCATAATGTCTTTTTGAGAAATATTATATTTTGCCGCTTCTCTGACGATTTTTTCAGCAATCTTAAAGCGTCCCTCTGCTGTATCGGGTATTCCGTCCTCGTCGATAGTCAGTGCGACAAGCACGCCGCCGTACTTCGCCGCAATCGGCAAAACGGCGTCCATAACCTCCTGCTTGCCGTTTACAGAGTTAATCACGGGCTTGCCGTTATATATTCTGAGTGCGGCTTCGAGAACTTCAGGTGAGCTTGAATCTATACAAAGCGGCAGAGGAAGAATGGACTGTAACTCGAAAACCGCCTTTTTCATCATTGCGCTCTCGTCTATTTCGGGCAGACCTACGTTTACGTCAAGTATATGTGCTCCGGCGTCCGCCTGAGAGATGCCCTCTTTCAAAAGATATTCGATATTGTCATCACGCAGGGCTTCTTTCAGCTTTTTCTTGCCTGTGGGGTTAATGCGCTCGCCTATTATAACGGGAGCATCACCCAAAATCTGTGAACGTGCCCACGAGGAAACTATCGTATAATTCTTTTCTGTAAGAGGCGAAGGGGAGACGTCTTTTACGGCGTCAACCATAGCTCTTATATGAGCGGGAGTTGTACCGCAGCAGCCGCCGAGAAGCAGCGCACCCTGCATGGCAAATTCACGCATACCGGCGGCAAACTCACTTGGAGATGTGTCATAGACGGTCTTGCCGTCGACAACGTGCGGAAGACCGGCGTTTGGCAAAAGCGCTATGGGGATAGACGTGTATTTTCTCAAAATCGGGAAAAACTCCCGGAACTGGTCGGGACCGAAGCCGCAGTTAAAGCCGAGGGCGTCAACGCCGAGCCCCTCCAGAAGCGCAACGACAGCCGGGATATCCGCGCCGCATATCAGCTTGCCGTTTTCGTCAATGCTGACTGTTGCGATAATGGGCTTGTTTGCGTTTTCCTTTGCCGCCAGAACAGCCGCCTTCAGCTCGTATGTGTCGGTCATTGTCTCTATCGTTATTGTGTCGGCTTCTTCGCCTGCCCGGACTATTTCGGCAAAAATATCGTACGCTTCCTCAAACGGAAGATTGCCCATAGGTGCTAAAAGCGCACCCGTCGGTCCTATGTCAAGAGATACGAGCGCTTTGCCGTCGGCGGCTTTTCGTGCGATTGAAATTGAGGCTTTTACGATTTCCTCTGTTGTATAGGGCGTACCGGCAAGCTTCAGCCTGTTTGCGCCGAATGAGTTTGCCGTCAGGATCTGCGCACCGCTTTCAACGTAATTGCGCTGGACCGCAAAAACGGCGTCGGGGTTAGTAATATTGAGATATTCGCCCGGACAGTCATATTCGGCAAGGCTTGTACCCATGCCGCCGTCAATTATAAAAAACCTGTTTTTGTCAAAATAGCTCTTCTTCATAACTACACACCTATTATAGCCGTAATACTTTTACTCGGCACTAAAAGTCCGCTCGGAAGCACGCTGATGCCGAGCCTTGCGGCGCTGCACTTGGAAATCAGCACGTGTTGAAAGCTGAGGGGCATATCGCCGTAGCCCGGCGAAAAACGAGACGTCGCATTGTCGGGCAGGGCGGCGCATACTTTATCGCAGTAGTCCTCAAGCATTGCGCCTGCGAGGGCATCTATAACAACGGCGCGGCTCATCGAGGAAAGCTGAGTTTTCCTGATAAGCACGTCCGCAGGCTGTCCGACGGTTGCGGCAAAGTAGTAAAAGCCGCGGCTGTCTTTCAGGTGCTCCTTGATTGCCTTGCCGGGCAAGGTGCTTTTATCGTCATCGGACAGAACCAAAAAATGGCGCAGGTCGGAGACCTTTAAAAGCTCGGAGTATGCGCTCTCCAGCGTTTCCTTCAAAAATATATCCGGCTCTTTTGTTATGTGCATAAACGCAAGAGCCGTTTTAAAAATTCTTTCCTTGTCAAGCTCTGTAATCATTCAAGTATGTCTTTGATATTATACATTATTTTCTCTGCTACTTCGGGCTTGTTCATAGTGTAAATATGTATGTTTTTGACGCCGTTTGAAATGAGGTCGATGATCTGCTCGGTAGCATAGGCGATGCCTGCCTGGCAGAGCGCCTTTGAGTTTCCGTAGAATTTATCTACCATTGCTTTGAATTTCGGCGTGAGCGTAGCTCCCGATATCGTGCACATTCTCTGAATCTGCGCACGTCCCATAACGGGCATTATGCCGGCGGTCACAGGAACGTCAATATTCTTGCGTGCGGCTTTATACAGGAAGCTGTAAAGCATATTGTTATCAAAAAAGAGCTGTGTGACGAGAAAATCAACGCCGCAGTCGACCTTATATTTAAGCCTGTCAAGGTCATCTTCTATGTCGCTGCTCTCAACGTGTCCCTCGGGATAGCAGGCGGCGCCTATGCAAAGGTCCGAATTTTCCTTTATATACGACACAAGGTCGCAGGCGTGCTTGAAATCTCCCTGCGGTTCGGTAAATCCCTGCGGCAAATCGCCGCGCAGGGCAAGCACGTTTTGTATGCCCTCGGCTTTGAGCCGGGCAAGGCTCTTATCCGTCGCCTCTCTGCCGTTCAAAACACAGGTGAGATGGGCGAGAGCTTCGGTGTTCAGCTCGTTTTTTATGTATGACGCCGTATCAATGGTATCAAAAGAGCCGGCCGCCGAGCCTCCGGCGCCGCACGTTACGCTCATGTACGACGGCGAGAGAAAGGAAAGCTCCCTTGCCGCAGACATTACTTCCTCTGCCGGCGTCGTCGCTTTTGGCGGAAAGATTTCAAAAGACACGCATAGTTTATTTTGATTAAAAATATCTCTGATATACATACTCTACCTCACAAATTAAATCTGAGCGGCACTGCGTCACCCTCCGTGACAAATGCGCCCGAAAAGGACAAGAGAAACGCACGCCGCTTGGCTTGTATTTTTTCTTTGCGAAAAGCACCTTTGCCAAAGGCTTACTATGCAAAAAACGCCGCATAGCCACGGGAGGTTATGTGACGAAAAGCAGATAAGTAAGCGTCCCGAAAAATTCACATGTGTTTATATCATTGCCTTTGGCTAATTATAGCACGAAGGGGGGTGGATTGTCAAGCGAGCGGAAGCGATTTGCTTCAGAAAACCAAAAAGAAAAGCGGAGGTCGCCCTCCGCTCCCGGTCAAAGCTCAAAATAAGAAGCAAATTTTTTAAAATACGGCTCAAACTCA
>CAJOMT010000048.1 GCA_905235815.1 uncultured Clostridia bacterium
TGCGCTCCGTTTCAGATATATGATATGGGTAAGACTACAAGATTATCACGTAAGTAAAGTTTGCGGTCATATAAACAGAGAATGACGCCCATGCCTCGTTTTTTATCGGGAATGCCGTCAAGTACGTCGAACTCGGAAGCCATATCCGCTTTTGGTAAAGCGCTCATTTTTATCTCTATGGGATACAGCGTTCCGTTTTCGGAAATGATAAGGTCGATTTCTCCGTCAACGTCTTCCGTTTCTCCGTTTTTCTTTCGTTTCTTCTTGTCCTTTCCATTATAAAAATAAACGTCGAAATCATAATCTGAACCTTCGTTGGCGTATGACTTTAATATTTCGTTTATAACGAAGGTTTCGAACATCGGTCCCGCCATTGCGCCGTTTTTCAACGTTTCGGGAGTAAGCCATCTCGTAAGATAACAGCAAAGTCCCGTGTCCCTGAAATAAATCTTCGGGCTCTTGATAGCGCGGCTTAGTGCAGAAGATGAATAAGGTTTGAGAATATAGACGATACCGCTTTTTTCGAGTATCGACAACCACTCTTTGACGGTCACTTCACTGACGCCTATTTCTTGTGCGATATTCGCGTAATTCAGTATTTGTCCCGTGCGTGCCGCAACCGCGGTCATAAACTTGACGAACGTAAGATGATTTTTGGCTTTAATAAGAGTGTGTACGTCTCTTTCCAGATACGTCTTGACGTAAGAACCGTAAAAATCTACCCATTCGCGCTCGGTATTGACGTATAATTCGGGAAATGAACCTTTGTGTATCGTTTCCCAGATGTTGTTCGAATAAGGTTTTAACTTTTTTTCTCTTTCCGCCAGATATTCGGCGGTAGGCACAAAATGCTTGTTGAAATCGACGCCCGTGATTTCGCGCATAGACAGCCCGTCTAATTCGAGAACGGATATTCTGCCTGCCAAAGACTCGCTTATATTTTCCATCAGTTGCAACTTCTGAGACCCCGTCAAAAAGAAGTTCGAGTTTTTATCGGTGTTATCTAATATTATTTTGATGCGGTGAAAAACAGAGGGGCATCTTTGAACTTCGTCGATCATCAGCGGACAAGGATTATTCAGAAAGAATAGCCCTGCGTCTTCCGTTGCTTGCGCCAGCAAAAGATCATCGTCAAAAGTTACTTGATTGACGTCTTTGAATAAATGTTTGAATAAGGTCGATTTTCCCACTTGGCGCGGTCCCGTCAGCAAAATCGCTTTCGCGTTCTTCGCACGGCTTTCCAAAATAGGCTCTATGTGCCTTTTAATCGAATACATAAAACGCCTCCATTTATGGCAAATCCAAAGTACAACTTTATTTTAGCCATATTTTTCGGGTTTGTCAAGCGAATTAAGGCGGATATTATTGATTTTCTTTCATAAAGTAAGATTGTAAGTAAATGTTTGACTATTGCATAAAAAAGTTATATAATATTGACTATATTATAAAGAAGGTGTTTAAATGAAAAGAGTCAGGAAAGTAGCAATATTTTTAGTGGCGGTAGTGTTAGCGTTCTGCGCCGTCGGATGCAATAACAATACCGCAGAATTCAAGTATTGGAACGAATGTAACGCTTTAAGCGAATTAAAGAGTTACGTCGAAAAAGTGACGGATAAAAAGTCGGACGATTTCATTCCGGTAAAGGACAGAATAGCCGTATTCGATATGGACGGTACTTTATGCGGAGAATTGTTCCCCGAATATCTGGAATACCTTTTGCTGGAATACCGTTGTTTAGACGATCCGAATTATCAGGCGAGCGACGAATTGAAAGAAGTCGCAAACTTAATAAGGGAGTCGGGCAAGAATTACAAGACGCCCGACGTTTCCGGCTTTGACGTCATACACGGCGAGGCGCAAGCGAAAGCGTTTGCCGGTTTAACGCAGGACGAATTTATTGCTTACGTCAAAGAGTTTTTAAAGCGGGACGCACAGGGTTTCAGCGGTATGACTTATGCAGACTGTCTCTATAAACCGATGATAGAAGTCGTGAATTATTTGCAGGCTAACGAGTTTACCGTATACGTGGTAAGCGGTTCCGACCGTATGCTTTGCCGTGCCGTCGCTTGCGAAAAATTAAATATTCCCGAAAATCAGATTATAGGTATGGACGTTACGATGGTTGCGACCAATCAGGACGGAAAGGGAAATCTGGAATATCAATTCAACGACGGCGGCCACGACGCTTTGGTAAGAGGCGATGAACTGTGGCTCAAAAATCTGAAAATGAACAAGGTCTTCCGTATTGCGGAAGAAATAGGCAAACAGCCGGTATTGTCGTTCGGTAACAGTAGCGGCGACGTCAGTATGCACGAGTATACCGTAACCGATAATAAATATAAAGCGATGGCGTTTATGTTGGTTGCGGACGATACCGAACGCGACCATGCGGATATGGCGGAGACAAATAAGCGGATTGCGTCGTGGGAAAAATACGGATATACGATGATTTCGATGAAAAACGACTTCAAGACAATTTATGGCGAAGGAGTTCAAATGGTATAAATATGAAAAAAAGAATCAGAGCAATATCGGTAATTTTGGTTTTATTTGTATTTTGCGGCGTTTTGAGCGGCTGCAATTCAAATAAGAAAGAGAAACAAGAGCCGATTGTTCTTTCGGATTTGGGTATTATTTACGACACTGAATTCGGCGGCGCTTATATTGACCTTACGATAGACGAATTCAACGCTTACGGTTTTGACTACGGAGATAGCGTTAGCATAAGTTTCACAAACGGCTATAAGTTGGAGGATATCCCGTATTATAACGGCTATTATACGCGAACGGGAGAGACGCTTCTCGTCGCTTATCCGGGTTATCCGCATATAAAAGTCGGAATAAACAACGGCAACGATTTGTGGATTGTCGCCGATCTTGAAGAAAGCGACAAGGCTGAAATCAAACTTGTTGAAAAAGGCGCATATCTGAATATTCAGCAAGCCAGAAATTTGTCTTACAAAGATGAACGTTCTGCTTTCCCGAGCGACGCCGCCTTTGCCAATTTCAGGAGCGTGCAAGTAAAAACTATGAAAGAGAACGTGGTATATCGCTCTGCGTCTCCTTGCGACAATCAACATAAACGTGCCCCTTACGTAGACAAACTTATGGGCGAGGCGGGAGTTCAATTTATAGTCAATCTTTCGGATAACGAACAAAAAATAGAGGGATATATTGCAAAAGACGATTTTAATTCGCCGAACTTTTTGGCTCTCTATAATGCCGGCAAGGTTATTCCGTTGGCGCTCAGTATGAACTATGGCGAAAGTGCGGTAGAACCTACCTTGCAGTCGGCAACTTTCGGTCAAAATGTCGTTTCCGGGCTAAGAGCAATGACGGAAAACGATGGACCGTATCTCATTCATTGCACGGAAGGCAAGGATAGGACTGGTTCCGTGTGTATGCTTATAGAGGCGCTGTGCGGCGCAAGTTACGACGAGATCGTCGCCGATTATATGATGACTTACTATAATTATTATGAAATAACCAAGGAAAGAGATCGTGAGAAATACGATATTATAGTAACGGACGTGCTAGACCCGATGATTAGCAGCGTTGTGGGCGATGAAAGCGTTGATTTCGAAGCGGCAAATCTTGCCGTATATGCGGAGAATTACGTTAAGACGTGGGGAATGACCGACGATGAGATCGCTGCGCTTAAAGCAAAATTACTTAAACAATAATATAATTACATTGGAGGAGATTTATGTTAATTGAAATCAAAGACGCAAGAAAGGAGTACGGCAAAGGCGAGTCCTTGGTAAAAGCTTTGGACGGAGTAAATCTTTCGCTTGAAGCAGGCAAAATTTACGTGGTATTAGGGCCGTCCGGCTCGGGCAAGTCGACGCTTCTTAATATGGTCGGCGGCTTGGACGTTTTAACGAGCGGTTCTATCGTGGTAGACGGCATAGACATTTCAAAGGCGAACAAAAAAGAATTGACGGAGTATAGGAGAAAAGTTACCGGATTCGTATTTCAATTCTATAATCTCGTACCGGATCTGACGGCGCTTGAAAATATAGAGATGGTAATGGATATTTCGGATATGTCCAACGCTTTGGATATCGACGATATAATGGAATCTCTTGAAATATCGCAGTTAAAGGATAGGTTTCCGAGAGAACTTTCCGGCGGTCAACAGCAAAGAATATCTATTGCGAGAGCGCTGGTTAAAAACCCCAAAATACTTCTTTGCGACGAGTTGACGGGCGCTTTGGACACGAAATCTTCCAGAAGCGTGCTTAGCGTAATAGAAAAAATCAATCAGAAATACCATACGACTATCATCATAATTACTCACAACGAGGCAATTCAGAATATGGCGGACGTAATTATCAGATTTAAAGACGGACAAGTAAACAGCGTAGAGGACAATTTAAACAAAATGTCTGCGGAAGAAATCGAGCTGTAATGGGTTGAAGTTATGAAATTAAATTTGAAAATGAACAAAAGATACCTTCGCAGTATCAGAAAGAGTATGATTTTTTACGTGGCGGCGTCGCTACTGACGATGCTGTGCGTAATGACTTTCGCCCTATTATATACGAGCGGACACGGTATACAGGAATACGTTAACGACGTATTCGAAAGATGCGTGGTCGAGGACGCCAACATAGAGACGTTAGCGTCTATTCCGGAAGAAGAAATAGCGAAGTATGAAGAAGAATATCATCTTCTTATGGAAGAGCAGGAATTTATGAACGTCTATGACGTCAAAGTTCTTGATAACACCGGAAAAGACGTTACCGCCAAAGATACGGAGGCGAGGGTATTCAAAGAAAACAGTAAAATCAATAAATATGTCATCACCAAACAAAACATAGGTCAAAACTATGAATCGGTGAACGACTTAAAAGACGATGAAATACTGATAAACGAAAAATATGCGACAAGACATAATATCACTCTGAATAATACCGCCAACAGAATCATTCTCAACGGAAAAGAATTCAAAGTAGTGGGTTATTTCATCAGGCCCGATTATCTATACGGTTTAGTCAATACTACCGACGCTTATCCCAACTACGATTCGTTTATGGTGGCTTATATAAACGACGCTCAATACGACTCCTTTAAAGAGAATGATGACGGTAAAATTTCGGCGGCGTCTACTTATTCGCTGAAATTAAACGTGGGAGGTAAAACCGACGAAGAAGCGCTACGAAAAGATATCTTCGACAATTATATATCTTACCAATATAACTATTCGCAATCGTCGAGGAGAATCAGAGTATTCTACATAAGACCTCAGATGTTTATATCGTTCTCCTTCTTGTTTTTGGCGGTAATGCCGGTATTTATCGTATTGATAATATCCATAATTTTAAATATAAAAGTTACCAACGACCAAAAGATAATCGGAACCATTCGGGCTTTGGGGTATCGGGATAGCGAACTTTGCTATCATTATTCCATAATGTCTATGATACCCGGGCTTGTCGGCGGAATACTGATGACGATAATAGTATATCTTACTTCCGGTTTCTTCGGCCGAATAGCGATCGGCGACTTTGAAGTTATGAGTATAGACTTCATTTATCCGTGGTATACGGCGATATTGGGAATAATAATCCCGACGCTCATATATACGGTCGTTTCCGTCTTGACGGTCAAACGCCTGATAAACAAGCCGATAACCGAACTTTTAAGAGGCGCCGGAAAGGAGTCGAAATCCTCTAAAATTTTAATGAATAAGAGGACGAAAGTAATCCCCAAATTCGCCGTCAGATCATTGACTGCGAATAAAATAAGGACGTTCGTTATCTTTTTGGGTATTATGGCGTCGACGCTCATTATTTCGCTATCGCTTATTCAGTTCGATACGATAGACGCCATCGTGTCCCAAGCGATGAAAAAGGCAGGCGATTTTGAATACGAATACACCTTGAAAGTGCCGGACATTGTCGAGGAAGAAGAAGACTTAAAGTCGGATAAATACAATTATATGATTGCCACAATCTACGAGTACGACGAGAGGAAAATACCGCTTATGGGCGCAAGCGTAGACAATATGAACTTGTGGTATACGACGCTTACCGACGGCACTAAAATTACCGAGCTCGACGAAAATTCGTTTTATATGTCAAAACTGTGCGCCGAACTTATGCACGTAAAAAAGGGCGACCCCGTTACAATCAAGTCCAATTTCAATACGGATCCGTTGACGTTTAAAGTTTCGGGTATTATCGACAACGGCTTGATATCGTATATTTTAACCGATAAAGCCAACGTCATAGATTCGTATTTCAGTACCATTAAGTCGCTTATAAACGACACTGTGCTCGATCCGGACGTCAAAGAAATATTGTGCGATTTCTTCGATAACAGCGACAGATCCGCTTTGGACTCGTTATATAATATCGTCTTATCCAAAGAAGCTTTGGACGATAAGTACGATGCGTCGAACATCATCAATATTTTCCAAAAATCTTCGATAGAAAAGCAAAAAGACGCCAAAATGAAAGAGAGGGCCGTAATAATCTATACGGTACTCGTAATAGGTATATTGATTTGTATTATATCGGTATTTACGATAGTCAACGTTATAATAGACGACAACCAAGCCAATATATCGCTAATGTTGGTATTAGGACATAAGCCGAAAGAAATAAACAGAATGATAATCAACTGTAACCACGTTATAGTTCCTTTCGGAATAGCGGCGGGTATACCGCTTGCGTACTTGATATTGTCGTTATACTTCAAGAATACGGTTGCGAATAACAATATGGTAATGCCGGTAACGGTCAGTATCAGGTCGCTGATAATTATTATAGGAACAGTCCTCGTAACGTATTTCGGAACGCTTGCGATACTTAAAACCAAAGCGTCGAAAGTGAGTATGACGGATTCGCTCAAAGACAACAGATAAAAGCGATTATAAAAAAATATATGCGCTCCCAAAAGCGTTTGACTTTTGGGAGCGCATATATTTTTATGGTCTTTTTTAGTCTGTAACGTACATTTGTTTATACGGATTATTGCTGTCAGGCTCGATAAGAGTAAACGGCGAGGAAAGGACCTCGTTTAAATCATAACCGAAAATATTGCAAAATTCTTCGATATAAACTTTGAATTCCGATATGTCTTCCACCGCTTGAACGTGAACGTTATTCGGGAATATAACGTTTTTGCAATCGGAGCGGAGCAGCATTTTTCCTCCGTGCATACCCGTACAAGGGAAGTTTCCGACTATTTGCGGATTGCCGTTTAACCCGAGTACGTCCGCCCGCCTGATATTCGCCGAGAAAACTGCCGGCGGTTCCGCCGACGACGAGGGCGGGGACTTTTTCGTTATATGCTTTCATATGTATGCCGCCGCGGTAGCCCAGATTGCCTTTTACGAAAATTTTTCCGCCTCGCATAGCGTAGCCTGCGGCGTCGCCGATATTGCCGTGTATGACGATTTTTCCGTCGTTCATAGTGTCGCCAACGGCGTCTTGCGCATTGCCGTAGACGGTAACGTTTGCCCCGTTTAAGTACGAGCAGAGTGCGTTGCCGGGCGTGCCGATGAGTGTTATATCTTTATCGCTCATACCTGCGGCGATAAAGCGCTGTCCGAGCAGATCGGTTATTTGAAATTCGTTGCCGTTCTCTCTTATTTTGCGGTTTATTTCTTCAAACCCCATATTTTTAGCGCTTAACGTTATCATTATTTACCCCTCCGAATGAAAATCTAAATGCCTTCTATATCAAACGTTATTGTATTAGCAGCCGGCTCATCTTTTTTCATAAAACCAACCATATAAATAGGCGCATATAGTATTTCATTTTCTTGAAAAAAATTAGATGTTGAAAAAACGATCGGATTAGTAATATGTTCTTTATATGTACTTAATAAATTATCAATAGATTTATGCGTTTTATATTCTTTTCCCGATTTAATTTCCAATGGTACAATTTGATTTTTACATTCGATTAAAAAATCTATTTCACCGATTTTTGTGCTTTTATAATAATATGGAATGAAATCATTAGAATAAAGTTCTTGCGCTACAAAATTTTCGAATAAAGCCCCATTATTATAGCCGTTATTCGCTTCATTCATTAAGTCTTCTCTTACGGAAAAAGGATAGCACGACGTTAATAAACCAACGTCCGATAAAAATAATTTAAATGTATTTTTATCTTTAGATATTACAAGTGGTGATTTCGCTTCGTTGGCAATATAGACGGGATATGCAACGCCGGCGTCTTTTAACCATAGAAAACTATTTTCATAACGATCGAATTTTAATTCTTTATTTAAGTATGTAAATATAAATCTATGATTTTGCTTGCTTAGTTGTGATGGAATATTATCATATATTGAAATTATTCTTAATTTTCTATCATTTAATTCATATTTTGAAAAATCTGCTTTATAAGCATTTATAATGTTTTTTTGTTCTTTATCAACCTCATATAAATTTCTTGTTTCTAAAAATTTATTTATGACTTGAGGCATTCCGCCGACAATCAAATACATATAAAAAAGCCTGATCATTTTGTTATGTATTATCTCGTCTACTTTTTTTCTTTCATTAAAACAATTCTCTAAATATTTTATAGTTTCGTCTTTTACTCCTAATGCAAGTAAAAACTCGTTATAATTCATCGGATACATTCTCAATGTTTTAATATATCCGACCGGAATAGATTTGATTCCTTTAATTTCTATTCCGAGAAGCGAACCGCTTAAAATGTATTTATAGCTTCCTTCATCAACTAAGAATTTAATTTTAGTGATTATTTCGGGAAACATTTGGACTTCATCAAAAAATATAACCGATTTTCCCTTTATTAAAGGTTTAGATGAATATAACTCTATTTTCAGTATCAATTCATTTACGTCGTCAATACTATTTAAAGATTTTAAAATATCCGGTCTGTCTATAAAGTTGATTTCAAAATAATTTATATCATTATCCTCTAAGACTTTCCTTATTATATATGTTTTTCCGACTTGTCTTGCGCCTTCGACTAATAGAGCTTGTTTGTCTTTGCTTGATATCCATTCATTTAATTCATTTTCAATGTATCTTCTCATACTTAATAGCTCCTTTTGATAACATTATACAGCAAAATACAGACAAAATCAATTAAAACGGGGCAAAAAGTGCATTTTATTTTAAGAATTACGGGGCAATTTATGCTAAGTGTCGCTTGTTAAAGGCTTTGATCGGCAGTTTTATTGTCCTGCGTGTGAGATGCCGAGTATTTCAAGTTCCTTTTCATTTAACCCGATTCCTCTTAACATCAATCGGTTGCCTCTGAGCGCTTCTATCGAGTTTATACCCATTCCGCCCATCATTTCCTTGATTTCCCGTTTCCACGCATTCATTAAGTTTACAAGCCTTTTACTTCCCGTTTGCGGGTCCAAGCGCGCCACAAGCTCGGGGTTTTGAGTTGCGATGCCCCAATTACATTTGCCCGTTTGACAGCTTCCGCAAAGATGACAGCCCAGCGCAAGCAAAGGAGCGGTTGCACAGTAACAAGCGTCTGCGCCGAGCGCTATTGCCTTTACGACGTCTGCGGCGGAACGTATACTTCCTCCGGCAATCAATGAAACGTTGTTTCTTATTCCTTCGTCTCTTAGTCTCGAATCTACCGAGGCGAGCGCAAGTTCGATAGGTATCCCTACGTTATCTCTTATTCTCGTAGGTGCGGCGCCCGTGCCGCCGCGGAATCCGTCGATTGCGATTATATCCGCACCGCTTCGGGCGATGCCGCTCGCTATCGCCGCTATATTATGTACCGCCGCAACCTTAACTATAATCGGTTTTTTGTATTCCGTCGTTTCTTTGAGCGAATACACGAGTTGGCGCAAATCTTCAATGGAATAAATGTCGTGGTGCGGAGCGGGGGAGATAGCGTCGCTTCCTTCGGGGATCATTCGGGTTTTAGAGACGTCGCCGACGATTTTCGTTCCGGGCAGATGTCCGCCTATACCGGGTTTAGCGCCTTGTCCTATCTTGATTTCAATCGCTGCGCCGGCGTTAAGGTAGTTTTCGTGAACGCCGAATCTTCCCGACGCCACTTGCACGATCGTGTTTTTCCCGTAAGCGTAAAAGTCCTCGTGGAGACCGCCTTCGCCCGTGTTATAGCATATACCGAGTTCTTCCGCCGCCATTGCCAGACTCTTGTGCGCATTGTAGCTTATCGAGCCGTAACTCATTGCCGAAAACATAACGGGGAGCGAGAGTTCTATCTGCGGAGGCAGATTGTTTATAAGATTGCCGTTTTCGTCCCTTTCGGCAAAGGACGGTTTTTTACCCAAAAACACTTTCGTTTCCATAGGCTCTCGCAGCGGATCTATGGAAGGATTTGTGACTTGCGAAGCGTTTATAAGAATTTTATCGAAATAAACGGGATAATTTTTTGGCGTTCCCATAGAAGATAAAAGCACTCCGCCGCTTTCGGCTTGTTTATATATTTCTTTTATGGTTTTGTCGCTCCAATTTGCGTTTTCACTCAGCCTGCAATCGCTTTTAACGACTTTTAACGCACGAGTAGGGCAGAGTGCAACGCATCTTTGGCAGTTGACGCATTTTTCATCGTCTGCTACCATTATGTTTGCGTCTTTGTCGTAGGAATGTACAGAGTTGGAACATTGTTGTTCGCATATTCTGCAAGTTATACATCTGCTTTGGTTTCTGACGACCTCGTATTCGGGATAAACGTAGCGTATATTCATCAGTATTTACCGTCCTCAACTTTCACTATAACGGGGCGACCGCCGCTCGGCGCCCAAATATTTTCTATATCGGGCTCAATAATTCGAATAGCCGCCTCCTCGCTTGCTATATATACCTTGTCGTCCTTTTCGCCGACGACCATCGACCTCAATTTCAGTCTGTCGTTCAGCGCCATAAGTCCGCCGTTAAATCCTAAAATTATCGCAAACGGGCCGGTTATCAAAAGACTTGAATAGGCAGTCCGCAGATAAGTCAATTTTTCTCTTTCTTTTTCGTCCTTTCTCTCGATTGTGCTCCAAAACGGCGCCGCAATTACCTGAGCCGTTTCTTCTAACGTCAATTTTTGTTTTCTGAGCAGATAGTCGGCAATATACGTCATAACTTCGGTGTCCGTTTGCAGATTACACTTATATCCGAACATTTCTATATAGCGGCGGTTGGCGTCGTAAGAAGATATTTCTCCGTTATGGACGATTGAATAATCCAAGAGGTTAAACGGGTGTGCGCCTCCCCACCAGCCGGGAGTATTCGTGGGGTATCTGCCGTGAGCCGTCCAAGAATATGCGGAATATTCTTCGAGTTTATAGAATTTGCCCACGTCCTCCGGATAACCGACGGCTTTGAATACGCCCATATTTTTACCGCAAGAAAACACGTATGCTCCGCTTATAAAGGTATTTATATGCGTAACTGTGCGCACGACGAATTCTTGCTCGTCAAGTTGCAACGAAGCAAGTTTTGTCGGAAGCGGCGAGACAAAATACCTCCATATAATCGGTTCGTCCGTAATTTCGGGAATTTTGCGAGTGGGAACGGGTTCGGAGCCGCATATTTCAAAATACTCGCTAATGTAGGTTTCACATTCGGTTTTAGCCGAAGTATCATCGTAAAACAAGTGAAAAGCGTATTGTTCTTTAAATTTAGGATAAATTCCGTATGCGGCGAAACCGCCGCCGAGACCGTTACTGCGATCGTGCATCGGTTTCATACTCTCGATAATCTTTTCGCCCGTCATCATTTCGCCTTTTTTTGAGATGATAGCGGCAATCGCACAGCCCGACGGTATTCTTACCTGACCTTCTTTTAACATTGTGATTTCTCCGGCAGAATGAAAATAATATACGAATAATTTTAGCCTTAAAAATTACGTTTGTCAACTGATTTTCAGGGCAAAAAACAAAGTTGACAAAGACTGCGAATAGTAGTATAATACGAAATATGGGAATAAAGAATAGGGTATATAAATGAATACGTATGAATTAACCATAGAACAACTTGCCGATTTACCCGAGGGTACGTACGAACTTTTCGACGTGCGAGACGATATTTCGTTTTCTTACGGCACTATTAAGGGGGCAAAGCACCTTTCGGATATCGTAGCGGAAGCGAAAGAGGGGAAACTTGAACCCGACAAAAAAATCGTGCTGTTTTGTATGTACGGCACGAGGAGTGCGCCTTTATGCGAGGAACTTCGTTCGCTCGGCGTAGAGGCTTATAGTTTAACGGGCGGCTACTCCGAATGGCTGAAAAAACATATCGTAACTGCCGACCGTTCCAAAGAGATAGAGGAATCCATTCAAAGCAGGAGGAAATTCAAGGAGAAACTGTTTTCTCCGTTTGTAAAGGCGATAGCGCAGTACGAACTTGTCAGCCCCGGCGATAAGATTGCCGTGTGTATTTCGGGCGGCAAGGACTCTATGCTTATGGCGAAACTCTTTCAGGAATTGAAGCGCCACAGAAAATTCGAGTTCGAACTCGTATTTTTGGTAATGGATCCCGGCTACAACGAACTGAACAGACTTCTCATCGAGAACAATGCGAAAGCGCTCGGTGTTCCGGTTGAGATTTTCGAAACGAAAATATTCGACGCCGTATATAACGTCGAGAAGTCGCCGTGTTATCTTTGCGCCAGAATGAGGCGAGGGTATCTTTATAACAAGGCGAAAGAACTCGGCTGTAACAAAATAGCGCTCGGACACCATTTCGACGACGTTATCGAAACCACGCTAATGGGTATGTTATGGGGCGGACAGATGCAGGGTATGTTGCCGAAACTTAAAAGCACGAATTTTTCGGGTATGGAACTCATAAGACCTATGTATTTCGTGCGAGAGGACGATATAAAGGCGTGGCGAGACTATCACGGACTGCATTTTATACAATGCGCTTGTCATTTTACGGACACTTGCAGTTCTTGTCGGGACGACGGCTCGCCGATATCAAAGCGAATGGAAACCAAACTGCTCATTCGGCGATTGAAGGAAACGAACCCGTTTGTCGAGGCGAATATTTTCAAGAGTACCAATAACGTTTGCCTCGATACGCTCATTTCTTATAAAAAAGACGGCGAAGAACATAATTTTATGGATAATTATTAAAATAAAAAAGCACCGCTTAAGCGATGCTTTATTTTGTTTACGTATCAGTTATCAGAAGTGGTAGCCAAAGTAATCATGTTGGCGCCGGCACTGATAATACCTATTCCGATGAATACTCCGATAACGGCAGCGGGAATAAGCGGCTTGAACAAGCACAAAATTCCGAATGCGCAGAGCAAAATTCCCAAGCAAAGGGGAAGATACCAATGCGCTCCGAGTAATTTAGTATCCCAGTTCTTATGTATACGACGCAATCTTGCCGCACGAGAAATAACCACGATACCGAGACCGATAAGCCATATAGCCGCATAGATGTAAATAAGTAAATCCAATCCGGCTTGAATAACGGTGTTATTCAAAATGAAGAAACCGAATACTGCGGACAATATCGCACCGGCAAGCGTCCAGCCGTCGGCGGAGCCGTCTTTTCTGCCTTGAAGCCACATTACGAAGTAAGCGATTGCATCGAGTACCATAGAAAGACCTATAATGTAGCCGATGTAAGTCGAAGTGGATACAGGGCTGAATAAGCAGGATATGCCCGTGCCGATCAGCAGTATACCCAAGATAACGAGTAACACTTTTGCAAATTTTTTCATTTTTATTCTCCTATATTTTTATTTTTTATTTGAAATCACCGAATTTCGGGTTCCATTCTATAGTTGCTCCGAGTTCTTTAACGTACGGATCTTCTTGCATAATTGCGTTAGCCGCGTCTGCGTCTTTGACGGAAAGAATAGATAAACCTGCAAGCGGATTGTTTACGTAACTTCCGGCAGCGCGAAGTTTCTTTTCTTTTAACAACTTCTTCAAATAAGCGTCTCTTGCGTCTTTAACGGCGTTCCGACGCCCGGGCCTGAAATCTGCAGTTTATCTTCCGCCAAAAGTTTTTTCAAGTACTTTACGTGTCCATGAAGATGAACTGCCCAACCAAAGAGTTTGGTGTGTGTGAAAGTAACAACGACCTCCATATATAATTCAAACTTTTTCTTATAAATGAGTTTTGAAATCTATCGTTCCGAATTCGTAATGCTCTTTGCTTGCAAGTTCGGAAATTTTTAATTTTTTAAGTTCCGCTAAAAATTGAGCGTTGGCTCTGTCGAAAACCTTTACGACCTTTTCTTCGCCTTTATTAAAGTCTTTGCCGTATTTGAATATTCTGTCTCCGATACCCGAAATCTTTAATGCGCATTTATCGCCCTCGAGCGCAGAGTAAATATCGTAAACGCTTATTTCCTCTATGCTTCTTTTAAGTTGAAATCCGCCGTCTTTCCCCGGCATCGAAGCGATTATCTCGGCAAGGACAAGTTTCCGCAAAATCTTTTTGAGATAGGAATCGGATACGCATAAAATAGCGCTTAACTCCGTACTCCTAAGCGGTTTATGATCCTTTTCGAGCGCTAAGAGCAATACGACGTATATTCCTTGTTCGACACAGCCGTTTATTATCATATAAATGCTCCTTAAACCCTCAATTAAGGATATTATATATCTATGGATAAAAAATGTCAACCATATTTTCATATTTTTTCAAAAAAATTTTTAATTTCAAAAGAAGTTGAAATAAAATGCGCAACTATGATATAATGGTTGTAACATTTTTAAAAAGGAAGATACAAGTTATGCTATCAAAACTAAGAGATTTTTTCAGAAGATATCACAGATTGAATTTTGCTGTTGTTGCATTTATCGTAGGAATATTGTTCACGGTTGTTTCGATAATCAGTTTTAACCAACTCGGCAAAGAGAAAGTAGAGGTCAGCGTAACCGTTACGAGAGTGGATGTCGAACGAGTCGGCGACTCCGACGAAACCTACGTTTACGTAACTTACGAGGACAAAGAGGGAGTTACGCACGAAAACGTTTACTATCCCGATTCAAAATCGACGATGGAAAAGGGCGATAAGCTTACGGGCTATTATAACGCAGCTAATCCGGACGAACTTTTAAGCAATAACAAAGTAACACCGTATATATTTTTGGCGGTAGGTATATTCGCTATAATTCTCGCCGTAGTTATATTCGTAAGGACTCTATCGAGGTCGAAAAAAGAGAGTAACGAGCTCGACAGGGTAAAAGACGAGCAGTTAAGCGAAGAAAACGTAAAAAAGGTAATGGCATATTACGACGAGCCGAACGAGAACTATTATTTTCACTTTACGGGCAAGTTAAATCAAAGTTATATCTTGGAAACCAAGGATAAAAAAGCCGTTATGGAGGCTCGTTGCGACAAGATCGGCATATTTTCAAAGTACAAATTCAACTTTATCGATCATTTAAGCGGAAAGGAGATTCTTCACGAGGTATCGCATACAATTTCGACGTCTTTCGGAAGCGGCGATTCGGGTACTATGGTGGTAGATTCAAGCTATTTTAAAATAGACGGAGAGAAATGTTGGGACTATTTAGGTAAACTCGGGTATTCGCTTTCGGCGAGTATGCAAGACCTCACACATTTTTCGTACGAAGTAAAGCGTTACGGCGTGAGCGTAGGGAATATCAAGACTGCGGGCCGCAACGTTATGAAAGAAGGCAAGCAAGATGAAGAAAACTTTATTTCCGTGCAAGGCTGTTACGTTGTTAATTGCAAGCGCAGCGATCTGGAAGGTTTCTTTGCGGCGTGTTTCATTCTTTCGAGAGTGGAAATTGCATTTTAAAATCACATAGATTTTAATATGAATATAGCAATGCCTATACAGGATTGAATACGTTAGTATTTTAAGTATATGATTAAAGGCGAACTCTCTATTTCTTCAAAACTTACGGTTTTTGCTTGCGATTTATATTGACATTATTATAGCAAGCCGAATACGCTCTCACGACAAGTTTATGGCATCTGAATTGTAACATAAAATTAAAAAAATTCAAGCAAGCATAAAAAAATTTTGCTCAAAATTTTTAGTTTTTTCCGACAAAAAGCGTTTGCAAAAAAGTTAAAAATATGGTAAAATAACT
>CAJOMT010000049.1 GCA_905235815.1 uncultured Clostridia bacterium
AATTTCTATAATTTGGCTATTTAAAGTTTACTTTTTAGCCGAAATTTGGTAAACTTTCCTTTAAGAGGTGAAAAAATGGTCGTTATAGGAAATGAGTGGGACGATATCCTTGCTCCGCTTTTTCAAAGCGAAAATTATTTGAAAATACGAGAGTTTTTAAAGCAAGAATACTCTCATTATACCGTATATCCGTCGATGTACGATATTTTTAACGCATTCAAAATGACGCCTTACAGCAAAGTAAAAGCGGTCATACTCGGTCAAGATCCTTACCACGAACCCGGTCAGGCGCACGGGCTTTGCTTTTCGGTTAAAGAAGGCACTAAACTACCGCCCTCGCTCGTCAATATCTATAAAGAACTCGAAAGCGATTTGGGAATTCCGCCCGCACAAAGCGGCAATCTCGAAAAATGGGCAAGGCAAGGAGTTCTGCTGCTCAACACCACGCTTACCGTCAGACAAGGTATGGCCAACTCGCATAAGGACTGCGGCTGGACCGAATTTACCGACGAAGTCATAAAAATTCTCGCAGAAAGGGAAAAACCTATCGTTTTTATCCTCTGGGGCGCAAATGCGAGAAGCAAAAAGAAATTCATCGATAATCGCCACTTCGTCATCGAAAGCGCTCACCCAAGCCCCTTATCTTGCTATAACGGCTTCTTCGGGAGCAAACCATTCTCCAAAACGAACGACTTCCTTACAAAACACGGCGAAACCGCTATCGACTGGAATTTGACCGACTGAATCCATACATATTTTTCCGTTCTTTGCAAAAAATACTTCCGAGGAGATATTTATGAGAGCAACCGGAATAGTCAGACGTATGGATATGCTCGGAAGAGTGGTTATCCCAAAAGAAATCAGAAACACTTTAAAAATCAACTTCGGCGACCCGATAGAGGTCTACACCGAAAAAGACGAAATTATTTTAAAGAGATATTCGCCCATTTTCAATCTCGACGGGGCGGCGAAAAGCGTAGTTACGAGCCTTAAAAAACTTACCGGACACAGCGCTTTTATTACGGATAAAGACGTATTCGTGTCGGGCGACGGCGAAAAAACCGAAAGCATCATCGGCAAAAATATTTCGTCCGAACTCGAAAAACTCATCTCGGAAAAAAAGAACGTTATAGTAAATTTTTCGGACGGCTTGGGCGCAGTTCCGCTCTGCGGCGGCGAACAAGTCTTTTTCAATCAACTGTTCGTTCCCATCGTGTTTGAAAACGAAGGGATAGGACTCGTAATCCTATGCGACGAGCAAAAAGAGAGAAATATCTCTCCTTCCGACGTTCAACTCGCAACTCTCGGCGCTGAATTTATCGCCGCTAACGTCTGATATGGCGTATGCAAATAAAAAATCGCTCGGCGGTGCAATCAAGGGCACTTTGATACTTTCCGTCGGCGGTCTTGTTACAAAAGTTATAGGAGCGCTCTACCGTATACCATTAACTAACATTCTCGGAACCGAGGGGCTTGGAATTTATCAGACTGTCTTTCCGCTTTATACGATACTTTTAACCTTTTCGTCCACGGGCGTACCTGCGGCGATAGCAAAGACCGTAGCGTCGTCGGACGGCGACGGAAAAGACGTCTTGAAAAGTTCTCTCTCGCTGTTTCTGCCTATCGGGACGATAGGCTTTTTACTTATGGCGGCATTTTCTATGCCGATAAGCGCTTGGCAAGGCGAGCCGAACGCTTTTTACGCCTACCTCGCACTCTCGCCGTCCGTTGCGCTCGTCGCCGCAATCTCGTGCATAAGAGGTTACTTTCAAGGCAAAAAAAATATGGCGCCGACCGCCTTATCTCAAATAATCGAACAATCCGTCAAACTTGTGTTCGGGTTGGGACTTTGCTTGCTCTTTCCCGCTAAACCGTTTTTATCGGCAGCACTCGCAACCCTCGCCGTTACAATCAGCGAAGCGGCGGCGCTAATCTATCTTTTCCTTAAATTTCATTCGTGCGAAAATTTAACGACTACTTCCAAAAAATACCCCGTTAAACGACTTATAGCCGTGGTTATCCCAATTACCCTATCGGCGATACTCCTGCCCGTGGCACGGGTGTACGACAGTTTTACCATAGTAAATTTTTTAAGCGCATATACCGATAACGCCACGTCGCTCTACGGAATTTATACCGGCGGAGTAGAATCTTTGATAGGCGTACCCGTTGCCGTGTGCTACGGCGTTGCGGCGGCTTTTCTGCCCGCAATTTCGTCGCTTATAAAAAATGGCGAATCACAAGAGGCGAACAAGCGTGCGGGGCAAGCGCTTATTCTCACGTTTTTACTTTCCGCACTCGCTGCGGCGGCAGTGTATATTCTGGCGGAGCCCTGCGTAAAAATTTTATACCCTAAATTAGACTTTTTCGAACAAAACACTACGATACGCCTTTTAAAAGCGGCGGCGGTAAATATAGCGTTCATTTCCTTACTTCAAACCGAAACGAGTTGCCTTATAGCGTTTGAGAGGCCTTACGTCCCTTGTTTACTTTTGGGAACAGGTCTATTAGTTAAGATAATTTTACAGCCGTTTTTGCTTAAAATTCCCGAAATAAATATTTTTGCGGCGTTGATTTCGGATATTTTATGTTATTTTGTTGCGGTTTTCGGAAATTTGGTTTATATTATTATATATACAAATAAAAATTTTTTAAAGGAATCTGCTTATGAAAATCATCTTGGCAGGAATAGGAATTAAAGAGGGCGATATAAGCATTTCCGCTTACAAAGCCGCCACTTCCGGAAAAAAAGTTTACCTAAGGACCGCCTTGACAAAAAGCGCCGAAAGTCTTGCCGAACTCGGCATCAACGCAGAGCCGCTCGATAGAATTTACCAAAAATCGAGAAATTTCGATACGCTGTCCAAAAATCTTGCGGAAGTAATTCTAAGCACTGCCAAAACCGAAGAAGTCGTTTATCTCGTCGACGGCGACGTTTTAAGCGACGAGTCTTGCCGCATAATAATAAATAAACGAGGCGGCAAAGACGTAGAAATTATTTCAGGCGTTTCGAGGGCGACGGCTTACCTCGAAAAACTCGGAGTTCAAAGTAACTACTGCGCTCTCTCCGCCTACGCCTTAAACTCGGCGAAAATTTCTCTGCCCCTTATCGTTACAGACATCGACAATATGTTCGTCGCAAGCAAGGTAAAACTTTTCCTTTCCGAAAAATATGGCGACGAAATACCCTGCTATAAGTTCATTAACGGCAATTTTAAGAAAATTCAACTTTACGAGTTCGACTTCGATAACGACTTCGATTATTCGTGCGCACTCGTAATTTTAAGCCTCGATTTTCTACATAGAGAAAGGCACGACTTCGACGATTTGATTGAAATTTTAAGGGCTTTACGTTCCGAAAACGGTTGTCCTTGGGATAAGGCGCAGACAAAAGAGTCAATAAGGATAAATATGATCGAGGAGGCTTACGAACTCGTCGACGCAGTTACACGTGGCGATGACGACGACATTTTGGAAGAAACGGGCGACGTCATTCTGCAAGCGGCGTTTCAGGCGGTTTTCGCCGAAGAAAGAGGCGCGTTCAATTATGGCGACGTCTTAAGCGGAATATGCAATAAACTTATTTCCCGTCATACGCATATATTCGGTGCGGATAGCGCAAACAGCGCCGACGCCGCACTCTCGGTATGGGATAAAAACAAGCAAAAAGAAAAGGGCTACGCTTCCGGTGCGGAATATATCTCATCCGTTCCCAAAAATTTGCCCGCTCTTTTAAGGGCTGAAAAAGTCGGAAACAGAGCGAAAAAATATAATCTCGATTTCGAGAACGTAAATCAGGTTTTCGATAAAATCTACGAGGAATGTGACGAATTGAAAGAGGCGCTCGCTCTTAGCGACGAAGATCATATAAAAGAAGAATGCGGAGACCTTCTCTTTACGGCGGTAAACCTTTTGCGGAAGATAGGCGTTGAGGCGGAAGAAGCGCTTGCGCAATCGACCGAAAAATTTATAGACAGATTCAAACGTGCCGAGATGGCGGCTATAAAAGACGGTAAAAACGTTAAAAACTTAACTCCAAAAGAGTTCGACGAATACTACAATGCAGTTAAAAAGTCTTGATATAGGTCGATTAACGCTAAAAAATAATCTTCTGCTTGCACCGCTTGCCGGATTTTCGGACTTTGCGATGCGCTCTATCTGCTCATCTTACGGAGCGGCGCTTTGCTTTACCGAAATGGTCAGCGCAAAAGGTCTTATTTACAATTCGGAGGCAACGAAAGACCTACTATATTCCCCGCCCGAAGAAACAATTAAGGCGGCACAGATTTTCGGCAACGACCCGTATATTATGCGAAAGGCAATCGAAAAAAGCGAAATGCAAGACTTCGACGTGATAGATATAAATTTCGGCTGCCCTATGCCGAAAATATTCAATAACGGCGAAGGCAGCGCTTTGCTTGCCAACCCGTCTTTGGCTGAAAAAATAGTAAACGAATGTAAAAAAAGCGGCAAAATAATCACCGCTAAAATGAGAATAGGTATTACGGAAGATAAATTAGTCGCCGCAGACTTTGCCAAAGCTTTGGAACAAGGCGGAGCGGATATGATAACCGTACACGGCAGAACGAGGGATAAAATCTATGCCGGAAAACCCGATTACGACGAGATATACAAGGCGAAAAAAGCGGTTTCGGTGCCGGTTATCGCAAACGGCGGAATTTACACTTCCAAAGACGCAGACGAGATGATCGCAAATACCGGCGCAGACGGCGTGATGCTCGCCAGAGGCGCGCTCGAAAGGCCGTTTTTATTCTCCGAAATTTTGGGCGTCGATTGCGATAAAAGCAAAAAAAACTTGATTAAACGACATATAGCCCTACTTAGAACGCATTATGACGACAAATATACGGCGATAAATTTCAGAAAACAACTCTGTCTCTACATAAAGGGCGAAAAGGACAACGCTAAACTCAAAGAGAAGATTTTTAAACTTTCCGACACCGAAAGCATACTGCGTGAAGTAGACGAGTTCTTCGCTTAAAACGTTATTTTGAAAATCTCGTCCTCGAAATTTTAAGATAGTATTCGCCTATCGGCTCTATTTCAAACTCACTGTCGCCGTAGGCGTCCTTTACGACGTTGCCCTTAAAATCGGTTGCGACCACCCTTTCGCCCGAAATAAGAATTACGGGTATGCCGAGAAGGTACGAATACGCCCTTAAAACTATTCTGTCCATTTCCGCTAAATTGCCCTTTTTTACTGCGATCACAGTCTTTACGCCGCAAACGGCGTAAGATCTTAAAAGTTCGTAAGAATAAAAGTCGTCGCCGACGGCTATGGCGATCTTGCCGGATTCAACTTCGTATATCCCCGCATTAACGCCCGGCATATACGGACTATCCTCGTATGCGATGGTCATATCGCTTATTCCGAGCAATTTACCCTTTTCAAACACGCCGGCAGAATGGCGAAAAATACCGTAATTGTCCGTATCGAACGGACACACCAGCGTACAGGAAAATTTTTCGGAGAGTTTTGCGAGATTTTTGAGTTCGGTGTTTTCGCCGCTGAGTTCTTTTTTGTATTTTACGGTTCGACGCTTGTCGGCGAGAATTAAAATATCCGAATCCGAGGACTCGGGAATCGCCGTAGTAATCGTTTTAACTTTCAATAATTCACCTCTCCTTTTATAATATTTTTTTAACTTTGAAATTGTTAACGACGGAGGAAATATGTTCAACATTGTTTTAGTAGAACCCGAAATTCCGCAAAACACGGGAAATATATCGAGAACTTGTGCGGCAACTCATACGACGTTGCACCTCGTAAGGCCGCTCGGCTTTGAAATTTCGGACAGAACTTTAAAGCGTGCGGGGCTCGACTATTGGCAGTACCTCGACGTGAGATATTACGACAGTTTCGCCGAACTTTACGAAAAATTTTCAAGCGAACACGACTTCTATTTTTTATCCACGAAGGGAAAAATCAGATATACGGACGCAAAATTCAAGGACGGAGACTTTTTGGTGTTCGGCAAAGAAAGTCACGGACTTCCCGAACCGCTTTTAAAAGAACATTACGACAAAACTCTCCGTATTCCTATGTGGCAGGATTTAAGGAGTTTAAACCTCTCAAATTCGGTGGCTATCACCCTCTACGAGGCTTTGAGACAAACAGACTTTAACGGGCTGAATACCGAGGGAAATCTGACCGGGAGAGCGGATTGATGAATTACCATATAGGCAGAATGCTGATCGACGAATTTTTCGACGGCTCTGAGCATTGCCCTTTGTGCAGAATAAAAATGAAAGTCGAAAACAGACTCGCCGAACAATACCTCGGCGAAAAAGTTATGGAAGATTCGACGAGAAAAGAAGTGAACAAACTCGGATTTTGCAAAACCCACTTCGATCTGCTTTACTCTATGCCCTCCAAACTCGGACTTGCCCTGCAATCTTCAACGAGGCTAAAAACGGTCTATAAGTCGATTAACGAGCCAAAAAGCGTAAAAGAGGCAAAGAAACAAGCGGAGCGCATCTCTCGGCTTAACTCTACTTGCGTAATCTGCAAGTACCTTGGCGACAATATGACGAGATATTATAAAACGGTAGCGCAGATATATTCTGAAGATGAAAAATTCAGAGAAAAAATATCCGACGGTAACGGGTTTTGTTTAGAGCATTACTCGAAACTTATAGAAAATTCGTCTTATGCCGGGAAATACGCAAAAGAGTACCTCAAAAATCTTTACGCTTCGCAAATAAAAAGACTTGACGCAGTAGATAAGCAGCTATCGGGATTTTGCAATCACCACGATTACAGATACGTTTCTCTCCCCCTCGGAGAAAACAAAAACGCCCTAAGGAATTACCGAAGGACGTTCTATGATATCGAAGAACAATAATTAACGCACCCTTTCGGGTGCGTTGTGTTTTATATTGACTTGACAAAGGAGCGGCGACGCTTATGCAAAACTTTATTAAACCTCTTGAATTGATTTCTGCTGCTATAATTATTTTCCAAAATCAAATTCGTCTCCGCATATTTTATATTGCAGTTCTTCATAATGTTCATTGCGCCTGCAATCAGCGATACGCTTATGCCCTTTCTCGCATATTCGGGAAGTACGCCTATAAGCGCCATATCCAACACCTCGGGCTTCTTTAACGAATTCAATACCTTGATAAGCGTCGGAAGCGTAAGTCTACCGCCCGATTTTTGTACCGCTTTGGCTATGGACGGGAACCCCAATCCAAAGCATACCGGTCTCTCGTTTTCGTCCAAAATTATCGCAACGTACTTAATATCGATTATCAGTTTGAAATTCGCTATAAGCATATCTTTCATCGACTGAGTAAAGGGTACCGTTCCGTAAAGATCAGCGTACGTTATATCCAAAAGTTCAAATATGCCGTCGCCATACTTCTCTATAAATTCTTTGGTATTTTTTGCTTTGCCGTAATGAAGTTTGTATTTCTTCATAAGCATTTCGCAGACTTTTGGAATACGTTCGTCCATCTCGTCCGGCAGACTTAACTTGAACTCATTCCAATCGATTTCCTTTTCGAAACCGTAAGCCTCGATGAGTTTTTGATAATAATCGTAGTTGTACTGCTCTTCAAAGGTTGAAAGTTGGTCGAAGCCCTCAATCAAAAGTCCCTCTCTTTCGAGATCCGAAAACCCGAGCGGACCTACAAGTTCTTCCATTCCCTTCGCTTTCGCCCATTCCGTCAACTTGTCAAACAGAGCGCGCGACACTTCTTCGTCGTCAATGGAATCGAAACGGGTAAACCTGACTCTTTTCTGTCCCCACTTCTCGTTTGCGGCGTACTGCAAAATCCCGTGTATTCTTCCGACAATTTTTCCGTCTCTGTAAGCATTGTAAAAAACGGATTCCGCTTGGTCGCAATAAACGTTTTCAGTGTCGAACAGTTTCTTTTCATCGCCGTAAAGCGGCGGAACGAAGTACGGGTTGCCTTTATAAAGTTTCAGCGGAAACTCTATAAATTCTTTCTGCTCCTTTTTAGTTTTGACCTCTCTTACTTCAACCATTTTAAACCTCGTTATCTGTGTTTAGCGTGGAAGCATATTCCGACGCCCTCCGGTCCGCAATGACTACCGGCTGTCGGGTTTACCATAACGTATTCGATATTCAGTTTACCATACACTTCTTCCAGCCTCTCGCCGAGAAGGTGCGCCGTATCTTCGGCGTCCGTATGGCCTATTATTACTCTATGGTCTTTTATATCCTCTTGTAAATCTTCGACGTAGTTCAATATCTTGGCAATCGTGGCACGCCTGCCCCTTGCCTTGTCGACAGATTTCATTACTCCGTCGCTTCCCATATTTATTATCGGACGTATTCCCAAAAGATTGCCCATAAATGCGGAAAGCTCCGACACTCTGCCGCTTCGCTTAAAAAACGATAAATCTTCCGCAAAGAAATATATCGCAAACTTATCGACTTCGGTTTTCGCCCATTCTTCGATTTCTTCAATGCTCTTGCCCGCTACGTACATATCGCCGATTTCCTTCGCTATATTATAAGAACAAATCGTGATGCCTTTGGTATCTATCAGATGCAAAGTTCTCCGGGGATATTTTTCTTTAAGTTCTTCGTAAGCGATATTCATAGCCTCGAACGTGCCGCTCATAGCTTTTGAAAAGTGAACGTACAAAATATCTTTTCCCTCTTTAAAGAACGGCTCAAAATAATTTATGTACTTTTCCGGACTTAATCCGCTCGTCTTAGGCATAGCGCCGTTTCGCAAATCGCTATAAAAAGTTTTTGCGTCGAAAACTTCGAAATCTTCATACGGATATATCTCTTTACCGTCTATCGAATAAGGCATACTTATAAGATGATA
>CAJOMT010000050.1 GCA_905235815.1 uncultured Clostridia bacterium
GCGTCTTCCCATTCCTGCGTATCTATCCAGTTGTATGCGATAACGAAATTTTCGTTTTTCACATTAGCGCTAAAAGAATACCCTTCGGGATAAGTGACGTTAACGTTTTCCGGCTGAGTAATATAACCGTATTTTTCACGATCATAATTCTTGACTTCAACGTCGTAAGTTTTGGTCGCGGATAAAACCTCTCCGTCAGGTCCGTAAATATTGCCTACACTTATGGTAACGTGTTTCGTCCCTACCGTTTTGCTGTCAAACCCTGTTACGCGCAAAGATATTGCGTTGATGTACGGAATAAATACTTTGCCGTCTTCGCCGTATTTGAGCCAGACTTTCGGGGCGAGTTCGCACCATTTTCCTTCAATGTAAAAACCCGTACTGAACGGTTCGCCCAAAAAATAGAAACGGTATTGTTCCGGAAGGTCCCACTCAAACTCGATATGGCAGTAATGCGCTCCCCAGTTGGCAACGAGAGTTACGTCTTGTCCCCATTTGCTGTCGATTTCGGTTACCTTTTCACCGTTATACGTCCACCCTTCAAACGGATATCCTTCTTTGATCGGATCTTGAAGTGCAATCTCTCCGCTTTCGGCTGTGTAAGTCTTTGCCGTATTAGGATTTTCCGCGTTTTCGACGCCCGCATACGTAATCGTATATTCGGTAGGCGCAACGGGCGACGGTTGTTCGTTGCTATTACATCCGACAAGCGCCGTTCCCGCAAGCATTATTAAAGTTGCAAAAACAAAATAACGTAAATGCTTAAACTTTTTAATTCTTTCCATAAAATATCTCCTTGTGTCTTTATATTATAGGCGAATTTTTAGAAAAAGTCAAGTTTATACCATTCCGGTATAGTAGAAAAATAAAAATATTCTTTGGGAAAAGCAAAACAATCTTTCAAAAAAAAGCTAATGTCGTAAGTTCAAAACCTATTAGTTCGGTAAAAATCGAAAATGCCGGCTATAAATTGCAACGTTTTTGTCAGACTTTTTATATTTGATTTTTGGCATACCATAGCGATAATCGACTTATACGCCAACTTTTTATGTGCGGTGTCTGTTATCTTTCTAACAGTTTCGCCGTTGTTTTGTATCAATTTGTTTGAATCTGCACGGATAAAAAAAAGACGACCTCTGTGTCGTCTTTTTTTTGTCTTGTACTCATAAAATAGCTGTCATCAATTTATTAAAGAAAATTTCACACCGTCTTTCACATTGCTGCTATCGGAAATCCAAACGGTAAACGAACCGATTTCCGCTTCAAATTTTCCGTTTGCCGTCCAAAACTTCAACATTTCCTCTGTGATTTCAAAAGAGACTTTCTTGCTTTCATTGGGCTTTAAGCCAATCTTTTGATACGCCTTTAATTCTTTCACAGGGCGAACCAACGACGCATAATCGTCGCAAATATACAATTGAACAACCGTTTCGCCGCTTCTATCCCCTGTATTTCGCACGTCAACGGAAACGGTAAGACTTTCTCCTATCTTCATTGTATCTGCGCTGATTTCAGGTTTTGAAATAGCAAAACTTGTATAACTCAATCCGTACCCAAACGGATATAACGGTGCATTCGGCATATCTTGATACCAACTGCCATAAGGCGCTTCAAATGGTCTGCCCGTTCGATACGAATTATAATAAATGGGGATTTGACCTTCGCTGCGTGGGAACGTCATAGACAGCTTACCGCTGAAATTCACATTACCAAATAGAAGATTTGCAAGCGCATTTCCGCCTTCCGTTCCCGGCTGCCACGCCAACACTAAGGCCGGAATATCATCAATAATATCTGTCAATACAAGCGGACGCCCACAGAATAATACAACCACTGTATTTTGATTTGCTTTTACCACTTCACGAATAAGAGTTTGCTGTGCCTTACTCAAACGAAGTTCCGCACGAGACATCCCCTCGCCGCTCATATACGTATCTTCACCCACACAAAGAATAACGTCATCGCATTTCTTTGCAAGTTCTACCGCTTCGCTTATAGGTTCACAATCGGTTGCATTAATTTTTTCATCACAGCCCTGTGCAAAGAAAACTTCGGCATTCGGTAACATTCTTTTTACTGCGCTAAATACACCCAAGCCGTCTTCCTCTCTGCCGTGGCAGTGCCACTGACCAAGCATTGTTTTATCGGCAAAAGGTCCGATTACCGCAATTCGTTTTGCTTTATTCTTATCGAACGGCAAGACGTTTTCGTTTTTCAAAAGGACCGCAGACTTTTCCGCCGCACGCCTTGCAATTTCTCTATGCTTTTCACAGAGACACACCGACATTTCTTGTTCTTCATCTGCATAAAGATAAGGATTATCCAATAAGCCAAGCTTTTCCTTTAAGCGTAATACACGCAAAACGGCTTCATCAATTTGTTTTTCACTTACCTTTCCTTCTGCTATCAATGTAGGTATTTGTTGCAAATAACAAGCTGACATCATTTCAATATCGGTCGTTGCTTGTATTGCTTTTTCCGCGCAGTCTTTTTCCGTAGCGCAATATCCGTGTATGTGCATTTCTCTGAACGCATTATAATCGGAAATAACAATTTTATCAAACCCCCATTCGTCACGCAAAAGTTCTTTTACGAGCCATTTATTCCCCGAAGACGGTATGCCGTTTAAGATATTAAACGAGGTCATTACCATTTCAGCGCCTTCGTCTATTGCGGCTTGATAAGCAGGCAAGTAGAAATCTCGCAAAGTCCGTTCGCTGATATCCGTCGTGTTGTAATCGCGCCCGGCTTCGGCTTGCCCGTATGCGGCAAAATGCTTTACACACGCTGCCGCCTTACCGCTTTTTTGAAAGCCGCGGACCATAGCACGTGCCATTTCACAGTTTAAGTAGGTATCTTCACCCGTCGTTTCCATACATCTGCCCCAACGAGGGTCGCGAACCAAATCCACCATAGGCGCAAACGTAACGTGTACTCCCCCAAGAACCATTTCTTCACTCGCCATTTCGCAACATTCTTCGACAAGTGCCGTATCAAAGCTTGCGCCAAGCGCCAAAGGAATAGGATAAACAGTTCTATATCCGTGAATAACATCCATCATAAACAGCAGTGGGATTTGATTCGGGTCATTATGCAAGTGCTCTTTTTGTATAGAAATCATTTCCTTTGCGCCGGAATAATTCAAAGTAGAACCAACCGCGACAACTTCTTCTTTTTTAAGCGATAATTCTTGCTCCGGGCCCGTAACATCGTCACTCGCCCCGACATGTAAATAAACCGCATTACATTGCGAAATTTGTGCGAGTTTTTGTTCCAAAGTCATTTTCGCCAGCAAATTTTCCAACTTCATAATCATCTGATGTTTAATTTCTCCTTCGCATAAAATTTCAGTTCACGCATCTTTACGGCGGCTTTTTCTTCGGTTTCGCCTTTTACCTGATAGTAGATCTTCAACTTCGGTTCGGTTCCGCTCGGACGGATTATAAGGCGGATATTTTCACCTCTGAAGCGAAGGACGTTGCTTTTCGGAAGTCCCGAGACGCCTTTTATAAAATCCTTAAAAATCACCTGCTCTCCGACGATTTCACGCGGAGGATTTTTTCTTATATCGTCAATCACTTCATTCATTGTAGCCATGCCTTCCTGACCGGGATAAGCAATAGACTGCAAATCCGTCTTATAAAATCCGTATGTTTGATAAAGTTCGTCAAGCGCCTGCAACAGCGTTATGCCTTGCGTCTTATAAAATGCGCACATCTCCACTATCATCATTGCCGCGGAAACCGCGTCTTTATCCCTGACGTGAGCCCCGACGAGATAGCCGTAACTCTCTTCCATTCCCAGCACGTAATTATCCGTAACGTCGATTTCTTCGCCTATATATTTAAAGCCTGTTAAAACTTCTTTGACGTTTGCCCCGTAGGTCTTGGCAATATCGAAAACCATATCCGTAGTAACAATTGTCTTTATGACGGTCGGTTCTTTGCCTGAAATGCCCTTTTGCTTCTTTTGAGAAAGTATATAAGACATCAAAAGAACACCCGTTTCATTGCCGTTTAAAAGGATGTACTCGTTATTTTCATTCCGTACTGCTATTCCTATTCTGTCCGCGTCGGGATCTGTCGCCAAAACAAGATCCGCCTTATTGGCTTTTGCGTAGTCTATCGCAATGGATAACGTCTCTTTCTCTTCCGGATTGGGATAAGGACAGGTCGTAAAATCCCCGTCGGGCAGTTCCTGTTCTTTTACGACGAACGTTTCAACTCCCATATCCGCAAGAAGTTTTCTCACCGGTATATTTCCCGTTCCGTGTAAAGGGGTATAAACTACCTTCAAATGCGCGTCGGACGTAAAATCATTCAGAGAATACTTTCTGATATCCGACAAAAAGTCATTGAGCGTATCTTCTCCCAAACGGTGTATTTTAGAAATATCGGGCGTAAATTCGGCAAAATAATCCGATTTATCGATTTCGGCGATTATATCGTCGGCTGTCTTGTCGGTAATCTGACAACCGCGTTCGTTATATACCTTGTAGCCGTTATATTCTTTGGGGTTATGGCTTGCGGTAATTACGATACCTGCGCCCGCGTTCAATTTGCGCACGGCATACGATAAGACGGGCGTAGGCATTATTTCGTCGAAAATATATACGTCTATGCCCTTTGAAGATAAAATTTCTGCGGCGCGGAATGCAAATTCATGCGATTTATGTCTGCTGTCATAGGCTATCGCTACTTTTTTTGAAACTCCGCTTTTGAGAATATATTCGGCAAGTCCGAAAGTTGCCTTGCCGACCGTATATATGTTCATGCGGTTTGTCCCGGCGCCAATTATACCGCGAAGACCGCCCGTTCCGAAATTCAAATCTTTATAAAATCTGTCCGATATCTCTTCGTCTTTTCCTCTGATTTGCAATAATTCTTCCCTTACGTCTTTATCCTTTGCCCTTTTAAGCCATTCACTGTAACTCATTTCTGTTTTCTCTCCGACACGTTCTGTATTTAAAGCAAATTTGTGCCATTGCTTTTATATAAACTCTCAATATAATAGCCGAGTGCTCAAACATTACACTCAGCTTGGATTTATACTTTTTCTTTCATTACTTCTTTCAGTAATTCTTCAAAATCGGCGGTTGCAAGACCTACATATTTATCTCCGCAACCGTAATACACAAATAAAGTTCCGTCTTTTACAACCGATCCCGTCGGGAAAACGCAGCCGTTGTAAATTCCTTCCGTTTCGAATTTCAGGTCGGGTTCCATTATAAAGTCCTTTGTCCTCGCAACGACTTTACGGGGATCGTCTTTGTCGAGAATGAGCGCGCCGACGCGATAAATACCGTCATCGTCAACGCCGTGATACAATAAAAACCAGCCGTATTCCGTCAATATCGGAACGGTTCCTGCGCCGATCCTCTGAGTTTCCCACCATTCTTTGCCCGTTATGAGAAGTTCCGGGGTCGTGTATTCCAATATGTCTTCCCTCATGGATATCCATATCGACGGCATTTTAATGTCGGGCACGTCTTTGAATTTCGGACGCGTAAGCAAGACGAATTTACCATCTGTCTTTTGAGGAAACAACACTACGTCTCTGTCGTCAACGCGCGCCTCGGTAATTCTTCCGAATCTTTTATAGGTTCTGAAATCTTTCGTAACCGCAAGGCATGAAACCGTTAAGTTCTCTTTTGCGTAGAAAGGCATTATTTCGCCGCGGATATCGGTGTCGTCAAGATACATGGGCGGTTTTGTAACGCCCTCTATATAAGGCTCCAACCAATATTGACCGGGTGCATAAGCATGCGACGCGTATGTTATATAATACAAATCCCCCATTTTCGTTATGCGCGGATCTTCCACGCATCCGCCGTCGGGCTCTTCGTTGCCCGGGCTGAAAATCGGACGATCGGACATTCTCTTAAAATTGACTCCGTCGTCGCTTTCTGCGAGGCCGAAAGCAATTTTATGCCTTATATCGTCGCCTGCCGCCCTGTAAAGCATCACAAACTTCTGCCTTTCTTCATCGTAAATCACACCGGGGTTCAATACGCAGAAATTTTCCCAGTTGTGTTTGGGTTCCGGCGACATAACCGGATTGATTTTATGCTTGGTCAGCTTCATAATACAATCTCCTTTTTCTATTGCATTTGCTGTTTTTTCGAAATATTATCAAATCAGAACATTGACTTGACATTAAAATTATTAAGTTCTATAATACTGTCAAAGGAGAGTATTATGTATAAACTTCCATTGGGTATATCCATAGATACCGTCAAGCCTCTCGGCTTCAAAGACGGTAGTTACCGTTACGGTATAAGGCAAAATTTATTAAACGATCTCAAGTTGGCTGAACGTCTCGGATTTTACAGCGTTGACGTAAATTGCCTTTATTTATATGTGCCGAGTGATTTTGCGGTTTATAACGAGGGTTATGAAATAATCGACTCGCTTTCCCTTAAACTCAACGCGATACATATGCCTTTCAGCCTCGAATGGGCAGATCTTGCGTGTCGATACGAAGACGACAGAAAAGAAATAGTTAAACTCTTTATCAAGCTCATAAAAGAACTCGATAAATATAATCCATCGGCTTATGTGTTCCATCCGGGCGGATTCGGTGTTGACGAGAGCAATTACGGAGAATATACCGCTCGTCTGATAAAATCGGTGGACGCTATAACCGAAGAGACGGATAAAAAGATCTGCATAGAAAATATGGCGGGAAAATTTTTCCTTGACACTTCGGATAAAATGCTTGATTTTTTATCTCATTGCAAAAAAGCTTATACCTGCGTTGACGTAAACCACTTTTACTATGAAAAGCCCGAGGACGCAATATTGAAATACGGCGACAGAATAGGCGCTTTGCACATTTCAGACTACGATTTCGTAAAAGAACGCCACGCGCTGCCCAAAGAAGGCAAAAACGACTGGAACAAAATAATAGGCGCTCTTCAAAAAGTCAACTATCAAGGCGTGTTCAATTATGAAGTCATCGACAAATACACGCTTGAACAAATACGCTCTAATTACGACGAACTGTTTTACGAGTTCAACAAGAAAAATTAAAATTATTTATTCGATACGGCGCATCGGTCCTTGGGTTTTGTCCCAAGGACCTTTTAATGCCGTAATTTTAACCTATGAAATATTATTTCAGTCGGCTAATTCCAATTCTATCGAAGCGATATACATTTCGCAGCTCGTAACGCTTGCCCAGGACGAAATGGCAAGTTCGAGCGAAGAAACAGAGGTCATTCCTTTGTTTTCTGCAAGCGCTTTCAAATCGACGACGTGCGCGCCGCCATACCAAGTGTCCATATTCACTCCGTTACAATAAATAACCGTACCGCCGTTATTTACAATTGTTTGGAAAGTAATTTTGAACGTCTTATAATCGCTGAGTTTGATTGCGCCTAAATCGATCGTAATACCGGTCGCGTGTTCACCCGTTACCGCATCGCCTGTATATTTGTAAAGGAGCGCTTTCGAATTTAAATTAATATTTTCATCGTTATTTGCAAAAGTGTGGTTGTTTACTTCACTTGCGGTTCCTTGTCCCAAAGCTTTGACGACGCTCGACAAGTTTTCGTTTTCAACGCTGTAAGTTACGGTTTCTTTTTTATATTCCATCTTTGAGATGCCTGCAATAAATACGTGCTTTTCGCCGCCTCCGAGAAGTTTTACTCTGATTTGCTTAATAGCAGTAGCGGCGGGGAATTTTGTAAGAATATTGACAGGCGCCTTAACATATTCCGCAGGATTGTTGACGATACCCAACGACTGTTCGGCACTTAATGTATCGGCTCCGTCAAGAATGTTGATTGTGTTATTGACGTTTGCAGATTTTTCATAGTAATTAAGAGTGAACATTCCATAATTCGTCAAATCAACGGTTCCTACGTCCAAAATTATCTCTTTTCCGTTACCGATTGTTCCGTCAATCGCCATGCCGCATACGCCGTCTATATATTGAAGCGAGAATACAAGGTTATCACAGCTCCATTGTCCTAACTTTATATCGCCTAATCCGAAACCGAGCGCATCTTCGTCAAAGTCAAGCTTAACGGTCAATTCAAGAGATCCGTCGCCGTCAATATTTCCGGTAATAACCGAATCGGCAGCGACATTACAGCCGACAAGAGCGGCAAGTTTTTCGGTCAGATCCGCAGTTGTATCGGTCGTACCGTATAATTTACCATTTCCGTCAAGATCTAAGATATCGGCGTAGTCGGAAGTTTTATCGACGTAAGTCTTTGAATCGGTTTTCAGGAAATAATAGCCTCCATCATATCTCCACTCATATTGAACGGCTGAGACTTTTACGGAATATGCGGTATTGGTGTTAGCGGTTTTAGTCTCGGTATAGGTTACGTTTGCGGTAACGGTTGCCGCCACCTCGGCATCCCAGCCGTAGGTATATCCTGCCGCACTTTCAGAGTGATTCGGGACGGTTACGTCGTCGCCGTAGTGATAGTCGGTCTTGCTCGAAATAACGTCGTTGTTTATTGCTTTGAACGTTACCGTGTAATTGATATACTCGGGAGTGAACGAAGCGGTGTATTCCACGTTGCCCGTTACGTTCTCCGCATTGTTCCAACCGTCGAACGTATAAGTGTAAGTTTCGTCGGCTGCCTTTTCGGGAGCTGCGGGAGCGGTTATCGCATCGCCGTAGTGATAGTCGGCCTTGCTCGCAATAACCTCGCCGTTTTCATCCTTGAAGGTTACCGTGTAATTGATAAATTCGGGAGTGAACGAAGCGGTGTATTCCAGATTGCCCGTTACATTCTCCGCATT
>CAJOMT010000051.1 GCA_905235815.1 uncultured Clostridia bacterium
AGATCAAAAAAGAAAAACCCCTCCCGCCGATCACGGAAGATGAAATACCGTTTGAAATACCAGATACATGGGCGTGGGTAAGATGGGGCGATTTATCACAGTCAATACAATATGGATACAATGCCCCTGCACAGACAACTGGTAGAATAAGGATGGTGCGCATTAGCGACATTCAGAACAACAAAGTTTTATGGGATACAGTGCCATACTGTGATATCCCTAACGAAGATATCCCCGCTTATTTGCTTTCGGCTAATGACATCTTATTCGCTAGAACTGGTGGAACTGTTGGGAAATCATTTTTGGTCAAAGAAGTTCCGTATGAGGCCATTTATGCTGGTTACCTGATTCGTACAAGATATAGCCGTTTCCTTGTCCCGGAGTATTTGAAATACTTCATGGAAAGTCAGCTTTATTGGGATCAGTTGAGAGACGGGACTATTGCAACGGCCCAACCGAACTGTAATGGAAAAACGCTATCAAAAATGCTTCTACCGCTTCCGCCCTTTGCGGAACAGCAGCGCATTGTTGACCGAGTAAACGAACTCCTCGCCGTGTGCGATAGATTAAAAAAATAAAAACCAAATAGGAGATATACAAATGAATTATGAATTGATTAAAAAAATAGACTTTGGCGAAATTGACGGATATGGCGATCCTAATCTTGAAAAGTATTTTTTGGATAATGGGTATTGGGATAAAATTATCAACGATAAAACATTTTTTGTTGTAGGGAAAAAGGGAACTGGGAAGTCTTCTATATACCAAATGATAGAAAAGGAATCTTATAACAATGGCTGTATTGTCGTTAATAAGGATTTTGGAGAATTTCCATTTGAAAAGCTGTTACGCTTGCAGGATGATAATTTTGCGAAACCCAATCAGTATCAGACTATTTGGAGGAACGTTATTTTAAATCTTTTTGTTCAAGCTATTTCTAAATTACCAGACGAAAGAAATACGTATTACGATGAAATAAAATCATATAATGACATGTATCTTGGAAACGCTGTGGAGTTACATAAGGATATTATTTCCAAAACGATCAAAAAAGAAGGAAGTTTACTCTTCCACGGATTTGGTGCAGGTGCAGCAAAGGAAACCGGTAGTACTTACAAATATAACGACGAAAACATTACCGCTGTAAATTCAAGTTTAAATGACCTGATTGTTAATTACTTTTTAAACAGCGACGCAGAAAGAAAAATCGTAATTCAGTTTGATAGACTCGACGATAATTATAATCAATATCAGGATTTGGAAGAATATTATCAAGCAATCATTAGCCTTTTCAAAGTTGTATATACTTTCAACCAATTATTGCGTTCGAAAAATATTTTTAATGCAAAAGTCGTTTTGTATATACGCTCCGACATTATGAGAGCGATGGCATCTCGTGATGCGGAAAGCGCAAGATGGGATGATTTTAGGATGGATCTCTACTGGGGGGTAAATAATATACGGGAAATATATCAATCAGATCTATATAAAATGGTGGACAAAAGAATAAAGGCATCGTGTGCGGAATTAGCTGAAAAATCGTTTAAGGATATATTTTATGTTCCGAATAGTGTTAATTACGGAGAGAGAAAAAAAGAATTATTCAAATCTTTGGTATTACAAACGTTGTTTAGGCCACGAGATCTCATTAATTTGCTAAAAACGCTTCAAAAAGAAATTAACAAAAGCGGGACTTTTAATGAACAGGTTTATATTGAAACTTCAAAAAAATATGCCAATTGGCTTGTAAACACGGAAATAGCTAATGAAATTAACCCTGTGCTGAGAGATGATTATAAATATGTGATAGAATTATTGCGCCTTTGCGGATCAAGAGATTTGAGTGTTAAGACTTTTACCGAACGATATAATTCCGTTAAACATGAATTTGCTCTTTCGCCTTTGGAATTGTTGGAGTTTTTATATAGTGTCGGTATAATTGAAAACACTTGGAAGGATAAAACTGGAAGACCGATGCATCGATCCATATTTAGAAATGAAGGCGATTTTGATAGGAATCTACAATTAAAAATCATTCCTGCAGTTTGGAATGGCTTGACCGTCTAATAATGAGCAATTATTTTGTTTTCACAGATGAGGCGGGCGCATACCAGTGGCGACCTAGCGAAGAACATATTAAAAGCCATCCGTTTTACATCCGCTCGAATGTTTTAATGTCCATAGACGATTATCGACAATATCAAATTGATATGCAACGGATTAGCGGAGAATATGAAATACCTTATGATGAAGAAATAAAGTGGTCGGATTTATGGAGTAAAACGAAAAACAAACCACGTAATGAATTTATAAAAAGAATTACTGTTCCCCGCCTAAAAGGTTATTACCGTAAAGTTTTTGAAACGGCTGTAAGTAAAAATTCCTTGCGATTTATGTTTACCGTAACGGATATTGTCGGTAAAACATGCAACTGGAGACGTGAGCCGATATATAAAAGCCACTTACAGGACGCTTTTCAAAGAATACAAATGGATATGTGTGTTGACGAATTTGCAACTTTTATAATGGACGAGCTTAACGAAGAGACAATCAAGCAAATCAAAGCAGCGTGTCATGAGTTTACAGTTCAAGGCGATTTTGTAAAATACAAGAATCTCTATCAAGGGGTTTTGATCGAAAACAGTCTATACAGCCCCGGAATTCAACTTGCAGATTATGCTGTCGGTGTTATGAACGGTTTTTTACGGGGGAAAATTGTTTCACCAGGAAAATATCAATTTGCAACGGATTTGTATAACGAATTCATTCAGCCAAATACACGACGCCATTCTAACGGAAAGGTAGTTGGATACGGCGTCGTTGATATACCAAAGCGCACAGCATTCAGAGGGCAGTTGGAATCAATTTTTGACTAAAGAGGACATGAGATAGTATGAAAAATAAAATAGCATCCCTTATAGATATGGTAAAACTATCTCACAACGCAGAATTATCGGAACCATATATTCGATATTTATGTGGAATAAAAAGTGAGCGACAATATCGGCATCAGGAAGTGCGGGATATTTTAAAGCTAATTGATCAATTGTCAGTAGCAGACAATAAAATGTCCGGTTTTATTTATGGTTATGTTGTTCCGCAGTTGAATAAGGAATTTGACCTTATTAAGATTACAGAGAATACGTGCTTGAATATAGAACTTAAAGGCGGAGACGCGGCAAGAGAAAAAATGCAGAGGCAATTGATTCAGAATCGCCATTATTTGAAGCTACTTAACAAACCGAACCTTCTTTTATACACCTATATTTCATCGGCAAATGAATTAGTAAAACTTGATGATAATAATAATTTGGTCGAGTGTACGGTAGATGAATTATCTCGCGCGATGAATTTGATGGATGATGAGGCGGAACAGGTGGACTTGGATCAAGTATTTACTCCGAACAATATATTGGTTTCACCGCTTAATGCTACAGAACGATTTTTACGTGGTGATTATCTGTTGACAGAAAATCAGGAAAATATAAAAAAGGAGATTTTGTCATATATTTGTGGGGAAGATATAGACCGTTTTGTTGGACTGACTGGTGGTCCCGGCACGGGCAAAACACTTCTTATCTATGATATAGCCTGTGAGCTTGCAATACAACAAAAAATACTTATGGTTCATAGTGGAATTCTGTGTGAGGGACATAATAAACTTAATCAAAAACTAAATAATATAAAAATTATTTCCGCAAAAGAATTAAGGCTGCGTGAGATACGTGATGTTGATATTGTTATTGTTGATGAAGCTCACAGATTGTATACCGATTCTTTTGAAAAAGTGGAAAGATGGGTAAAAAGAGCAAAATCAACATGCTTATTTTCTTATGATGCGGGGCAGATGATGTCGTCTGCAGAGAGATATAGAAATGTATCAGAACGTATAGACAAATTATGTTTAAACCATATCTTCAAGCTAACGAACAAAATCAGGACAAATAAGGAATTAGCCTTGTTCATTACTTGCCTTAGGGATTTGTCAAAATTTAGAGATGAATATTCTTTCCCAAATGTACATATTTTTTATGAACCAAAAAGAGCCAATGCGTTGAATAGAGTTAAACAATTAAAGCAACAAGGTTATACATTTATTTCATATACTCCTTCCATTTTTAATCACGAAATTGATTATCAAAGCGATATATACAATACGCATAATGTAATTGGTCAGGAATTTGATGGCGTATGTATGTTGATGGACGACCACTTCTACTATACGTCGGAAGGAAAGCTTACTGCCAAAACACACCCGAATCCAGATTATCTGTTTAAACAATTATTATATCAGGGATTAACAAGGGTTCGTAGTAGAATTGCATTAGTTATTATGTCAGAATCCATTTTAGAAAATATTATGAAAATAATGAAGAATAATTAGTATAGTAATAATACAAAACAAAAACGAATGAGATAATCAGTATCTTTATTGTATAACGGAAGCCTAATTTGGGCTTCCGTTTGCGTATAGAAAATTTTTTTTGCTATATGGAATATTTTACTCGTTTTATTTGGCTACCTATTAGAGAGAAAAATTTTTTTCATTTTAACCTTGACTTTTGCCAGAAAATCGCCATTTTAAGTGAAGGGATAAAAAAATTTTTAGAAAATTTTTTAAAAAAGGTAAACTTTTTGCCGTTCTATCTGGCTACCTATTGAAGGGCTTTAAAAAATATTTTAAGAAAATTTAAAATTTTTTCGTTAAAAGTGAAATTTTCGGGTGAGTTTAACGGTTATATATGGGGGATAAATATTTGAACATTATGGGGGGTGTGATGCGTATGCGCTAACGTAAAGACGTGCCGACGGTCTTAAAACGACGGCGAAAAAATAAATTAAAGGAGAAATTAGATGGAACAAACAAGACAAATCAAACAGTTTCAGTTCTACGACTTTTACGCCGAAATATTAAGCGGCTTAAACGACGAGAGTGCGGGGCGGATAGCAAGGTTAATGTGCGAGTATATGTTTACAGATAACCCAGTGGCTGACATTAAAGACGATATAGAACGGTTTTATTGGGGCAATATCGTTGACGTATTAAAGGAAAGTAAAGAAAACGAATTAAAAGGCAAACAGTCAACGGGATTAAACAGGAAGATGAAACATTTTACCTTTCAGGATAACTTTTATGACGCCATTAAACTACTCGATGATAAGCAAAGCGGACAATACGTTAAAGCAATATGCGGATATATGTTTGAGAACAAAACGCCTACGCTAAAACCGCCGACAGACAGTTTCTTTATACTTGCAAAACGTAAATTAGACTTGTCTAAAACTCGTAAGAGAAACGGAAGTAAAGGCGGTAAGAAAGAGAAAATGCCCGTTATTAAAGAACAAGTAAAAGTGGCAAACGATATACCGCGCGAGCGTCTCGATATGGACGGTTTTTTAAAACGTAATCCGCAAATCAAGAACAATATATACCCTTTGAGTATGCGTTTGACTGACGGAATAGATTGGGCGAAACTTGCTAATAAACTGCCATATTCGGCGTATCGGGACAGCACGAACCTGTATCAGATAGTTGCGCATTACAAGGAAATAGTCGGCGGTTAAACGGAAAGCAAAATACAAGCAAATAGCCAAAAAATGGTGCTAATTTATAGACCAGCTATTAAAAGTCAAGCGAAAATAAGGGGTAAAACAAAAAATATTTTTTATGTAAGAAGTTGAACGACAAATAGCCGCTCGGTGAAGAACGGCGTTTTGAAAACTAATAAGTTTGGCATTAAATTTTAGGTGAATAAGGTTGTTTGGATTTCATAATAGCCCAAACAATAATGCAAAGTTTTCTTGCAACAGCTGTCGTTGCGAGGCGATGAGATTTTCCCCTTGCACGTAGTTTTGAGTAATAATCGTAGAGAGACGGATCGCATTGCAAAGACATAAAAGCCGCCATCCATAGAGCTCGTCGCAAGTATGGTGAACCGCGCTTGGAAATCTTGTTTTTTGAAGAATTGAATTCCCCGGACTGTTTAACCGAAGCGTCTAATCCCGCATAGGCTACAAGTTTGGAAGAATTCTCAAAACGGTTAATGTCTCCTATCTCGCTCACTATTACGCTACCGAGAGTAGGACCTATGCCGCTTATGGTGGTAATAACACCATATTCGGTTTGAGAAAGCAATTTTGCCATTTCGGCATCGACTTCGGATATCTGGTTTTCCATAAACTCTATTTGAGCAACAAGTTGCTTTATCTCGAAAGAGAAAGAGTCTAAGGCATAGGAAATGCCGATTGAAGTCTGCGCTGCCGTTTTGAGAAGTTCTGCTTTTTCTCTGCCGTTTCTGCCGCGACTGACTTTGTTTAAGAGATTGGCCAATTTGGTTGTGGAGATCTCCATGAACTCATCAGGGGTAGAAAATTGTTCGAGCAGTTGTTTGCTTGTTTTACCGAAAACATCGGAGAAAACGTTGGTATATTCGGGGAAAACCTGATCCAATATTGCAATGACTTTCTTTTTAAGACTCCCGCAGATGTCACTTATGGATAAGCGAAAACGCGTGAGATTTTTAAGAGCAAGCATTGTTTCATCGGGAATATACGTTTCCGAATACCTGCCAAACCGAGTGAAGTCGGCAATAAGTAAACTGTCGAGATTGTCGTTCTTGACTTTACGGATGGTTATTTCTCTAAACGCCGCAGTTTGAATCGGGTTAAACACTTTTACGGATAATCCGTTTTCTATTAAAAAGAAATATAGCGGATACCAATATTGACCGGTAGATTCTAAGCCGATGGTGCAATCGTCTTTTTCGATCGAGTTGTTGGTGAGAGCGGAAAGGAATTTAGCGAAACCATCGGAAGAATTACGGAAGTTAAAAGGCTTAACGACGATGTTACCTGAAATATCCGTAACGGCGGCTTGGTGAGAACGTTTAGCAACGTCAATGCCAACAAAAAACATACAACTACCTCCAAGGTAAAAATTAATGAATAGAAAATCCCCTTAAACTACGCAGGTACATACTGGTTATGAGAAAGGACATTTTAATGTCATCCAGCTTATTCGCACAATCACGTAGAGAAAGAGGCGTAACTCTTGGCCGGAAGATCAAAAGTCTTAAGCAGGAATAGCTACGACCTCTATTCATACGGAAAAATTATACCATAAACATTAACACAAGGAAATTATTATGAAATATTTATGTGACAATTTTACTCTATTTTACCAGCAGCAGGATAAGAAAAATGTAATTTTTAGCAAAAATACATTTTTGACTGTCCGCCTTTTAAGCGGACTTACGAGCAGGAAACCTGCGTCGTTTAGGCTATTAAAAAACAGAGAAAGGAGGAAAAGATTATCAGCAACCAACCGGTTATATTTAATATCAGATACACGCCTTACGCCTTGAAGAAAGGTGCAAGTCAACGCGAAATCGAGCAGCACAGACAAGAACGCGCTTTCTATGATATGTCCGGAGAGAAAAACGTTTATGAATATATCAATGCGGGATATAAAAGAAAAGGCAAGAAGACGGAAACCGCACAGCAGTATTTCGAGAAGAACCACGGCGTATTTAACGGTGACGGGTTTATTCTTCCGAAGGAAATAGAAGAGATGAAGAAACGCGCGCAATCGGGTAAGAAACATATATGGCACGGCTTTATATCTATCAATAAAGACAACTCATATAAAATCGAATCGCCCGAACGGTGTTTTAAACTCGTTAAGAGAAATTTCGGACAGTTTCTGAAAGATATGGGACTTGATCCGAAGAACGTGGATTTAATGTGTGCGTTGCATCTCGACAGAGAGAAACATTATCATATACACTTTGCCTTTTGGGAGAAAGAGCCTAAATGTAAATACCGTAAGAAAGAAACGGAATACCGCCACAAGGGAAAGATAGACCAACAGGTTATAGACAATATGCGGGTGCGACTTGCGCTTTACATAACAGACAAAACAAACGACGTTTATCTAATGCGAGACGAAGCGATAAGAAGATTAAGAAAGATGACTGCAGTAGGTCGTTCAATTTATTCCGATGAACAAATCAAGAAAGAGTTTATATCGCTTTGTAAAGACTTGCCCGCGGGAACTGTTTTAGAATACGGCAGGAAGGAAATGGAGCCGTTTCGTAAGCGGATAGACAAGATAGCGACTAAGCTGTTTTTACGAGACAGAGAAGCATTAAAAGCGAACGAACGGGTTTACGAGAAGATAGACGGAGTAAGGCAGCAAGTAAAAGAAATCTGCGAAGGCACGTCCGCAAACGAGAAATATCACTTCGGAATAAATCCCGAAAAGATTACCATTGCGGACAAACTTGAAGAAGATTATAAACGTCGTGTCGGGAATATCGTATTAAACGCAGTAAAGTTTATCCAGCCCGAATACTTTGAGCGAAACCCGAAAAGGAAATACAAGGTCAACGACAACAAGTTAAAACGTCGTCTTGCAATATCCGAAAGAAAAGTAGGCAAACGTTTTGATAGATTTTTCCTTACTTTCGGGAAAGACTGCCAAATACTCGAAAGGGATTTTACTAATCGTCTGCACGAAATTGAAGAAGAAATCGCAGAAACGAAGAGAAAGGAGGAAGAAAGAAATGAAAGAGAAGAGATAGATCGCTCTAAATATTATTGGAGCAAATGACAAGGGTGTAAGCTCAATTGCAAAGGTAAGTTCGACACTTAAATAAAAAAGTATGGGCATGGAAGTAAGGTTTACAAAGATAGTAAAATTTTGAGATAATGTAAATGTCC
>CAJOMT010000052.1 GCA_905235815.1 uncultured Clostridia bacterium
CGGCGTAATGGGCGAACTCGGCGACTTGGTCGAGAGCAGAATTAAGCGTGAACTCGGAATTAAGGATATGGGAAATATTCTTCCCGGACACGGCGGAGTATTAGACAGAATAGACGGATTGATGTTTGCGTCCGTTGCGCTGTTTATATGTTTTTGCGTAATAATGTAAAAACAAGAAGGCGTGTTTTGTCGACGCAGTAATAATTAATTAAAAGAAGAATAAAATATAATTAAGAGCCAATATAATTAAGTCGCAATAATCAAGTAGCATAATTGCGACTTTTTTAGCAGAATGTCTGAATTGATTATCGGGCATACTAACGGAGAAATATGGTAAAAATCGCTTTACTCGGAAGTACGGGGTCTATCGGCAGACAGACTTTGGAAGTCGTGGATAAATATCCCGATCGCTTTGAGATAGTATCGCTTGCGGCAGGTTCGGACGCCGTTACTTTGGAAAAACAAATAAATAAATACAAACCCTCCGTTGCGGCGCTTGCAAGTCCCGAAAACTGCGGTAAAATCAAAGAATTGCCGAAAGGTACGACGCTTTATACGGGCGAAAATGCGGTGCTGCACGCCGTAACCGACGACTGCGATATAGTAGTGGCGGCGATTAGCGGCTTTGCGGGCCTAAAGCCGGTATTGACTGCGATAGAAATGGGCAAAAACGTCGCCCTTGCCAACAAGGAAACTCTGGTCGCCGGCGGCGAACTCGTAATGAAAAGGGCGAAAGAAAAGGGCGTGGAGATAATTCCGATAGACAGTGAACATTCCGCTATTTTTCAATGCCTTAATTTCGACAGAAACGCAGAGTTCGAGAAGATTATTTTAACGGCGAGCGGCGGAGCGTTCAGGGATTATCCGAAAGAAAAAATAAAGGATTTGAAGGCGAAAGACGCACTCAAACACCCGAATTGGTCGATGGGCAAAAAAATTACGATAGATTGCGCCACGCTGATAAACAAGGGGCTGGAAGTAATAGAGGCGTGCCATCTGTACGGAGTCGGTACGGATAGAGTAGAGGCGGTAATTCACTCCGAAAGCCTCGTCCATTCGCTCGTAGAGTTTAAAGACGGAGCGATTTTGGCGCAGATAGGCTATCCGTCTATGAAACTTCCCATACAACTTGCGCTTACATACCCCGAAAGATTGCCGACCGACGTGCCGAAAATTTCGCTCGTCGGGAAAAATATGACGTTTAAGGCAATCGACGAAGAAGTTTTTCCGTGCTTTAAGCTGGCGATAGACGCATTTAAAATGGGGGATAACTTCGCTTGCGCAATGAATTCCGCAAACGAGGAGGCAGTCAAACTGTATTTAGAGGACAGGATAGGATTTTACGATATAGCGAGGGCTGTCGAATACGCACTTTCAAAAACGGAAAGAATGAAAATAAGCGAAGAATCTCTTATCGCTACCGACAAAGCGGCGAGGAGATACGTTATCGGTAAATTCGGAATATGATTTTAAGCAATATACTCGGAGTAAAAGAAGTATTTGAAAATATAGGTCTTGCGCTGCTTGCCGTACTCTGCATAATGGTTATGATAACCGTGCACGAGTTCGGCCATTACGTCGTAGGAAAAATTTTCAAATTCAAAATAAACGAGTTTTCGATAGGAATGGGCCCCGCCATTTTTAAAAAGACCAAAAAGGACGGAGAAGTATTTGCCGTAAGACTGCTTCCGCTCGGAGGATTTTGCGCTTTCGAGGGCGAGGACAGCGATAATCCTTCTCCCGACGCTTTCAATAATAAAGCGCCTTGGAAACGGATACTCGTATTGCTTGCGGGCGCAACTATGAATTATCTTCTGGCGCTGCTGATTATAATAATTTCAATGAACGTATACGGACAGTCCATGATTCGCGTGCCTTATGCGAAGGGCGACAGGGGCAAAGAGGCGGTTTTAGTCAGCGACGGACTTATGAGCGGCGACTGCATTCTCTCTATAAAGAAGGGAAATAAAAAGACGAGCATTTATCTGAATACCGACTTGGTAACCGCAGTAAATCACAGCGCAGAGGGCGAAGTGGTTGAAGTGGAAGTGATAAGGACGAGAGAAGACGGGAGCCAGACGGTAACCGTTCCGGTAAAACTGCTTTCGGACGTAGAATGTAAAAATATGACCGAAGTCGACAAGGTCTACGAGGCGCTGGGTTTCGGCTCGTCGATACACGTTTTAAACGACGGTAAAATATTTTCCTCGGGCGACTATATCTTGAAGATAAACGACTATTCGTCAGGCGAGGGCGACGACGCATATAAGGCTTGCGATTTCGTGTTCGACGTGGACGAATTCTGCGAAGCGCTCGGCGAAAAGAGCGTCGGCGAAACTGTGGGCGTATGGGTTTCGAGCGGTTCGGCTCGTGTTTTAAAGACGTTAACTCTCGGAGAAGATTGGGAAAACGTCGATAAGACGAACAACGAGCAAATTTTAAATTATTTCGGGATAGAAAACTACGAATATTACTACTATGCGGACAGCGATTACAGAAAAGTGGAATTTTTCAGATCGTTCCCGAGATCTATCGGTTATTCTATAAGGATAGGCGGTACGATATTCAGAACTCTCGGTCAACTGCTGACGGGTAAACTCGGTTTGAATGCCGTGGGCGGCACGGTAACTACTATCGTAACGACTACAAAAGTTATGCGAATGGGTGTCAGATATGCACTCGAAATATTTGCGTTTATAGGCGTTAATCTGGCGGTGTTCAATTTACTGCCAATACCGGCGTTAGACGGCTCGAAGATAGTGTTCTGCATTATAGAATGGATAAGAAAAAAGCCTGTAAACAGAAAGGTAGAGGCGGCGATACATGCCGTAGGGTTCATTTTGATACTCGGCTTTGCCGTTTTGGTGGATTTACTGCAATTTATTTAGAATTTGTAACCTTTGATATTGTGAAATCATAGTATATATTAGCGAATGAAAATTCGCTGTAACACAAATGAAGAGGGTACGAAAGATGAGATGCGAATTATTGATTTTGGGCATACTTGCTTACGTGGTGTGCGATTGTTGCGGCAATAAAAGACACGTCCCCGGGCCGATTCCCTCGCCACAACCAATGCCCCAAAATCCGTGTAGATTTTATTACCAAAGACATAACTGCTACTAAAAAAAACAGGCGACTTCCCCTTGTCGGGAGGTCGCTTTTTTTTTCATAGGTTAAGGCGAAAATGTTCTAAAACACGAAAATATAATGTTTTTCTTGCTTTTTTTGCGAAAAAAGCATTTATTTTACTTTAAATATCCGACTTTTTCAATATTCGACGATTTTCGGACAAATTCGACAAAACTTTTATTTAACGAGCCTTTTTTCGGTGCTATAATCTGTTTATATTAAACGGAATAAACGTTAAAAAATAAAGGAGAATTAAAAATGGAAAAGCACTCGGTCGTTATACTTCAGGATAATATGCGCAAGGCGAAAGAACTTGCCGAAGCGTTTGACAATACGGAAGATTTTAAAGTGGTCGGAACTTCGTCTGACGGCGAAGAGGGAGTTATGCTCGTACTAAACCAAAACGCTGAATTTTGTATACTTGATTTGGTCTTGGAAAATCTTGACGGCTTGGGCGTTTTAGAAAAACTCCAAAAGATGGGCGTTAAAACTCACAGTATAGTTTTCAGCGCTCTCGGCAGAGACGAAGTTATAGATACTTGTATCGCAAAGGGTGCGTCTTATTACGCCACTAAACCTTGTCCGCCCGAAACCTTGGTAAAGCGCATAAGGGAACTTTTTTTGGAAGATAAAAAGGAAACTTTTAAAAACCGTACCAACAACAGTTTGAGTTTAGACGAGAAAATAAGCAGAATATTTATTTCCGTAGGTATTCCGCCGCATATTAAAGGCTACGGATATTTGAGAGAGGGCGTAAAGTTAGCGGTCGAAAGTCCGGACGTAATAAACAACATAACGAAAAAATTATATCCGATGATAGGCGAAAAATATTCCACTACGCCGTCGAAGGTTGAGAGGGCTATACGGCACGCCATAGAAGTTGCATGGGCGAGAGGAAGGATCGGAAATATAAACGATCTGTTCGGAGTGCAGACTTATCTTACGGGCGAAAAGCCGACTAACGGCGAATTTATCGCCTTGATTGCGGATAAAATGTTGTTAGAGGGAGCATAATTTCGCAAAAGACCATTTATTTTGTGGTAATTTGAGAAGAAAAATGATATAATATAAACGTCGGTCAAAATTCAGGAAGCCGACGTTATATTTTACGGGAGAGCGACTTGTCGCAAGTCGTCGAGGTTACAAATGACAAAATTAGATATAAGAGGCGAAATTTTAAGGCGAAAGTTTAAAATAACCAATAAATTTTATTACGCCATTTATTATTACGTTATGAAGATAGTGGGCAGAAAATATAACGCCAGATACGAAATAATAGACGACGTAAACGATTGTAAAGGTCCGTGTTTCGTAATTTTCAACCATTTATCGAGAATAGACCATAAGTACGTTTTGGATATAACTTATCCAAAGCGTATAAATATGTTAGCAGGTTACAATGAGTTTTTCCGTTCTCACTTGCACTTTGCGTTTAAGCTGAATAACGTATTGCCGAAGAAGCAGTATATCAACGATATAACGGGAATGAAGGCTATGTTATCCATAATAAAGCATGGCGGAAGCGTCGCTTTTGCGCCGGAGGGACTTGCCACGAACGACGGTATGAATAAGCCGATCGTTCCCAAAACCGGACACTTGCTCAAAAAATGCGGCGTGCCGGTGTATTTCGTAAAACTGAGAGGCGAATATCTTCAAAACACGAAACATTGCCTCGAAGTCAGACAAGGCGAGACGTTTGCGTCCGTTTCTTTGCTTTTTTCGCCCGACGATCTGGCGAACTTAACGGCGGACGAAATAGACGATAAAATTAACCTTGCCTTTAAGCACGACGAATACGCTTGGCAAAAAGACAAGCGGATAAAGTGGAAGATGAACGGCAATAATTGCGAGCGCTTGGAGGACGTTTTATACCGTTGCCCCAAATGTAATAGCGAGTTTACGACCGAGGGCAAAGGCGATAGGATAATTTGCGGTAATTGCGGAAACGGCGCTACGCTCGACGAGTATTACGGACTGCAAAAATTAAACGACGATTGCGTAATACCCGAAATCGTAAGCGATTGGATAAAAGATGAGAGAATTGCGATAATAAAAGAGATACGTGCCGATAAAAATTACGAGTTCAAAGAGAGGGTAAAGATAGGAAAACTTCCGAACGACAGATATCTTAAAGATAAAAAGACTTCTGAAATCGTAGGCGCAGGCGTGCTTACGATAGACCACGAGGGAATGCATTACCGTGACGACGAAACAGAAGAAAACAATTTCGATTTGAGTTATAATGAACTCTATACCGTCATAACCGAACTCGATTCGTCTTACTTTAATATATACGTCGGAGGCGAATACTGCGATATTTTCCCCGAAAGGAAATCTTCTATCAAAATTTCGATGCTGGTTGAAGAAATGCACAGACTTCACGTCAATTTTTATAAAAATTTCCCTTGGAACGACTATATGTATCAAGAATAAATTGTCAAATAAGCGTCAATAATGATAAGGGAGGTATTATTATGGAAAAGGCAAATCTCAATATCAAGTGCGACGTCCTTTCTTGCAAACATAATTGCGAGGGTAGAAATTGTTGTTTGGATACCGTCAAAATCACAAACGACACGGTAGGATATACGTGCTGCCACGATTATGCAAACGAAGAATAAAAAGGTTGCCGCAAGGCAATCTTTTTTAATAAAAATCTTAAAAATTATTGTAAAATCTGCTATAATATGGTATAATCTATATGTTTAACAGTAAAAAGTTATAGGCAAATGAAGAAAACAATTAAAACACACAACAGAAAAGTCAATGCGTCGAGATTTATTCTGATAGCGGCGTCTATTGTGCTACAAGCGTTAATTCTTTGGGTTTTTATATTTATTATAAGAAGCAGGTATTTGGTCGTTCAGGTTACTACGTCCGTCTTAGGTGTAATTTTATTTTTGACGATAGTAAACCGAAACCAGCCGGCAGTATATAAAGTTCCTTGGATAATTTTATTTTTGTTGGTGCCGTTTGCCGGACTTATGATATACGTTACGTTCGGCAACGTAAATTTAAGCAGAAAAAACAAGAAGAAAATCAGACATATATTCAATGAGGAGAACGACGAGTACTACTGCCAGAACAGCGTTTTAAAGGAATTCGGCGAGGATAATAGAGGGCTCGGTATGGCAAAATATTTAAGGAGCGCTACGTCGCTGCCCGTATTTTCGAATACCGAAAGCGTCTATTTGCCGACGGGCGAGTCGTTTTTGGAAAAACTCGTACCCGAACTTAAAAAAGCGGAAAAATTCATCTTTATGGAGTATTTCATAGTTGCCGAAGGGCAAATGTGGAATCAAATATTCGAAGTTTTAAAGCAAAAAGCAGAGGACGGCGTAGAAGTATATTTTATGTACGACGACGTCGGCTCCATATCGAGAGTAAAGTCGAAATTCTATAAAGACCTAAGGACTTACGGCATAAATGCGGAAAAATTCAATAAATTTTATCCGATAGTTTCAATCTCGCACAACAACAGAGATCACCGCAAAATCACCGTTATAGACGGCAAAGTCGGGTTTGTCAGCGGCGGCAATATTGCGGACGAATATATAAATATAGACAGCCCTTTCGGTTTATGGCGAGATAACGCCGTTATGCTTAAAGGACAAGCCGTCGATAGCCTTATAAGGTTGTTTATTCAACTTTACAATATGTCGTCCGATAAAGATTTGGCGGAAGACGATTATATCCAAAAGGATTTCGAAGTGGTAAAAGACGGATTTGTATTTCCGTTCGGCGACGCCCCCGCTCCCGTTACAACCGAGCACATCGGCGAAAACGTATACCTCGATATCATCAATCGCGCCAATCGCTATCTGTATATCGCCACGCCTTATTTCATTGTGGATACGAATATTACCGAGGCTCTCAAAAAGGCGGTAAAGCGCGGAGTTGACGTCAGGATAATTATTCCGGATATTCCGGATAAGAAAATCGTCTATATTATGACTAAAAGTTTTATGCCGTCGCTGATTGCGGCAGGCGTAAAGGTCTATAAATACAGGGGTGGATTCATTCATTCCAAGACTGCGTTATCCGACGACGAAATTGCATTCGTCGGCACGATAAATATGGACTTCCGCTCGTTCGTTCACCACTTCGAGTGCGGAGTGATACTTTATAAAACACAGTCGATAAACGACATATACGCGGACTTTATGAAATTATTCGAAACAAAATGCGACGAACTTTCGTTTAGTGAAGCAGAACTCAAATGGTATGAGAGTTTAGCTAAATCGATAGTCAATTTATTTGCGCCGCTTATGTAAAAATAAATGGAGGTATTAAAAATGGAATTAAAGGGAAGTAAAACCGAACAAAATCTTCGCACGGCATTTGCCGGCGAAAGTCAGGCACGCAATAAGTATACATACTTTGCGAGCGTAGCGAAAAAAGAGGGCTACGAGCAGATAGCGGAAATCTTTTTAAAGACTGCGGATAACGAAAAAGAACACGCTAAAATGTGGTTTAAAGCACTCGGCGAACTCGGCGATACGGTTAAGAATTTGACTGCCGCCGCAGAGGGCGAAAACTTTGAATGGACGGATATGTACGTTCAATTCGCCAAAGAAGCGAGAGAAGAAGGCTTTGACGATTTAGCGGCAAAGTTCGAGGCGGTAGGCAAAATCGAACGTGCCCACGAGGAGAGATATAAGGCTCTTTTAAACAACGTCGAGATGAAAGCGGTTTTTGAAAAGAGTGAAGAAAAAATGTGGGAATGCAGAAACTGCGGCCACCTCGTTATAGGTAAGTCCGCACCGGAAGTATGCCCCGTATGCAACCACCCGCAGGCGTATTTCGAAGTAAGAAATGAAAATTATTAAAAATTAAATAATTTAAAACAAACGGGCGATGATTTTCGTTTAACTTGCGAATTTCACCGCCCGTTTTATTATTAAAAATTTTGTAAAATAATTTATATAATTTTATTGACAAATTATATAAAGTGTGGTACAATATTACAAACAAGAGAGGTGAAGAAGTGAGTAAATCAGTTTATAGCGTGATTTTAGACGACGGATTGGTCGCCGAACTCGATAGGGCGGCGTACAAAAACGGAGTAAGTAGGTCTACGATGCTCGATAAGATATTATCCGATTATTTAACGGTGGAAACGCCGGTAGTCAGAATGGAGAATATATTTTCCAAAATGGAAGGGCTTATCGACGAATGGGCGGGGCTTAGGTTCGTAAATCAAGCGCATCTTGCGATGGCGTCGGTGCAAAGCGCCTTATCGTATAGGTATAATCCAACCGTAAAGTATGCGATAGAACTATATCAAAGCGGAGAAGACCTCGGAGAGATAAAGATAAGTTTAAGGACTCAAAACCCGACGCTTATTGCTTTAATGGAAGATTTTTACGGATTTTTTGCGTATCTTGAGAATAAATATCTGGGTAAAAGAGAATATAATTACGAAAACTTTAAATTTACGAGATATCTCAAAAATCCTAAACTCTCGTCAGA
>CAJOMT010000053.1 GCA_905235815.1 uncultured Clostridia bacterium
ATTTTTAATTTATAATATCTGTAAGTTAAAAATATGGGGAAAATGTTATGGATATTAAGGAAATATTAAATCGTTTGGGTTATGTAAGAAATAAAGCAAATTTATCGGCTAGAGAAGTGAGTTTACGAATGGGTATGAGTCCGCAGTATGTTGCTCAACTTGAAAGCGGCAGAATTGTATTGACTGTTGAAAAACTATTGCAGATATTAGAAATATGCGATTTCCCTATCGAAAGATTTTTTAGTTCGGATATTGTTGATTATCAAGTGGATAACGAATTAAAAACTTTGATTGAAAATTTGCCGACAGACAAAAAGAAAAATATAATTGAATTTATTAAAAAATAAAAAATGCGCTTTTTAAAAGCGCATTTTTTAGTCCGTTCGTTTTTTAAAATTTTATGCTGCTGAGTATCTCGGGATACGTCGGGAACGGCCAGTAGTCCTTTCCGACAATCTTTTCGAGTTCGTCCGCACTCGATCTCATCTCGTCCATATCGGATAATATGTGGTCTTTATAGAATACCGCCCTCTCATATTCGCCCGAAATCTCCTCGGATTTCTCTAAATCATATTCGAGTTTGTCTATCGAAATGTACAGTTTATCGCTATATAGCCCGACTTTTTTGTAAAGCGAGGTTTCAAGCGACGTCGGAACGTCTAACTTGAGTTCACGCTTTGTAAGCAGTTCGTCGCCTAAGTCTTTCGCAAATTTTATCACGGCAGGAACTATTTCTCTCTTGGCTATATGCAGCATCGTCTTTGCCTCGATCGTTACGGTCTTTAAGTAACTTTCGAGTTTTATGTCGTATCTGCACTTCACCTCGGCAGGAGAGAAAACTTTTTGCCTCTCAAACAAGGCGACGTTCTTTTCACTTATATAGTGCGGCAATGCGTCGACCGTCGTCGCAAGATTTAAAAGTCCACGCCTCTTTGCCTCGTTAAGCCACTCTGCGGAATAATTGTTGCCGTTAAAGATTATACGCTTATGCGCTTTTATCTCCCTTTGAATGAGTTTTACCAAATCTTCTTTGAAATTCTTCGAGTTTTCGAGTTCGTCGGCAAAACGCTGTAATTCGTCCGCAACGATCGTGTTCAAAACGATATTCGCTCCCGCTATCGATTGGTTAGAGCCTACCATTCTGAACTCGAATTTATTGCCCGTAAAGGCAAACGGCGAAGTTCTGTTTCTATCCGTCTTATCCTTTGGAAGATGCGGAAGTATTCCCGCTCCGAGGTCGATTTCGGAAGTCTTGACGTCTTTATACTGCTCGCCGTTTTCTATCGAGTTTAATATGCCCTCGAGTTCTTCGCCGATAAACATACTCACAACCGCCGGCGGAGCCTCGTTGGCGCCGAGCCTATGATCGTTGCCGGCAGACGCAACGGATACCCTTAAAAGATCCTGATAATTGTCGACTGCAACTATTACCGCCGTCAAAAATAACAAAAATTGTGCGTTTTCGGCAGGAGTGGCGCCGGGTTCAAGCAAATTTACGCCGGTATCAGTTGCCAATGACCAGTTATTGTGCTTTCCGCTGCCGTTCACGCCGCCGAAAGGCTTTTCGTGAAGCAGACACACCATTCCGCACTTGTCCGCCTCAGACTTCATTACAGACATTGTGATCTGGTTCTGATCAACCGCTGTATTGCTCGTAGTATATACGCAGGCAAATTCGTGCTGCGCAGGCGCAACTTCGTTGTGTTTCGTCTTTACGTATACGCCGAGTTCCCAAAGTTTTTTGTCGACGTTAGCCATATATTCCCAAACTCTATGCTTGATTTTTCCGAAATAATGGTCGTCCAATTCCTGACCTTTGGGAGCCGGTGCGCCGAAAAGAGTCCTCTTGCAAGTTACTAAATCCAATCTCTTTTCATAGACTTTTTTATCTATTAAAAAATATTCCTGCTCTGCCCCTACGGTCGTATATACTTTTTTTACGTCCTTATTGCCGAACAATTTTAGTATACGGAGAGCCTGTTTTTCTATTGCGTCCATACTCCTTAAAAGCGGAGTTTTTTTATCGAGCGCCTCGCCGCCGTATGAGAGAAATACCGACGGAACATACAATGAGCCGTCTTTTACAAAGACGTGGGACGACGGATCCCATGCGGTATAGCCCCTCGCCTCGAACGTAGCGCGCAAGCCGCCGTTCGGAAAACTCGAAGCGTCGGGTTCGCCCTTAACGAGAGATTTGCCGCTGAATTTCATAATTACGCCGTCGCCTTTCGGCTCGATAAATGCGTCGTGCTTTTCAGCGGTTGCGCCCGTCATCGGCTGAAACCAATGCGTATAATGCGTGGCGCCCTTTTCAATCGCCCAATCTTTCATCGCCGCCGCAATCTTATCGGCTAATTCAATAGTCAAAGGTCTGTTTTCTGATATTAAAGTCTTATATGCTTCGTAATCTTCTTTCGCAAGTCTTTTCTTCATCTCTGCGTCTGAAAACGAATTGACGCCGAAAATTTCTTCAATCTTATCCATAATCTTCTCCTTAGCGCTTATTTTGAACAATCTTTAACAAATTCTCTGAACAAAGGATGCGCTCTGTTCGGTCTTGACTTGAATTCGGGGTGGAATTGTACGCCTACGAAAAATCTATCGCCGCCTATTTCCACCGTTTCCACTATCTCGCCGTCCGGCGAAGTACCCGATACGATAAGCCCGTTATCGGTTAAAATTTCTCTGTAATCGTTGTTGAATTCGTATCTGTGGCGATGCCTTTCGTCTATATTCTTCTCGCCGTATGCCCTCGCCATTACGGTACCGTCCGTTATTTTACAAGGATAACTTCCGAGCCGCATCGTTCCGCCTTTTTTCATTATATGCCGCTGCGAAGGCATTAAATCTATTACTTTATGCTCCGCATTCTCGTCAAATTCGCCGGAAGTTGCGCCCTTTAAGCCGATACTCCTCGCAAATTCCATTACCATAACTTGCATTCCGAGACAAATTCCGAAATAAGGTTTACCGCTTTCCCTTGCATACTTGCAGGCGGTTATCATTCCTTCTATCCCCCTCGAACCGAAACCGCCCGGAACTATTATTCCGTCTACGCCGCTTAAAAGTTCACCGACGTTATCGTCACGTATCTCGTCGCTGTCAACCCACTTTATTTCGACGTTTCTGCCCACTTCATACCCCGCCGAATAAAGAGCCTCGACTACGGATAGGTACGAATCGTGAAGTTTGACGTACTTGCCGACAAGCGCAATTTTTGTTACGCCCTTTCTCGAATTGATCTTTTTTATCAAGTCGTTCCAAGGCTTTAAATTTAATCTACCTTTTAATTTTAACTCTCTTGCGACCACTTTGTCAAGTCCGTTGCGGTGCAACATAATCGGTGATTCGTATAAACACCCCACCGTAACGTCCGAAATTACGCAGTCCTCTTTAACGTTGCAAAACAGAGCGATCTTCTTTCTTATTTCATCGCCGACGTCGCCGTCCGAACGGGTTACAATGACGTCGGGACGTATTCCCATCGCTTGCAACTCCTTAACGCTATGCTGTGTGGGCTTTGACTTATATTCGTCCGAGCCGGATATGTACGGAACGAGGCAAACGTGGATAAACAAGCAGTTCTCTCTGCCGACTTCATAAGAAAATTGTCTGATCGCCTCTAAAAAATGTTGCGATTCTATGTCGCCGATAGTGCCGCCTATCTCGGTTATCAAAACGTCCGCTTGCGTCGTTTCGGCGCTCTTTTTAATAAAGCGTTTTGTTTCGTTGGTAACGTGCGGAATTATCTGTACGGTTTCGCCGAGGTATTCGCCGTTTCTCTCTTTTTCGAGAACCTTCAAAAACACCTTGCCGCTCGTCAAATTGGAATATTTATTGAGATTTTCGTCTATAAACCGCTCGTAATGTCCGAGGTCCAAATCTGTTTCCGCACCGTCGTCGGTAACGAACACTTCGCCGTGCTGAATGGGGTTCATCGTGCCGGGATCTATATTCATATACGGGTCTAATTTCTGCGCCGCAACTTTCAGTCCTCGCAGTTTGAGCAGTCTGCCGAGCGATGCGGCAACGATACCTTTACCCAGTCCCGATACGACTCCGCCCGTAACAAAAATGTATTTTGTCATCTGTTAACTCCTTGAAATTTGATTTTTGCCCTAAAAAAGGGCGTTTTTTTTTAAAGGCTTTTTTGCAGCCTTTAAAAAAAACGCCCGTTAGGTCTATTAAAAACAGTTACTATATTACACCTATTTTAAGGTAAATGTCAAGTGATTTTTTAAAAAAAATTTAAAAATTTTTTTATTCTGATAACCCAATAAAAAATAAAGTTGCACCCGCCAAAACAGTGCGAAAGAATCGCACGTTTCAGAATAAAAAAGCGGTGAAATTCCGAGGGATTTCACCGCTTTATCGGGGCTTTAAGCCTCTTTAATATTAGTCCTTAAATCTCTCTTTCGGAGCATAACTCGTATGAAGGAGTTCGTGCGCCTTGTGAGAATTGGGCTTGCCTAAATACTCGTCATAGAGTTGGATTATCTGCGGATTCTTATGAGATTCTCTCAACGCTCTGCCCTCGTCTTCACGATAGAGTGCGTCCGCTCTCTTTTGACGGTAAGTATCCAAAATGTCGATATCCTCGTTCGGAAGGAAACACGGCTTGACGTAAGGCTGTCCGCCGCCCGAAACACAGCCGCCCGGGCAACCCATAATTTCTATGAATTGATATTCGCTCTTGCCCTCTCTTATTTGGTCTAATAAGACTTTGGCGTTTTTCATTCCGTGCGCAACCGCAACCTTTATTTCTTTGCCGGCAACGTTATAAGTAGCCTCTTTTATACCCTCTAAACCTCTGACTTCTTTGAATTCGACGTGTTTGAGTTCTTCGCCGCTGAGTTTATAAACCGCAGTACGGAGAGCCGCTTCCATAACGCCGCCCGTTGCGCCGAAAATTACGCCTGCGCCGGTATAGTCGCCTACGATATCCATATCGAATTCTTCGTCGGGAAGTTTATTGAAGTTGATACCCGAACGCTTGATGAGTTTGCCGAGTTCTCTCGTCGTCAAAACTGCGTCTACGTCTTTAAGTCCGTTGGTTACGAGTTGAGGTCTCTCTTTCTCGTATTTCTTTGCGGTACACGGCATAACCGATACTACGAACATATCTTCGGGGTTAATTCCGTGCTTTTCGCAATAATAACTCTTGAGTATCGCTCCGAACATTTCGTGCGGAGATTTACAAGACGATAAGTGCGGTATAAGGTCGCCGTAATAGTATTCGCAATAGTTTATCCAGCCCGGCGAACACGAAGTTATCATCGGAAGCACTCCGCCGTTTGTTATTCTATCCAAAAGTTCGTTCGCTTCTTCCATAATAGTAAGGTCTGCGCCGAAGTTGGTATCGAATACTTTCTTAAAGCCAAGTCTTCTAAGAGCCGCAACCATCTTGCCGGTTACAGCCGTTCCGATAGGCAGTCCGAACACCTCTCCCAAAGCGGCGCGAACGGCGGGAGCAGTCTGAACGACTACGTATTTGCCCGCTTTCATAGCGGCGTCCACTTTGTCTATTTCCGAAACTTCGAGGAGTGCGCCCGTCGGGCAGACGCTTACGCATTGTCCGCATAAAATACAGGGCGAATTTGCAAACGACCTGTTTTCAGCCGGAGAAACGTAGGTCTTAAAGCCTCTCTTTTCAAAGCCCAAAACGGAGAGTCCGTGAGCGTTTTTACATCTTTCTATACATCTGCCGCAGAGAATACACTTCGAAGTATCTCTCTTTATCGACGGAGTAAGCATATCTACGGTAGCGGGAGTCTTTTCGCCTTGGAACATACCCTCCCTCGCTCCGGTAATTTTAGCGACGTGCAAGAGTTCGCAGTAATCGTTCTTCTCGCACTGCTGGCAGTTTACGTTATGATTGGAAAGGAGCAGTTCAACCGAAGTTCTCCTCGCCGCAGTCGCCTTAGGCGAAGAAATGGTTATTTCCATACCTTCCGCAACCGGATATACGCACGACGCTACGAGTCCCCTTGCGCCCGTTGCCTCTACGAGACAAACTCTGCAAGAGCCCCTCGAACATTCACCGTGGTTAAAGGCGCAAAGCGACGGTATTTCGTATCCGCATATTTTAGCGGCTTCGAGTATCGTCAATCCTTCTTCTACCTCGTAAGGTATTCCTTCTATTTTAATATTAACTTTAGCCATAATTATCCTCCTTACTTCTTGGAAATTGCGCCGAACTTACAGGAAGCAATACACATTCCGCACTTGATACACTTACTTTGATCTATCTTGAACGATTCTTTGCCGACTACGCCGCTTATCGCTCCTACCGGACACTGGCGAGCGCAAAGACTGCACTTCTTACATTTTTCGGGATCTGTCTCGTAATGCATCAAATTCTTACATACGTGAGCGGGACATTTCTTGTCTACTATATGCGCTATGTATTCGTCTTTGAAATGCGCAAGAGTCGAAAGTATGGGGTTGGGAGCCGTCTGACCGAGTCCGCAAAGCGAATTGCTCTTTACGTTCTCCGCCAAAGATTCGAGTTCCGCCAAATCGTCCATCGAAGCTTTACCGTCAGTTATCTTGGTGAGCAGTTCGAGCATTCTCTTGGTGCCGATTCGGCAAGGCGAACACTTACCGCACGATTCGTCGCAAATAAATTCCATATAGAATTTAGCGACGTCGACCATACAGTTATCCTCGTCCATAACGATTGCGCCGCCCGAACCCATCATCGAGCCTTTCGCAATAAGGTTATCGTAATCTATCTGAGCGTCCAGATCCGCTTTCGTCAAGCAGCCGCCTGACGGTCCGCCCGTCTGAATTGCCTTGAATTCCTTTCCGTTCGGGATTCCGCCGCCGATATCGTAAACGAGTTCTCTCAAAGTCGTTCCCATAGGAACTTCAACAAGTCCTACGTTGTTTATCTTGCCGCCCAAAGCGAAAACTTTCGTTCCCTTGGATTTTTCAGTACCGTATTTAACGAATTCGCTTGCGCCCTCTCTCAAAATAAACGGAACGGTCGCCAAAGTTTCAACGTTATTTATAATGGTCGGTTTCTGCCACAAGCCCTTGACTGCCGGGAACGGCGGACGTGGACGAGGCATACCTCTTTGTCCTTCGATAGAATTCAAAAGCGCCGTCTCTTCACCGCAGACGAATGCGCCTGCGCCGAGCCTTATATGCACTCTGAACGAAAAATCGGTTCCGAGAATATTATCGCCGAGAAGTCCTTTTTCTTCTGCTTGCTTGATTGCAATTCTAAGTCTGTTTACGGCAATGGGGTATTCGGCACGCACGTAAAAATAACCGTTTTTAGCGCCGATAGCGTAACCTGCTATCATCATACCCTCGATAACTCCGAGTGGGTTACCCTCTAAAATGGATCTGTCCATAAATGCGCCCGGGTCGCCCTCGTCGCCGTTACATACGACGTATTTCTCATCGCTTTCTTGCGCATAAGCGAATTGCCATTTTCTTCCGGTCGGGAATCCGCCGCCGCCTCTGCCTCGAAGCCCAGAATCGGATATCTCTTTGATGACGTCCGCTCTGTCCATTTTAAGCGCTCTCGCTAAGCCTTGGAACGCACCGCTGCCGAGAGCCTCGTCGATATTTTCGGGATTGATGCTGCCGCAGCCGTGAAGGGCTATTCTTACTTGCTTTTTATAGAAGTTTATATCGTCTTGTTTATTGACTTTTTCTTTCGTAGCAGGATCTACGTACAAAAGTCTTTCGACTATCTCGCCGCCCTCTATATCTTTCTCGACGATTTCGTCTACGTCGGCGATCTTTACCATTCTGTAAAGAGTATCTTCGGGATAGATCTTAACGAAAGGTCCTTGCGAGCAAAAGCCGAAACAACCTACTTGGTTTACGGTTACTTTGTCGTCTAAACCTTTCTCTTTCAAAACGACTTTGAATCTCTCCATAATTTCGCTCGAATGAGAAGAAAGACAACCCGTACCGCCGCACAAGACTATGTGTCTTTTGCCGTCCGCACCCGAAAATTTAGCGTTTAAACATTCGGTGCACTTATTCGTAGTTTGTTTAAGTTCGTCAAAATTATTTATCATTGTGCGCCTCCATTTGCCTTATATTCGTCGATAATCTTGGGAACGCTGTCCACCGTCATCTTCGGATATACAGTGCCGTTAATAGAAACTGCGGGCGCTATTCCGCATGCGCCTATGCAACGCAATGCGTCGATAGTGAACAATCCGTCTTCAGTGGTTTCACCGGGTTTAATACCCAGAATGTCCGAAAACTTATCGATAATTTGCTGTGCGCCTTTTACGTAACAAGCAGTTCCGAGACAACAGCCGATTACGTATTTACCCTTCGGTTTGAGCGAGAAAAACGAATAAAAAGTTACTACGCCGTAAATTTCCGCAACCGAAATACCCGTCCTTTCGGAAACGAGTTCCTGAACTTCGAGAGGAATATAGCCGTACTCCTTTTGAATATCGCTCAAAATCATCATCAGCGGTGTGGGTTCAGAGATATATCTATCGCATATCTCGTTGATTTTTACAACCGCCGCTTCGCTTAAATGAGCCATTTTAGCCCTCCTTGTAGTGAGTTTTATACATACACTACTATTATACACTAAAACTGTTTGTTTGTCAAATAAAAAACCGTCAAAAAGCAAGATAAAATGCGGGGTTTTGTTAGTGTTAGATAACATATCGAATAAAAAATGACCGCCGCGCTAAAATCTTAAACTGCGGCAGTCACCTAAATTGTACTCACATATACTTCAAAAGCAGTTCGCTGAGTTCCTTTTTAGAAGATAACCCAACCGACTTTTCCTGCATTTCTCCGTGGGCAAACACCATAAGCGTAGGTATTGCGGAAATTCCGTACTTCCCTGCCACTTTTTCACATTCGTCCACGTTGACTTTTACTATTTTGACTTTGCCGTTTAAATCGGGTGCGATTTCTCTTAAGACGTCGCCCTGCATCTTACACGGCATACACCAAGACGCCCAAAAATCTACGAGTACCGGCTTATCTGAATTTATTACCTCTCGCTCGAATTCGTCGTCTAATACGTTTATAATTTCTTCCATAACTTTACCTCCGATTTTTTTTACAGTTTGTTCAGTTCTCGGCAAAATATGCCGAAAGTTCGTCCGTCGCTACGTCGAAAACACTGCCGTCAGACATTCGTTTTACTTTCAAATGTCCCTCTATAAGTTCGTTATCGCCTATTGTCGCCACGTATTCGGCGGAAATTTTATCCGCATATTTAAACTGCGCCTTAACGCCTCTGCCGAGGTGATCTATCTCCGCTTTGACTCCCGCACGCCTTAAAGCGGTAACTATTTCAAACGCCTTATTATACGCCGCCTCGCCCATCGTCGCTATAAAAAGTTTTACAGGCTCAGGCTTTGGGATTTCAACCCCTTCCGCTTCCATAAGCATAAGGACTCTCTCTATTCCCATTCCGAACCCGACTCCCGAAGTGGGATTTCCGCCAAGGCTCTCTATAAGATTGTCGTATCTGCCGCCGCCGCAAACCGTGCCTTGCGAACCGAGCGAATCGGTTACGAACTCGAATACCGTCCTCGTATAATAGTCTAATCCCCTTACTATAAACGGATTGACTTCGTAGTCAATGTCCGAAATTTTAAGGAGCGTTTTCAGTCTTTCGAAATGCGCCTTGCAATCGTCGCAAAGGTAATCCGTTATTTTCGGTGCGTCTTTGCAAAGTTTTTTACAAGTATCTTCCTTGCAGTCCAATATCCTGAGCGGATTTTTTGAGTAACGCTCTCTGCAAGTTGGGCAAAGTCCGTCGAGTTTATCCGAAAAATACCCCTTTAATGCGGCGTTATATTCCTTTCTGCAAGTCGGACAGCCCATACTGTTGATATAAAGTCTTACCTTTAAGCCGAGCCTGTTCAACAGATTTTTAGCAAGCCCTATGACTTCTGCGTCTACGTCCGCCCCCTCGCCGCCGTATATCTCAACGCCGAATTGGTGATGCTCTCTGAGCCTTCCTTTTTGGGGATTTTCATATCTGAAAACCGGCGTTATATAGTACATTTTAAGCGGCATTGCCCGATTAAAAAGTCCGTTTTCGATAAAACTCCTCGCAACCCCCGCCGTACCCTCGGGCTTTAAAGTCATACTCCTCTCGCCCTTGTCTAAAAAGGTATACATCTCCTTATTGACGACGTCGGTAGTTTCACCAACGCCCCTTAAAAAGAGTTCGGTATGCTCAAAAGTGGGAGTTCTTATCTCGTTTAAAGAATATAGCGACGCAACTTCTCTCGCCGTCTTTTCTATATATTGCCACTTATAACTTTCGTCCGGCAATACGTCTTTGGTACCTTTAGGAATATTTATCATTTTACTACCTCTTACAAAATGTATTTCTTGACGCTCTGCTGTTCGATTATAGACGAGAGATGTTCCTCGACGTAATTTCCGTCTATCGTAACTTTCGTCAAAGGTATATCTCCGCCCGCATTAAACGATATGTCCTCTAATAGATTTTCCATTACCGTATGCAAGCGCCTTGCGCCTATATCTTCGGCGGTAGCGTTTATCTCCGCAGAGAGTTCGGCTATCTTCGATATCGCATCGCTCGTAAATTCGAGTTCGATATT